>DEPS01000175.1:57314-73775 GCA_002358875.1 Lachnospiraceae bacterium UBA3386 | reverse complement strand
TACACCACCCGTCCCGACACCCTTTTCGGCGTGACCTTCATGGTCATGGCTCCCGAGCATCCGCTGATCGACAAGTACGCGGACCGCATTTCCAACATGGACGCGATCAGGGGCTACCGCGACGAGTGCGCAAAGAAGACCGAGTTCGAGCGCACCCAGCTTGTCAAGGATAAGACTGGTCTTAAGATCGAGGGTCTTGAGGCAGTCAATCCCGTAAACGGCAAAAAGATCCCGATCTTTATCGCGGACTATGTCATGATGGGCTACGGAACAGGAGCCATCATGGCCGTTCCCGCTCACGACCAGAGGGACTGGGAATTCGCCACAAAGTTCAATATCCCGATCATCGAGGTCATCAGGGGAGGAGACATCTCCAAAGAAGCCTACACAGGCGACGGCGAGATGGTGAATTCCGCCTACCTCAACGGTCTGACAAATAAAAAGGACTCCATCGCGAAGATGATCGAGGTCCTGCAGGAGAAGGGCATAGGGCGCGCCGGCGTCCAGTTCAAGATGAAGGACTGGGCTTTCAACAGGCAGCGCTACTGGGGTGAGCCGATTCCGCTCATCCACTGCCCAAAATGCGGTGTGGTAGGCGTTCCCTACGAGGAGCTTCCCCTTCGCCTTCCCGACGTCGAGGACTTCGAGCCCGGTGAGGACGGACAGTCCCCGCTTGCCAAGATTGATTCCTTCGTGAACTGCACCTGCCCCAAATGCGGGGGCCCCGCAAAGCGCGAGACCGACACCATGCCCCAGTGGGCCGGTTCTTCCTGGTATTTCCTCCGCTACGTCGACGCAAACAATGACAAGGCCTTTGCAGACAGAAAGAAAATTGACTACTGGATGCCCGTCGACTGGTATAACGGCGGCATGGAGCACGTGACCAGGCACCTGATCTACTCCAGGTTCTGGCACCACTTCCTCTATGACATCGGCGAGGTAAACACCTCCGAGCCCTACATGAAGCGTTCCGCCCAGGGTATGATCCTTGGGTCCGACGGCGACAAGATGAGCAAGTCCAAGGGCAATGTCGTTGACCCCCTGGATATCGTAAACCAGTACGGCGCCGACACACTGCGCGTTTATGTCATGTTCATGGGCGACTACGGCAGCGCGGCACCCTGGAATGACAGCTCTGTGAAGGGCTGCCGCAGGTTCCTCGAGCGCGTGGCCGGCCTCACCGACATAATCTGTGACGGTGCATCCCCCGCGGTGCTTGAGACTGCCATTCACAAGACCATCAAAAAGGTCTCAGAGGACATTGAGGCACAGAAATTCAATACCGCCATCGCCGCAATGATGACCCTCCTCAATGACATTTACAAAGCGGGAAGCATCTCGAAGGATGACCTCGTCACCTTCCTCAAGCTCCTTTCCCCCTTTGCCCCTCATCTCACAGAGGAGATCTATCAGTCTCTGAAAGGCTGTTCTGAAGACGGCGGCGATGTGACAGATTATCTGACAGTCTCCGCATGGCCTGAGTTTGACCCCGCCAAGACCATCGACGACATGATCGAGGTCGGTGTACAGGTCAACGGCAAAGTCCGCGCGGCAGTGCAGATCGCACGCGACGCCGACAAAGAGACAGCTCTTGCCACGGCAAAGGCCGCGCCCCGTGTTGCCTCCGCCATCGAAGGCAAAAAGCTTGTCAAGGAGATCTACGTCCCCGGAAAGATCATCAACTTCGTCGTAAAGGGCTGAACGTTCAATAGCTGAGAAAACAGACCGTACAGGCATAGCATTTTTGCAATGTCTGTACGGTTTTTACATTGCGAAAATGCAGCTTCCCCCCGCTTGCATCCAAAAACCATTCAGTGTTTTCTCTTGACTTTAATGTATTTGATGTATACAATAATACATGTTCTGCTTTTCTCAGGCAGATCATTATAATACAATGACCATATTTGATTCGGGGGGAGAGATGGAAGAATTTGACTTAAAACGCGAGGTGACAGACAAATATTCACTCAGAGGCCGAGTTTTTTCAAAGATCCGCGAAGATATCCTGAACGGACGTTATAAGGAACATGATGAGCTGAAGGAGATCAAGATCGGAAAGGAGCTCGGCGTGTCGAGGACGCCGGTCCGTGAAGCCCTGCGGCAGCTGGAGCTCGAGGGGCTGGTACAGATCATCCCAAACAGGGGCGCATTCGTGACAGGCATCCAGGCCAAGGATGTCAAGGACATCTATATGATACGAGCCCGCCTGGAAGCTCTGTGCGCGCGCTGGGCGACTGAAAAGATCACAAAGGAACAGATGGAGGCGATGGAAGAGAATGTTTATCTGGCGGAGTTCCACGCCGGAAAGGGGCATCTGGAGCAGATGGCTGAGCTGGACAGTCAGTTCCATCACATCCTTTACAGTGCCTGTCATTCAAAGATGCTCGAGCATCTTTTGATCGATTACCATCAGTACGTTCTCCGGGTCAGGAAAAAGACCCTGTCCAATGTTTCGAGGGGGACAGCCTCCAACAAGGAGCATCGCGCGATCATGGAGGCAATCCGGGCGGGAAAGGCCGATCTGGCCGAACGCCTGGCAGGCGAGCATATGCACAATGCTTATGATAACATGGTCAAAAACGGCCTATACGAAATCTATAAAGACGAGGCCCAATAATACGATGCCGGGGTCGGGAGGAATACGGGGGAATATGGGAAGCTTTAGAAATGTAAGAAACACACCGACGATTATTCGCAGCCCTGGAGATACAGAAATATCTGAATTAACGAAAGGAAGTAGGAAAATGAGCAAAATAGTAATGAAGACACCCCTTGTCGAGATGGACGGAGATGAGATGACCCGAATCATCTGGAAGATGATCAAGGATGACCTTCTGCTTCCCTATATTGATCTGAAGACGGAATATTATGATCTTGGCCTGGTAAAGAGGGACGAGACTTCAGACCGGATCACGGTCGAAGCTGCAGAGGCCGCAAAAAGGCTTGGCGTCGCAGTAAAGTGCGCGACCATTACCCCCAATGCCGCCCGCGTGGAGGAATACAGCCTTCACGGTATGTACAAGAGCCCGAACGCGACGATCCGCGCCGCTTTGGACGGTACAGTCTTTCGCGCCCCGATCCTGGTAAAGGGGATCGACCCCTATGTACGCACCTGGAAAAAACCGATCATCATGGCCCGTCACGCCTACGGCGACGTGTATAAAAATGTCGAGCACCGCGTGGAAGGCCCCGGAAAAGCCGAGCTGGTCTTTACGGATGAAAACGGCGTCGAGACAAGAAAGACCATACACGAGTTTTCCGGCCCCGGCGTTGTTCAGGGCGTGCACAATACAGACGCTTCGATTGAGGGCTTCGCCCGTTCCTGCTTTGCCTACGCCCTGGACCAGAAGATGGATCTGTGGTTTTCCACAAAAGACACCATTTCCAAGACCTATGACGGAAGGTTTAAGGAAATTTTCCAGTCCCTCTATGATACAGAATATAAAGAAGCCTTTGAGGCAGCGGGGATCGAATATTTCTACACTCTGATCGATGATGCCGTAGCACGAGTCATCCGATCCGAGGGCGGAATCCTTTGGGCACTCAAAAACTACGACGGCGACGTCATGAGCGATATGATGGCGACCAGCTTCGGCTCCCTTGCCATGATGACGTCTGTCCTGGTGAGTCCCGACGGCAAATACGAGTACGAAGCCGCCCACGGGACCGTGCAGCGCCATTATTACAAGCACCTGAAGGGGGAAAAGACTTCCACCAACTCTGTCGCTACTATTTTTGCCTGGACCGGGGCCCTGAGAAAGCGCGGCGAACTCGACGATATTCCGGAGCTTGTGCGTTTTGCGAACCTGCTCGAGGAAGCTACCCTTGAGACCATCGAGAGCGGAAAGATGACCGGAGATCTCGCCCTCATCACAAACCTCGACCACGTCGAAAAGCTCGGCACGGAGGAATTCATCCTGGCGATCCGGGACTGCCTGGAGAAGAAGATTTAACAAATCATTTAAAAAGATATTGCCCATTTTCATTTGCCATAGGGCTGTCACTTTGTGACGGCCCTGATTTTTATACCGTTACTGTACACGCCCTCCTGAAGGCGTGTACAGCCTTTATACCTTTCGGCCAGGCAGGGCAGGGGGCTTTGTCCTTGAAAAACCCCCTCATTCGGATATAATGGATTATAGTTTTCCATGACCGGGGTGCCGGGCACGTCCCGCCATTTCGCAGTACAGAAAGAAAGAGGGCTATAGTAGAATGAAGAAATCTGTCTGCAGGATATTGATCGCAGGAGTCCTTTCGGCTGCATTGGTGCTCTATGCCGTCGGCTGTGGTAACACAGATACAGAGATTTCAGGCAGCTCTAAAAGCAGTGACGATTCGCTCCAGAAGGTGCTCGATGCAGGCCAGCTTGTCCTGGGACTTGATGATAACTACCCGCCAATGGGTTTTGTCAATGAAAAAGGCGAGATCGATGGTTTTGATATCGATATGGCGCAGGAGGTATGCGACAGACTCGGCATAGGTCTTGTTAAAAAGCCCATCGACTGGGCCGCAAAAGAAGATGAACTCAATAAGGGAACGATCGACTGTATCTGGAACGGCATGACGGTATCGCCGGAGCGCAAAGAGTCCATGAACCTCTCAGACCCTTATCTTAGGTCTGAAAGGGTATTCGTCGTCAGGGGAGACAGCGGCGCAAAGAGTGTGAGCGATCTTACCGGCCTGACCGTCGGCGTACAGTCCGGATCGATGAACCAGGAGGTACTGGAATCGTCCGGGCTCAGTGCAGATATCAAAATTCTGAAGTTCAGCGATAATCTGGAGATCATGCAGAAGCTTAAGCAGGGTACACTCAATGCTGCGCTCATAGGCTCGATCGCCGCCTATTACTATATTTCCGTGAGCAACGAACGTTTCTTTGTCCTTCCAGAAAGCTTTGGAAAGGAAGAGCTGGCAATCGGTTTCCGCAAAGGCGATCAGACGCTGCGGGACAGGGTGCAGGAGACTATAAATGAAATGAAGGCTGACGGGACTCTGAAAAAAATCTCGACTAAATGGTTCGGAAGTGACATCACGATAGTAAAGTAAATCTGTTTTTATTAATAACATGATGAAGAACAATAACAAGTCCGGCTATTTTTCGGTTCACACCGTAATTTTCACCACACTTATTATTCTTTTTTTCGTAGGCGGTATCCTCTATTTTTATACTATGCTCTACAAGGAGACCAGTGAGAGGATCACCAGGATCGGTAAATTAAATGCCGAGATCTCTGCCGATCAAATCGATAAATACCTTTCTACCGGCGTAGACACCCTGCGGCTTGCCGGCTATGCTCTCGACAATATGATTCTCGATGAGCGCCCCCAGGAGGAGATCAGGAACTACATTAACAGCCAGTCCGTTGCCATTCGGAATATTACTTCCGGGAACAGTCCCGGATTATACGGTTATATCAACGGCGAATATTTTACCGGTACAGGCTGGGTCCCTTACGAAGGCTATGATCCTGTTGTGCGGCCCTGGTATGTCGATGCAGGCGCGAGTATCGGAAGGGTTGCTGTTGTAGGTCCCTATCTTGACAAGAGAACAGAAACGTCAGTCATCACGCTCGCCAAGACCCTCTGCGATGTAAAAAGCGTGATAGCAATGGATTTTTCCATGGAACGGCTGCAGACCATTGCCGAGGACCTCACTTCACAGGGAGATTCTAATGCGGAGATCATACTGAATCGTGAGTACTGCGTTCTTGCCCATTCCGATAAAGAAGAGATCGGAAAGAATTATTTTAAAGAACAGGGCACTTTCGGAAGGGCTCTCATCGATAAGCTCCGGACATCAGACGAAAGCTTCTTTTCACTGAAATACGGCGGAACGGATTACATTGTCTATATGACCACTGTGGCAAACGACTGGTTCTGCCTCTCCGTGATCGATGCTTCAGAGCCTCTCAGCAGGCTGAAAAAACCGCTGTTGTTCATGATCGCAGCCGCCCTCTCGATCATTGCGGTGCAGATTTTTATTCTGTTCCGAGCCAGAAAAAACACAAAGATCACGCTGGAGCTTACGGAAAACCTGTCTCAGGCAGAGATCGCCATCTCCCAGAAAGAGAGCCAGATCGGAGAGATCAGCCGTCTCGCCTTTCGTGACGCACTGACCGGCGTCGGAAGTATGACAGCCTTCCAGCGCTATTGCGAAGATTTTTCGGAAAAACGCAAAGACAAGATCATACCGACTGCCGTTGTCATGATGGATGTCAATCTGCTAAAGTATATCAATGACGTTTACGGCCATGACGCGGGAGATAAATACCTGCGGGGCTGCTGCAAAATCATCTGCGAGACCTTTAAGCATTCTCCTGTTTTCCGTATCGGCGGAGACGAGTTTGTCGCGGTTTTGCAGAACAGTGATTTCACGAACAGGGCAGAACTTTTGGACCAGCTCAATGAAGCCTTCGAAAAAGCCTTTGGGCAGAAGAATCATGATGCCTGGGAGCACTATTCGGTCGCTGCCGGACTGTCCGAGTGTGATCCCAGGGAGGCTTCCCTTGAACCCGCCCTCAGGCGGGCGGACAAGGCCATGTATGAGGTAAAACATGCCTTTCAGATGAAGCACGGCAGTTACCGCAAGGATTCCATTAAAATCTGATCATGGCAGCAGGATATAATAATGGCATCTGAGGGACTTTTGCCAGCCTGCCAGCCTGCTTTTGGGCCCTCCAGGGCTTTTGCCAGGGTATACTCCAGTAAAAAAAGGAACCGGATCACATTCACTGTGACCCGGCTCTGTTTTTTTACTGCTGCAGCAAGACCTCATCCTTATCTGGCCTGTCTTGCCATTGTCCTGACCTTTATCAGTGCCTTGTTTACAGAAGGGATACTGATCAGGATCACCGTGATCAGGGCTTCCACTCCGATGTACGAGCCGTTATAGGTCGCTGAATAGACTGCGGGAGAAACTCCCTCCGGGGCATACATGCCAAAGAAGATCAGGCCTGAGAGGAAGGAAAAGAGGAAGCGTCCTGCGCATCCCAGAAGGAATCCCTTTGTCATTCCGTTTTTTGAATTCGAGAAGACACCGGAGAGTCCCAGCGCGGCGAAAGCAAAGATGTAATCGAAAAGCATCTGAGGGACACTGAGTATGTAGGGATCCACGATCAGCTGCAGAAGCCCGTAGGCAACGGCTGTCATGATTCCGGCTGCCGTACCGTACCAGTATCCGACAAGACAGACAAAGAACATGGAGAAGAAGGTAATGCTTCCGCCGGTCGGAAGGTGGAACAGCTTGATATTGGAAGCGACAAAGGCCAGCGCGATCGCCATTGCGGAAAAGACCAGCCTGTGCGGCCTTGCTCCAAGCTTTTCATCCGCTTTTGTGACAAAGCAGGCAAGGATCAGCAGGCCGACCATGATCAGGGCAAGCCCTGTGTAACCCGCCTGGGTCAATGAATAGCTTCCGTCTTCTGTGAGTGTTGCAAAAAGTGACATAAAAAAACCCTCCTTATTCATTTTGGAGGGGAGTTTCCCGCGAGAAGGCCTCTGCGCTGTACTGGTAACAGTCTGAAAACCGCCTCTTCGTTCAATTCTTCAAAACGAAGGAAGGCCTCTATAACAGACCACTGAACAGACCACCGCACAGTTCAGGTTTCCTCACATGCTTCCTTACGCCGGTATTATCCGGGTCAAGTAATAAGGGTCAGCCGCCTCACCGCGGGCCGGGATTTATTTTCCGGCACTGCAGAATGGGCTGTCTCAGCATCCGCTCCCCCAGCAAATGTATTAACGTGTTGCATATTAGCACAGGGACCGGCGGCTGTCAATCCCTTACGGAAAGGCTTGTTATAAGGCATCAGGATCTTTCATTAACCGGTCTGCTGTTTTCCCGTCAGCAGACCGGTATTATCTACATCTGGTTTTCGGCCTGTTCCCCCAGCAGCTCCCACTGCCCGTAGAGATCAGCCAGCTTTTTGTCAATTTCATCACGTTTTGCGGCAAGATCCTGAAGCCTGCCCGGGTCGGTACTGTTTTCGGGCAGTAAGATCAGGCTGTCGAGCTCCTCGCCTTCCGCTTCCAGGCGGGCGATCTCATTTTCGCATTTCTTCAGGTCGTTTTCCAGCTTCCTGCGCCGGGCCTGCTCCTCCTTGCGCTGTTTCCAGTCATCGGCACCGCCGGACAGAGCTCCCGCTTCTTTTGAAAAACCTGCCGCATGGGCATTTGCTTCTGCGGAGGAGTTTTTTGCGAAAAGATCACTCTGACGAACAAAGCTCTCTGATCCTTTACCGGTGAGAGCATCACCGGCAGTCCTTCGTCTGTCTGCCGGCGCCTGCAAAGATCGGGACCTGGACTGGAAAGAAGGGCTTCCTTCAGATGCCTCCCGATCCTGAATTTTTTCCGCGATCAATGTCTCCCCGACCTGGGCGGATTTTTCCAGGTAAAAATCATAATTTCCCAGATATTTGTCGGGCACCTGCGTGCTGTTGTTTCCCGGATAGTTTACCAGGACACGGCGGGTGAGCTCCATGATACGGCTTGCGGTGCGGTTTATGAAATACCGGTCATGAGAGACGTAGAGGACAGTTCCGTCATAGGCGTTCAGGGCGTTCTCCAGGACTTCGCGGGAAGTGATGTCCAGGTGGTTGGTCGGTTCATCCAGGATAAGGAAGTTGGCCTCGGACAGCATGAGTTTTGCCAGGCAGACGCGCCCCTTTTCGCCGCCCGAAAGCTCGCCGATCAGCTTGAAGACATCGTCTCCCGTAAAGAGAAAGGCGGCCAGGAGGCTGCGGACCTCGGTGTTGGTCATGGCGGGGAAGGCGTATGCGATCTCCTCAAAGACGGTGTTGGACTCTTCGAGGACCTGCTGCTCCTGGTCGTAGTAACCGATATGGACGTTGGTTCCCAGGCGGATGTGGCCGGCATCCTGAGCCAGGATCCCGTTGAGGATCTTCAGGATAGTGGTCTTGCCCGTGCCGTTGTCACCGATGACGGCCACGTGCTCACCCCGGCGCACGGAGAAACTAAGATTTGAAAAAAGCTCCTGGCTGCCAAAGGCCTTGCCCAGGTTCTCGACTGTCAGAACCTCCCGACCGCTGCGTATGCAGGGCGTGAGTGAGAGGTGCATGTCGTCACGTATGGTAAAGGGCTTGTCGACGACCTCCATTTTATTCAGCATCTTTTCGCGGCTCTCTGCCCGCTTGATGGACTTCTCGCGGTTAAACTGCTTGAGCTTGGCGATGACCTCCTCCTGATGCCTGATCTGGGCCTGGTTATTGAGCCACGCGCGCTGCTGCTGTTCCCGCAGTGCCTTCTTTTTTTCTGCGTAAGCAGTATAATTTCCGGTAAAAAAGACAGCTGCAGCGTTCTCGATCTCGATGACCTTTGTGACTGTCCGGTCCAGAAAATAGCGGTCATGGGAGACAATAAGGACAGTTCCCTTATAGCCGGCAAGATAGCTCTCCAGCCAGCGGATGCTCCCCAGGTCCAGATGGTTGGTCGGCTCGTCCAGCATGATGACGTCGGGGCTCTGCAAAAGGAGCCTGGCCAGGGCGACCCGTGTCTTCTGGCCGCCCGAGAGTGTGGAAATCCTTTTGTCAAATTCCTCGTCCGCAAAGCCCAGACCCCTCAGGACCCCGACGATCTCTCCCTTGTATGCGTAGCCGTTCATCATCTCAAACCGGTGCAGAAGAGAGGTATAGGACTCGATCAGCTGGTTGAGGGCCGCGCCCTTTACCGTCTCCATCTGCTTTTCATAAAAGGACAGCTGTTCCTCCATCTCGATGATCTCGCGCTTGGCTTCAAGCGCCTCGGCATAGATGGTGCTGCCCGCGTTAAGGCCCTGGTCCTGCGCCAGATATCCCAGCTTTGCGCCGCCCGAAAGAGTAACAGTTCCCCGGTCCGCCTCCATCTCTCCCGCCATGATGCGCAGAAGAGTCGTCTTACCCGCTCCGTTGACACCCACAATCGCGGCCCGGTCCCCCTTTTCAAGATGGAATGTGATGTCCTTGAGGACCGTCTTGTCCACGAATTCTTTCGTTATATGATGACATGCGATGATCATGAAAATGCTCCATGTTATAAAAAAAGATCAAGATTTGCAAAATAACGATTGTTTTCATGACAGCCTGCGGCATCGCTCACGTAATTTTCTCATCAACTGCCCCGGCCGGAATTTTTAGTTTAATCGGAATCCGTGATTATGTCAATGAAGATACTGCGGTACAATGAAGATACTTCGGTACAATGAACCGGCAGCATAATCACCATGACCGGCAAATACAATTTTTGGTTGCCAGCTTTTTTAGCAGGCCTAAACTAATGCGGAAATTGTACCCGTTATGAATCTGTATACACGGTATTTATTTTAAAAATATTTATTGCTATCACGAAACCTATTCGCTATAATATCCTTGTATTGGAACTAAGTAAGGACAGGTTGTTGAAGGAACAGGTAACCGGGACTGATAACACCTGCTTTAGGGCGTGCGGAGGATTTCTATGCAGTATATATTGACCGGGACCGAGATGGCGGCGTGTGACGCGCGGACTTCGGAGATCGTCGGAATCCCATCCCTCGTGCTGATGGAGAGGGCAGCGCTATCTGTAGCGGATGGCGTCGAGGCGTATCTGGAAAAGAGAGGCTGCCGCGGTCCTGTTCTGGCTTTTGCCGGGAGGGGAAACAACGGAGCGGACGCGCTCGCGGCAGGAAGGATCCTTTTGGAAGGCGGTTTTGATGTGAATTTTATCAGGCTGTCAGGAAAGGTATCTTCCGACAGCAGCTTTGCCGTGCAGGAAAAAATTCTCGCAAACTATGGAAAAAAGGTGGATATATTTCATCAGGATCAGCAGGAAAATCCCTCTTTATCCCGTTTCATCGACGGCTTATTCGGGACCGGCCTGTCCGTAGCACCTGTATCCGCTCCGTCCATAATCATAGACGGACTATTCGGGACCGGCCTGTCCAGGCCTCTTGAGGGCGAAGCGGCACTGGCCGTGCAGGCGATCAACAGCCTTCGGGAAAAATATGGGGTCTATGTCGTCGCCGTGGACATCCCTTCGGGAATTTCCTCCGACGACGGGAGTGTGATGGGCTGCGCTGTCCGATGCGATGAGACGAGAACGTTTGCTTTTTATAAAAGGGGCCATTTCCTGTATCCGGGTGCTTACTATGCAGGAACATGCCATCTTGCAATGATCGGAATCACGCCTGTCTCTTTTAAAAACAGACCGGGTATGTTCACCATGTCAGGAGAACGGCCTTGTGATCTGCTGCCTGCCAGAGATCCGGGCGGTAACAAGGGAACCTTCGGCAAGATCCTGATCGCTGCGGGCAGACGGGGTATGTGCGGTGCGGCGATCCTTGCGGCGCACGCCTGCATGGCTTCAGGAGCGGGAATGGTTAAGCTTTTCACCCATGAATCAAACCGGGTCATCGTGCAGCAGATGCTGCCTGAAGCGCTTCTGGAAACATGGTCGGAGGATGAGACACCCGCAGATATTTCAAAAAAAATCCAGAATTCTCTGGACTGGGCCGACATCGCCGCGGCCGGGCCGGGCATGGGCAGGGACGAGGCGGCTGAAATGATCCTGGACCAGATCCTTGAATATGTGAATCATAAAAACTCACTGCGCGGGCTCGTTCTGGACGCTGATGCCATCCGTCTACTGGCGGTTTTTAAAGCCCTTCGCACAAAGCTTGCCTCGCGTCCCGGATCAGTTCCCTGCATTCTGACTCCCCACCTGGCGGAATTTGCCGCCCTTGCACAGACGACGGTCAAAGAATGCTTGAAGGACCGCTGCAGGATCGTTCAGGACCAGGCTGATCTTCTCAATTGTACTGTCATCTGCAAAGACGCACGCACCCTGATCGCCATGCCGGGATATGGTCCGGAAGAGACGAGGAAAAAAGGGGCCGTACCAGGTCAGGATAGCAGGCCGGAAGCTCTTTCCGGAAAAGGCGAGTCCCCTTGCATCCTGTATCTCAACACAAACGGAAACAGCGGCATGGCGACAGCAGGAAGCGGGGATGTACTGACGGGGATAACAGCGGCAATGCTTGCGTCCTTTGCCGGATCCCGTCGTAAAGGCCCGCAAAAAGAAGAGGACCTGCGATCCAATCAGGCCCGGTCCCTGGAAAAGGGCACTTTTGCCGCATCCTCCCAATGGAAACTGACCCTTCAGGATATCCCGAATGCAGGACTTTATGGTTTTGATGCCGCATGCACAGCCGTCTGGCTGCACGGGCTTGCCGGAGATGCCGCGTGCAGATCTCATGGCGCACAGGGGATGACAGCACGGGATCTTATAGAGGCCCTCAGGGACAGCTCCTTCTGGGAATAAAAACGGCAAATATTACTATAAGCAAATATCACTATAGAAGAGGAAAACAAGATAAAAATGAATAATTCTGGAAATGAAAGGGTCTGGGCCAAAATCGACCTGTCCTCGGTATGTTACAACATGGAGAGCATGCACAAAAATCTTACCCCAGGCACTCTTATGACTGCAGTGATCAAGACAAACGGCTACGGTCACGGCGCCCTGGAGATCGCTCACCGGATAGAGGCTCTGCCATATCTGTGGGGGTTTGCGGTTGCGACCTTTGAGGAAGCTTGTGAGCTCCGGGAAGACGGGATAAAAAAACCGATCCTGATACTGGGTTATGTTTTTCCTTCCTGCTATGAACGCCTGGCCAGGCTGGAGATCAGGCCGGCCTGTTTTCGTGAAGACATGCTGGAAGAGCTTTGTGCGGCGGGAAAAGCAGCGGGAAAACCTGTACGGATCCATGCGGCGGTCGACACGGGCATGAGCCGTATCGGCATTACTCCTGATGAAAGGGGGCTTTCTTTTATTCAGAAATGTCTCACGGCGCAGAAGGAGGGCGGCGTTTTTCTGGAAGGGATCTTCACTCATTTTGCCCGGGCGGACGAGACTAAGCTAGACAGCGCACTTTCTCAGCTTAAAAAATTTACGGATTTCTGCACACGAATCGAGCAGGAAACGGGTTTCCGGATCCCGATCCGGCACTGCGCCAACAGCGCCGGGATCATACGGCTCCCGGAATCCAATTTCGACATGGTCCGAGCGGGGATCACACTGTACGGTCTCTGGCCTTCGGAAGATGTCCCCAGGGAGCCTGTCCCCTTAAAGCCGGTGATGTCCCTCCACTCGCATGTCGTCTATGTCAAGACCCTTCCTGCCGGGACACCGGTGAGCTACGGGGGCACTTATGTGACAAAAGGGGAAGAGACGCTGGCCACCATCCCGGTAGGCTACGGCGACGGGTATCCCCGGGGCCTTTCAAATAAGGGCTATGTGCTGATCAGGGGCAGAAGAGCTCCCATACGGGGACGTGTCTGCATGGATCAGATGATGGTCGACGTCTCCGGTATAGAGGGTGTCCGCGAGGGAGATGAAGTCACTCTGATCGGGACTGACGGGAACGAGACGATCACGATGGAAGATCTGGGAAGCCTGTCCGGGCGCTTTAACTATGAGCTCGCCTGCTGCATCTCTCCCCGTGTTCCCCGCGTTTTCACCGGCTGAGTCCCCTGTTATAAAAGACTTACACAGAAAAAACCGCTGTTCAGAACCGGGAAGGTCCTGTACAGCGGTTTTTTAAGTATCTTTGCCAGCCCGGATCATGTCCGGATGACAGTCTTTTTTAAGTATTACTTCCAGTTGTGTTTAATAAACCGGCGGGCATTGACGGATGCACTTTCTGATGTTATAGTTAAGGGCACGCAAGTTACAGGCTTAGAAAGCTTTTCAATTTTTAATTGTTGTTACACAGTGAGGAACCATCATGTCAGGACATTCGAAATTCGCGAATATTAAGCACAAAAAAGAGAAGAACGATGCTGCCAAGGGCAAAATCTTTACCATTATCGGCAGAGAAATCGCAGTCGCCGTAAAAGAAGGCGGTCCGGATCCTTCCAACAACTATAAGCTTGCCAAGGTCATTGAGAAGGCAAAATCCAACAACGTTCCCAACGATACCATCGAGCGCGGCATCAAAAAAGCTGCCGGCGATGTGGGAAATGTCAATTATCAGTATAATACCTACGAGGGCTACGGTCCCTCCGGCATTGCCGTGATCGTCGACACGCTCACCGACAACCAGAACCGCACTGCAGCAAATGTCCGCGCGGCCTTTGCCAAGGGAGCCGGAAATATCGGAACGCCCGGCTGTGTTTCCTTTATGTTTGACAAACGTGGTCAGATCATCATTGACCGCGAGGAATGCGACCTGAGCGCGGACGATCTGATGATGATCGCACTGGATGCAGGTGCCGAGGACATTAAGGAGGAAGAGGACAGCTTTGAGGTCCTCACTTCGGAGGATGATTTTGATGCGGTAAAGGACGCGATCAAAGAGGCAGGGATCGAGATCGCTTCTGCCGAGGTCACCATGATCCCGCAGAATTATGTGACGCTCAAGGATGAGAACGCAGTCAAACAGATCCGCCGTATCCTGGACATTCTCGAGGATGATGACGATGTCCAGGCCGTCTACCACAACTGGGACGAGGGAGATGACTGATCTGTTGTCCTTAAGGACGGCATCAGAGGCTTTTAACCGTGTCCCGCACATTTGTTTTTAAGACCTTCACACGTTCAAAAAACAGATACCGTAACGATTGCAAAGCAGCCCTGCATTATTTGCGGGGCTGCTCTGTGTGATTTTGGGAGGGAATTCCACCTTATACCCCATGCCGCAGTGCGTGACGCGCAAAATATGATGATCCTGAACCGGAAACATGCATACGGCCCTGACATAATATTCTATAGAAGGCTCAAACCATGAAAGACGAAAAAACAACTGATGCAGGCTCTGCATCCCGCAGGCGTTCATCCGGATATGATTTCCCTGACGCTTTAAAATCAAAAAAAGAAGCTTCCGGCGACCGTCTGAACCAGTCTTTTTCCGGAGATTTCACAGGAGAGCGATTTCTGAAAAATCCTCTGCCTGTCCCCAAACGCAGGCCTCATGTCAGAATGGAATTCGACCTTACGGACGATTGGGATATTCCTGAGGAACAGGATCATTTTGATCTTGAAATCGACGAAGATGATGAATTTGACCTTTAGGGTGGAGTATAAATAAAGCATGGCAGAAAAAAAGAAAAAGAAAAGCGCCGGGAACCCGGTCCGGAGGAAGCCGGGGGCTTCAGTAAGATCGACCGGAACGGCCAAAAAAGCTTCCGGCGTAACGCGCGCCGCTTCGGGAACTGCCGGAAAAGGAAAGAGTGCAAAGCGCACATCCCCGGCCAGGAATAAGACTGACACCCGGCAGGCAGCAGCAAGGGAAAAAGCCATCCAGATCAGGGCACAGAAGGAGCGGGAGATCCGTATGGATGTCGCGCTGATTTGTCTGCTCGTCATGACCGCTTTTGTTTTTCTTTCTCTTCTTGGATTCGGCGGCAGTGTCGGCAGGACCCTTTCGAACATCCTGTTCGGCTTTTTCGGGATCGGTGCCTGGATCCTCCCGGCCTATGTGTTTATCTACTGCCTTCTGGTCCTTTCCAAAAAAGGCGGCAGGGATCGTTTCAGGAGGATGATGGCGCTGCTCCTTCTGATATTTGTTATTCAGACGGCGGCCCATCTGAAGCTTCATTTTTATGGCACAAAGTTGATTGAAGCGCCCTTTGATCCTCTGGCTGTGTTCAATTCCTGTATGAAAAATCATGCGGGAGGAGGCATTCCCGGAGGAGCTTTCGCCTGGTTTCTGAACCGGGCTTTCGGCCCTGTTGTCGGGACAGTCCTTCTTGCGGGACTTGGCGTAATAGGGATCGTCCTGGCTTTTCAGCTTCCTTTAACGGGCATGATGCGAAAGCTCATAGAGACCCGAAAGGAGGAAGACCGCCCCGGCTATTTTGAGCAGAGGGCGCAGTACCGGCAGATGAGGCTGGAGGAGCTTGAGAGAGAAAAAGAAGAAGAGCTGGAGCGGCAGACGCAGAGAATTCTCCGGCGTGAGGATGCACAGCTAAGACGGCAGGCCGCCCGTGAGGAACGTCAGGCACGCCTTAGCTCAGTGAAAAAAAGGAAGGGATCAGATTTTGATCTCGAGGACATGCGCCTTATAAAGCAGGACGGTGCGTCAGTGCGAAAAAACCGGCACACTGCGGGCGGCTTTTCTGCCCGTGATAAAAGAGCAGGAAAGACAGGCCCAAAACACAGAGATCTGCACGAGATAACGGTTCTGCCGCAGGAAAACAATGCGGCCCTGACGCTTCCTTCTCCCGGACGGCAAAGGTACAGAGACGAAGAATATCATGATCTTCTTGATCCGTCGGCTGCAGTTTTATCAAATGGGAATTTCGATCCGGAAAACAAGGTTCCTGCCAGTAGAAGCGGCTCCCTTAATGTCTTTCATGAGCGTTCTGCTTCGGGAGACATCCCGACCGGAAAACCTGTTTCCGGAACCAGATCTGCCCAAATTCCTTCTTTCGGGGACGGCCTGGACGTAAATTATGCTTCCGGGAACAGCATGGAAGCAAATCCTGCTTT
>DEPS01000175.1:53722-57229 GCA_002358875.1 Lachnospiraceae bacterium UBA3386 | reverse complement strand
ATCCTGCTTTCAGGGACAGCCAGAGCGGAAAAACAGCTTCATCTTTAAGGCCGGCAGAAAGCCCTGTCCCTGGGGATGCTGATTATATAAATGATTTCCCGGAAATGCTTTTCCCGGAAGGCACAGGCAGAAAAAAAGACACAGCTCCCGATATGGTCCCGGCTTCTTCTCCGGAATCCGCAGCGGATGGTGTCGACCTTTCGGATATTGCCGTCCACAGGGAGAAAAAGCCTGCCCCCGTAAATCCGCTGGTCCGCACAGCCGTACCGCGCCGCGCTGACGCCTACCTTGCGCCCCCCTTCAGCCTTCTTAAAAAGGGCGAGCGTTCCGGCACAGGGGAGTCGGACAATGAGCTTCGCAATACTGCCAGACTCCTCGAGGAGACGCTTCGTACTTTTGGAGTACAGGTCAAGATCACCGATATCAGCCGGGGGCCGTCTGTAACCAGGTATGAGCTCATGCCCGATCAGGGCGTTAAAGTCAGCCGCATAGTAAACCTTTCGGATGATATAAAGCTCCGCCTCGCCGCGACAGATATCCGCATCGAAGCTCCGATCCCCGGAAAGTCCGCCATTGGCATCGAAGTTCCCAACAAAAGTGAGACAACCGTGCGCCTCAGGGACCTTCTGGAGACAAAGGAATTCCGTCGTTTCGACGGAAAACTGCCTTTTGCTGTCGGAAAGGATATAGGCGGCAAGACCATCATAGCGGATATAGCCCGTATGCCCCACCTTCTGATCGCAGGCGCGACCGGTTCAGGAAAATCGGTGTGTATCAACACGATCATCCTGAGCATCCTTTACAGGACCTCTCCCGATAAGGTCAGGCTCCTTATGATCGACCCCAAGGTCGTCGAGCTGAGCGTCTACAAGAAGGTACCGCATCTGATCATTCCTGTGGTCACGGACGCCAAAAAGGCTTCCGCCGCCCTCAACTGGGCCGTAGCCGAGATGGAAAAGCGCTACAGGCTCTTTGCCGCCGCCGGCGTGCGGGATCTCAACGGATACAATGCCCTCGCGGCTTCCTATGCAAAGACAATGGGCAGAAACGCGCCGACAGCTTTTGCGGACAATAACCGCCAGGATGCTTCCTCATCAGCTGACAGCGGGCAGTATTCTGAAGAAAACGCTTTAAATGGAAACAGTCAGAAAAGCGCGACGGCACCCGGCATGGACGGTATACCCGGACAGGATCCCCTTCCCCGCCTGGTCATCATCGTCGACGAGCTGGCGGACCTCATGATGGTCGCAAAAAGCGACGTCGAGAGCGCCATCTGCCGCCTGGCCCAGCTGGCCCGCGCGGCGGGCATTCACCTGATCATTGCCACGCAGCGTCCCTCGGTGGACGTCATCACCGGTCTGATCAAGGCCAACATGCCCAGCCGCATCGCCTTCGCGGTCTCCAGCCAGGTCGATTCAAGAACCATCCTGGACATGGCGGGCGCCGAGAAGCTCCTTGGAAAAGGTGACATGCTCTTTTATCCCCAGAACTACCAGAAGCCCGCCCGCATACAGGGAGCCTTTGTCTCGGACGACGAAGTGACTGATGTCGTGGAATATATCAAAAAGAATAACCGGTCACAGGCAAAGGAGCAGGCGGACGAATCGGGCGAGATCGACCGTCAGATCGAGGACATCGCGGAAAACGGCCTTCCTTCTTCCGGCTCCGACACAGAGACGCGCTCCACTCCGGGAAGAGACGAATATTTTGCTGAAGCAGGGCGTTTCATCATTGAAAAGAACAAGGCCTCTATCGGTCTTCTTCAGAGAGTGTTCAAAATCGGCTTCAACCGGGCGGCCAGGATCATGGACCAGCTCGCCGAGGCCGGCGTTGTGACTGAAGAGAGCAGCACAAGGGCCCGCCAGGTCATCATGTCGATGCCGGAGTTCGAGACTTACCTTGAAAACGAGTCCTGACGCAGCTAAAAAGCCTTTTCTGACTTGTAAAACGCCTATCACATATGGATTTTTTTCATGTTTTTTTTAACGTTCTGTTGATAATTTTTTCTTTAAGTGGCAAAATCGTTTTTGTGCGCCATTATTAATATTTATTCCGGCAAACAGTTCAATAAACTGTAATTTACCAGCATTAATGAAAGCAGGAGGAAAATATGTTCAGGATTCTCAAAAAGGAAAACCTTGCTCCCAACATCTTTCTGATGGATGTGGAAGCCCCCAGGATCGCTAAGAACGCGCTGCCCGGGCAGTTTCTGATCGTCCGCGTGGATGACGGGGGCGAGCGCGTACCGCTCACGATCTGTGATTATGATCCGGAAGCCGGCACTGTGCAGATCGTCTTCCAGGTCGTCGGCGGAGAGTCATACAGGATGTCGCAGCTCGAAGAAGGCGGCTCTTTCCACGACGTGGTCGGCCCCCTCGGAAGGCCCTCCGATCTCGTGGAGATGCCTCTCGAAGATCTCAAAAAGATGAAGATCTGCTTTATCGCGGGCGGCGTCGGGACAGCTCCCGTGTACTGCCAGCTCAAATGGCTCCACGAGCACGGCGTGACTGTTGACTGCATCCAGGGCGCGAAGACAAAGGACATCATTATCCTCGAGGATCAGATGCGTGCGGTCTCCAATCTCCATATCTGCACCGACGACGGTTCCTATGGTATCAACGGCAATGTCACCGTCGCTCTTCAGAAGCTTTATGACGACGGTATGCGTTTTGACCGCGTCGTTGCGATCGGCCCCATGATCATGATGAAATTCGTCTGCCTTCTGACCAAAAAGCTTGGCATCGAGACCATCGTCAGCATGAATCCGATCATGGTGGACGGCACCGGCATGTGCGGTGCCTGCCGTCTGATGGTCGGAGACGAGGTGAAATTCGCCTGCGTGGACGGTCCCGAATTTGACGGCCACCTTGTCGATTTCGACCAGGCCATGCAGAGAAGCCGCCTGTATGCCACCGAGGAGGGACGCCTGTTCCTGAAAGCAAAGGAAGGCGACACGCACCACGGCGGCTGCGGAAACTGCTGAGATTAGATGGGAGGTAGAATTATGGCACAGGATATGATGGTCAGAATTCCCGTTCGTGAGCAGGATCCAAAGGTCCGCGCCACGAATTTTAAGGAAGTTTGCTTAGGATACAATAAAGAAGAAGCGGAAGCAGAGGCCTTAAGGTGCCTTAACTGCAAGAACCCCCGCTGTGTTCAGGGATGTCCCGTTTCCATCGACATTCCCGGATTCATTTCAAAGCTCAAGGAAAGCGATGTGAAGGGCGCTTATGACGTGATCAGCCAGTCCTCCGCTCTCCCTGCGGTGTGCGGACGCGTCTGCCCCCAGGAGACCCAGTGCGAAGGCGTCTGCGTGCGCGGCATCAAGGGAGATCCCGTTTCCATCGGCAAGCTCGAGCGCTACGTGGCTGACACGGCGCGCGCCATGGGCATCAAGCCCTCCACGGACGCGGCTAAGAAGGGCAAAAAGGTCGCCATCATCGGATCCGGCCCCGCAGGCCTCACCTGCGCCGGCGATCTGGCCCGCATGGGTTATGATGTCACCAT
>DEPS01000175.1:0-53607 GCA_002358875.1 Lachnospiraceae bacterium UBA3386 | reverse complement strand
GAGAACGTCAAGGCACTCGGCGTAAAGATCGAGACCGACTGCATCATCGGAAAGTCGACGACTGTTGACGCCCTGATGAAGGAGGAAGGCTTCGACGCCGTCTTTATCGGCTCCGGAGCAGGACTTCCCAAATTCATGCACATTCCCGGAGAACAGGCCATGGGCGTTTTCTCCGCAAATGAATATCTTACCAGAAGCAACCTGATGAAGGCTTTCAGCGAGGATTCCAGAACCCCCATCATGAAGCCCAAAAAGGCCGTCATCGTCGGCGGCGGCAACGTGGCCATGGACGCCGCCAGGACCGCCCTGCGTCTTGGCGCCGAGACCCACATCGTCTACCGCAGGAGTGAGGAGGAGCTTCCCGCAAGGCGTGAGGAAGTCCTGCACGCCAAAGAAGAGGGCATCATTTTCAATCTTCTGACCAACCCCGTCGAGATCCACGCAGACGAAAAGGGCTGGGTAAAGGGCATTACCTGCCTCCGCATGGAGCTGGGCGAGCCTGATGCCTCCGGCAGGCGCAGACCCGTCGAGATCCCCGGTTCCGAATTCTATATTGACTGCGACGCCGTCATCATGTCTCTTGGGACCTCCCCCAACCCCCTGATTGCCTCCACGACAGAGGGCCTTGACATCAACCGCCGCAAATGCATCGTGGCGGACGAAGCCAACGGCCAGACCTCCAAGGAAGGCGTCTTCGCGGGCGGCGACGCCGTCACCGGCGCGGCCACCGTCATCCTCGCCATGGGGGCAGGCAAAGCCGCTGCAAAGGGAATCGACGAATACCTCTCCGGCAGGGCCTGAGCCAACATTGTCAGTTCAGATGGCGGACCCAAGGATCTCCTGAAATGAATCGCCTATAAGCACCCTGGCTTCATGTCAAACATAAAAGCATGAAGCCGGGGTTCATTTTTGTGAGAATATTAAGGCTGTATTGTATTTACTGTCTTTATGATATATACTATATAGATAATAAAGGAGGTGAATGATATGGCTACAAAAGCACTGAATATCAAAATGGATGAAGACAGGATGGCGGATATCAAGAAAATCGCGGCTGTATTCCATATGTCTGTTACGGAAATCATCATGGACGCTCTCGACGAATATCTTCCCAAATTGAAAAAGGATCCTTTTTATCGTCTTACATCCAATGTGGAAGATGCCTCAGCGGAAGAAGCGAAGGAAATTCTGGACGAGATCGCTGCTTTGGAGGATGAGGATTTTAAAATATCCTCTATAAAGCATTTTTCTGTCTGAAAGTATTTCTGCCTGAAAACATTTTTCTGTCAGAAATCATTATTCAATCAGATGGAGGGGAGCAATGGGAGCGGGTACAGGTTTTACTTATGATATTTGCTACGCAAGAGCCGCAGAGAAGTTTTTCCGGAAGCATGAAGATGTGAGGTCCAGCTATGAAGACGCGATCAGAAGACTCATCACAGGAGACCATCCGGAGATGGTAGATGTAAAAAGAATAAAGGGTAAACGCAACAACTATTATCGTATCCGTCTGGGGGACTGGCGCGTCATATATGCCGTAATCAAGGGCAAAATTGTCGTTATTACCACCTTACTTGCCGGATCGCGCTGGGATGTCTATAAAAAGATGGACGGAATATCCTGATACATTCAGAGGAAATGTCTCCATCTACTAAGATGTGCGCATACGCACATCTTAACCCGACAATCCCGGCCTTTTCAGGCCGTGGAAAGCTCATTTGATTATATTTATCTTGTTTTCCATACAGACAAAGCACGATATTTAGATTTTTCAATAAAAAAATCAAAAAAATCAATTAGAAAGAAGATTACATATGACAAAAGAACTGGATTTCAGCGCCAGAGTCCAAAGGGATATTTTCGGAATGCAGGATGCGTATGTGCGCAAAATCGAGAAGGAACTGCAGGTGGGCATTGTCTCGCGAAACGGCGCTGTCAAGGTCATCGGCGAGGAAGAGAATGTTAATGCTGCCGTCGTCCTTCTCGAGGACATGGCGGGCCTTGCAGGGAAGGGTTCCGACGTCACCTCCCAGCAGGTCGACTACGCCCTTGACATGAGGGAGGAGGCGGAGCCCGGCATGCTCCAGAAGATCGACGGGGACATCATCTGCCACATGGTGAACGGCAAGCCCGTCAAACCCAAGACGATCGGCCAGAAGCGCTACATTGACGCCATCCGCGACAATCTGATCGTGTTCGCGAACGGGCCTGCCGGAACGGGCAAGACCTTCCTCGCCATGGCCATGGCCATCACGGCCTTCATGAACGGCGAGGTCGAGCGCATCATCCTGACGCGCCCGGCCATCGAGGCGGGAGAGAAGCTGGGCTTTCTGCCCGGCGACCTGCAGAGCAAGGTCGACCCCTACCTGCGCCCCCTCTACGACGCCCTCTACCAGATCATGGGCGCGGAAAAATTCCAGGCCAACATGGAAAAGGGCCTGATCGAGGTCGCGCCACTGGCCTACATGCGCGGGCGCACCCTGGACAACGCCTACATCATCCTCGACGAAGCCCAGAACACCACGCCCGAGCAGATGAAGATGTTCCTGACCCGCTTCGGTTTCGGCTCCCACGCCATCATCACCGGCGACGCCTCCCAGAAGGATCTGGCACCCGACCGGCGTTCCGGCCTGGACGTCGCCATGCAGGTCTTAAAGCACGTCGACGGGATCCGCTTCATCACCCTCGACGCCCGCGACGTCGTCCGCCACCCCCTGGTGCAGAAGATCGTCAAGGCATACGAGGACTACGAGCAGGCGGCCGCCCGCCGCCGCCCCCTGCCGGACCGCCCGGACAGACGCCCGGAACCGGAACGGGGCAGCAGCCCGCGGTTTAAAAAACACTGACGCCAGGGAAAGGATGCTTTTGCGTGACTGCATGAGTGCAGGATGAAGCCCTGTCGTTCGAAAAAAGATAAAAAAGAGCAGCAAGGAAAATCAGCCTGTAAAGAGGTTATAGAACATGGAATATATCATTGAAACAGAAATCCTCACACAGGGGCGGGACGGAAAAACATTTGACTTTAACGCCGAAGAAACTGCGTCGAAGGTCTGCGACGCGGTCCTCACGAAGGAAAACTGCCCCTACGACGCCGAAGTGTATCTTCTGGTGACGGACGGGGACGAGGTCCACCGCATGAACCTCGAATACAGAGGGATCGACAAGACGACGGACGTCCTGTCCTTCCCCTCGCTCCCCTTTGAGCGCGAAGCGGATTTTTCCGCAGCGGAAGAGGAGGAGGCGGACTGCTTTGATCCGGACACGGGACGCCTGCTTCTTGGGGACATCGTGATCAACGCCTACCGCGTGTGGGAGCAGGCTGCCGAGTACGGCCACAGCCCGCGCCGGGAATTCGCCTTCCTCGTCGCACACAGCCTGCTCCATCTTAGCGGCTATGACCACTTGACGCCGGAAGAAGCGGCCCGTATGGAGGCGAAGCAGGAGGAGATACTTCAGGAGCTTGGAATCACAAGGGACTGATTTCAAATCGGTATATACAAATTGTGAAAAATCGACAATACTGGATCCAGGACGCGCCAATTTGCGTAAATCCGATAATGCTGAATCAACGGGCGTCATGCATTCTTACACTCAATAACAGGCTCTTCGAAGAACGAATCACAAAAACGGATCAAAAGACTAATTGTTTATGGAAATGCGGGATAAGAAAGCTGCTCAAAAGAACACAGTCGCGGTCATCGGGGGCGGCGCATCAGGCTGCATGGCGGCAATTGCCGCAGCCCGCGCCGGTGCCGATGTTCATATTTTTGAAAAAAACGAACTCCTCGCGCGAAAAATCTATGCGACCGGAAACGGCAGGTGCAATCTAACCAATCTTTTTTTGGACAGATCCTGTTATCATGCCGGTGTCAAGGAAGAAGATTTTGCTCAGACCGGTCAGGATGCCTGTGAAAAAGAAAATGCCATTGACCGCGTCCTATCCATGATTGGAAGGTTCTCCCAAAAGGATCTGCTCCGATTTTTTGAAAAGGAAGGCGTCCTTTTCCATGACAGGGATGGCTATGTCTATCCCCGCACCGACCAGGCGGAGACAATCGCGAAGGCTTTTGAAAAATGCATCCGCAGTCTTTCTATCGAAGTACACACCTGCTGCGAAGTGAAGAATATACAGGCAGGTGACTCTCAGGACAGGCCTTTCAGGGTTTTTTTTGTAGAAAACCACTCAAAAAAAGACAGCTTTCAGGGTGAAATAAAGACCGTTGGAAAAAAGACTGTTGAAAAAAAGATCTTTGAAAAAAAGACTGGGAAAAAATCTGTTTTAAATCAAAGTGTTAATGTCCAAGAGTCAAAAAACATCCGAAATACAGGCAGGCTGCAGTCAAAAGCCATTCGTGATATAAGCGCGTTATCAGGAGACGCGAATCCAAAAACCATGCTTTTCGACGCGGTGATCCTCTCCTGCGGAGGCCTTGCGGGCCCGTCGTTTGGGTGCAGCGGGGACGGATACCGTTTCGCGAATCAGTTTTCCCATCATGTAAACAAGCCGCTTCCCGCGCTCACGCAGCTGGTCTGTAAGAACGGCTTTTTAAAGCGGGCCGCAGGCGTCCGCTGCCAGGTGAGAGTCATGCTTGTGGCAAATGCAGCCAGATTTTCTTCTATGGATCAGGTTCAACTCGGGCATTCTTCATCGGAGCCTGCCGCATTGGACCATGCTGTTATGGATCAAGCTCCGTTGGAGCCTTCTATATCGGATTCTGCTGCGGACAGTGATCAAAAACAAACCATCCTGCAGAGCGAGGAGGGAGAGCTTCAGATCACGGATTACGGCATATCCGGCATTCCGGTCTTCCAGCTCAGCTCCCTGGCCGCGAGGCTTCTTGACCGCGGGGAGAGGGTATTCGTCCAGATCGACTTTCTTCCGGAATTGACGAAAGAAGCGTTTCAGAAACAGCAAAGCTGGCGCCTTGGACAGGACAAGGATCAGACCCTGCAGGACTTTTTCCTGGGGCTTGCCCATAAAAAGGTCATCGATTTTCTCCTTGCCTGCACGGGCAGGCAGGCGGAGATGAAGGCAAAGCGCCTTACGGAGGAGGAGCTTTGCAGGATCCTGGGGATGCTCTGCGGCTTTACGATGGAAGTCCTTTCCGCCCGTTCTTTCGAAAACGCCCAGGTCACCAGCGGCGGAATCCCTCTGGACGAGGTCGACGACGGCCTCCAGTCCCTGCACTGCCCGGGGCTCTTTTTTGCGGGAGAGCTCCTCGACGTGGACGGCCGCTGCGGCGGATACAACCTCCAGTGGGCCATGACAAGCGGAATGATCGCGGGCACTGCAGCCGCCGGGAGCATGCGATACAGTTGTAACAGGCAGGGATAAAAGACATACAGGAACGTACAGGAATAAGAAAGATGTCAACAGGGAGAACAGGAGTTGACAGGAATGAAAAAGGCTTTAAAACGACAGAAAACCGTCATCATAGCAATCTGGGCCGTGTTTATGTTCTTCACATATTTCTTTTATTCCTCTGTCGAGCAGAGGAGTTATTACGAGAAAGCGGAAGAAAACCTCCTGGCACAGGCACAAACCATCATCGACCATATTCCGCTTCTGGCGGAAACTGACTACTTTACCCGGACCAGGTCGAAAAAGATAAGGGCCGCAAAGCTGAAAACGCTGGAATACGCCCTTGCGCCCTATGACGATCTCGCCGACGCGAAGGAACTGTTGGACGATTTTGCGCAGGCTGCCGGCGTGAATGCGCTGGCAATCTATGACCGGAAGGGGAACGAGCTTTACCGTTCCCGCCCGGATGCGGATCCTGGCTTCTCAAAAGATGTTTATGTTCCCATACTGGACAGCGGTGAGCTGAACCAATCCGGCGCGGAGGATGAATATCCGGAAGATTATGTGAAGGCTATGCTCAGTGATGCCTCCACGCAAGAACTGAATGAATGGAGCCTGTGGGGAGTCAGGGGCAGATGGATCGTGTGCATGCAGGAGACGGAGCGCTCGCAGGCACAGCAGGAGATCCTGGATTATTTTTCCTGGGCCAATACGCTTCAGCGCATACGGGTAGGCTCCGACGGTTTCCTGCTGGCCGTGGACAGCCAGCTCCGCCCAGGGACCATCTTATCCTATCGGGACAGGACGGCGGCCGGAAAACCGGTGGAAGAACTGGACATTTGCCGGGGAGGGGAAAGCACTGCCGCCTCCATTGACAGGCTGCTTACTATTTTCGCGGATCCCGGCCTTGTGGAGCGGATCACGGTCGAGGGCAGGGATTACTATGCCGCCCGGGTGGACATTGACGGTATGCTGCTGCTGGCTCTGCTGCCCATGGAAGAGGTCAGCAGCGGCGCCAGGGAGATGGCCGGCATTCTCTTTCTGCTCACGGCCCTGGCCACCGGCCTTCTGATGCTGTACGCCCTTTTCCACGTCGGGGAAAGGAAGCCGGACATGGATCCCGGGGGACAGAGCCAGTGGGGGAAGCGGCTCCTGCTCCGGCTGCAGGTCAGAGGGGTGCTGACCGTCGCTGCCGTTCTGGTATTCAGCCTGCTGCTCAGTTCGCTCTCGCTCTACGCTGACACCTTCAGCTACTGCCAGCGCAAAGTGGAAGATATCGTGACGCTGCTGGAAAACAACAACGCGGCCTATCTCACGCTGGAGGACTGGGCGAATGAGGAAAATCTGACCAAGTGCCGGATGGCGGAATGTGTGCTGAAGCACACGGACGAAGCGGACATCGACTGGCAGTTTCTAGAGGGACTCTCTGAGCGGCTGGGGGTCAAGTCCGTCTATCTGTTTGACCGGGAGGGCGCGGTTTCGGCCACAAATTCAACCTATGACCGCCTGAGGATCGACGGCGATTCTCCTTTTTCCGTGCTGCTGGAGGGACAGCCATTTCTGGTGGGCGACCTGGAGTTCGATACGACCTCGAACGATTGCGTGCAGCGGGTCGGTATATCAATGCTTGATTCCAGCCATCATCTTGGCGGCGCCGTCCTGGTGACAGTGGATGCGCTGGAGCTGTTATCGATCACGGACAACCTTACTCTCAACAGCGTTTCCGAGCAGATCTGCTTAAAGGACAGGACCGTTGTTCTGGATGTAAACGAAGATGAAAGCGGCGACATGTTGATCAATTATATAGCGGAGGTCAGCGGCGGCGCGTTTTTGCCAGGCATGGAAGGCTTTGACTATACCGGCATGTCGGTTTCCGTCCTTGACATCAGCAAGGAACGGCTCCGGGACAATTACAACGGCAATATGCTGGTTCTGAAAAACCAGTTCTTTGCCTCCGTGCGCAGAACCAGCGACGATTACATCCTGGTGATGAGGCCGCAGGTCACCATCGGCCGCAGCCAGATCTTTCCCGTAACAATTTCGGTGGCCGCCGCGTTTGCCTATGCGCTGCTGCTGGCCCTGATTGTTGCCGGCTGTGTGAAAACCAGACAGGAAGGATCGGAAGGACTGGAAGAGGCTGCGCCTTTGGGGCCGCAGAAAAAATCAGTCTGGAAACCGCTCTGGAAGGAGGAATCCTCCACGCTGATCGCCTCACTCATGGGGCTGAAAAACCCCTATTTTGAGGAGCGCTGGCCCAACGACGGCGTAAGGTGGAGGGACAAGACCCTGAATGAACGCTATTCCACCCTGTCCAGATGGATCCTCGTCCTGGCTCTGACCGCCCTTTTCATTGAAGCGCTGCTCTCCGGGAAGAATTCCATCTGGTATTACTGCGTCACCGGCGAATGGGACAGCGGCATCAACCTCTATTCCGTCACCATGTGCGTTCTGACCGTCATCATTCTGATGGTGGTCAAGCTGGCGGGCCACAGCCTTTTGTTTCTCATCGCCAGCGCGGTGGACGCCAAAGGGGAAACGATCTGCCACCTGATGGACAGCTTCCTGGGCTATGTCCTTTTCGTCGCGGGCATTTTTATCTGCCTTTCCAATGTTGGCGTGGACGCCAACACCCTGACCCTGACCGGAGGCGTGGCGGGCGTGGTGTTCGGCATCGGCTGCCAGAACCTTGTCGCGGATATTCTGGCCGGAATCATCATGACCTTTGAGGGGGTCGTCCGCGTGGGAGATATTGTGGACTATAACGGCATCTACGGTACGGTCCTGCTCGTCGGCGTGCGGACGACGCAGATCAAGAGTTATGGGGATCTGGCCATTGTCCGGAACAACGACCTGAAGAACTTCATCAACAAGACCACTTCCCACAGCGACACCAGAATCAGGGTCTATCTTAACGTTGACCTTCGGGAGTCTCTGGAACGCATAGAGGAGATCATCGAACGCGAGCTTCCCGTTATCCATGACAGCATCGAAAAGCGGGCAGGCGCGAAGGTGGACGGGCCCGTTTACCTCGGGGTGAACAGCATCAACGAGAGCGGAATGTCGCTGTACTTCATGATCTTTGGCCCGCTTAAGGCCTATATCCCCATGCTCGTTGGGCTGAATCGGGAATTGAAGCTCATGTGTGACAGAAACAACATCCGGATCGCCCTGCCGCAGCTTGAGGTGCGCGGGCAGGGGACGGGGATGGATGCGTAAAAAGTGCCTCAAGGCACTGCCGGCTTGAAGAGGAAAAGGAGGCAAATCATCATGAAGAAGGAAGTGAAGGAGCGGACAAAGAGCCGCGATGCCGTGATTGTCAGGACCAGTATCATCGGGGTCCTGGCGAATGTGTTTCTTGCCGCTTTCAAGGCAGTGGTGGGGCTGAGCTCCAATTCCATCGCCATTGTGATGGACGCGGTCGGAAACACAACGTGATCCTCACGGCCATCGGCGTGTATTCCATCAACACGAAGGACCCGGAGGCAATCGCGGCCAGGGAGAGGGTTTCCGCAATCGTCACCGCGGATCCCAATGTCCTGCAGATGCACGGCTTCTACCTGGATAAGGCGGAAAAGACCCTCCGCTTTGATTTCGTCGTAAGCTTTGAGGCCAGGGACCGCGACAGGGTCTACCGGGAGATCTGTGAAAAGGTGCAGCGGGAATACCCGGACTACACGCTTCAGATCACCATGGATACGGATTTCAGCGAGACATTGTGACCCCATTGCCTGTTTGCCTGGTGTCAATCGGCTTTCATCCGTCTGGAAAAGCTGACGCGGGGGGAATACCCCACACTGGCAGGCTGACCCTATTGCGGAATTGTTTGACACTGAAACAATATCGTCATGGGGTCATATCGTCATGGGGTCAGGTCACTCCAGTGATGTAATGGGGTTCATTCCAGACGAAATTGCCTGAAAGGAAGCGGACATAATGAAGTCAAATTTCGAATTTCTGCAAAGTACGTTCCCTGTTTTGGCTAATTTTGGAGGACTGGCAGAGCAATACTGCTATTCTGATTCCAATTCCTGCCTGATGAAGCTGGGCATGATCGGGGAGACGATTGTAAACCTGATCTTCTCCTATGACAGAATCCCTCTGCCGTATAATAACACAGCGGTTGTACGCATCGACACGCTGCTTCGGGAGGGAATGATTACCCGTGACCTCTCTGACATCCTCCATGCTTTGCGAAAAGCCAGAAACAAGGCAGCCCATGAGAACTATGCTTCTGTAGAAGATGGAAAGGTCCTGCTGCAGATGGCCTATAGCCTCTGTGAGTGGTTCATGCAGACCTATGGCGATTGGAACTATCAAAACCAACCGTTTGTAATGCCTGAGCCTGCAGCACAAGCTATGCCCGCCGATCCTGCTATGGAAGAGAGCAGGGAAGAAGAGCTCCTGAAAGAGGCGGAGGACGCGGCTGCCGCCTCTGAGCAGGTTGATCCTGACGCGAGAAAGAAGCAGGCTCAGAAAGCGGCCAGCCAGCGTGTCAGGTCCGAAGCGGAAACGCGCTACATGATAGACGAGCAGCTTCGGAAAGTCGGCTGGGAGGCGGACACGGACAAGCTGCGGTATTCAAAGGGGACGCGCCCTGCAAAAGGCCGCTGCATTGCCATTGCTGAATGGCCGACAGATTCTACTGTGGGCAATATGGGCTTTGCCGATTATGCGCTCTTTGTAGATCTGCAGATGGTGGCAACGATCGAGGCCAAGTCTGTCCATAAGGATATTCCTTCGGTCATCGACTACCAGTGCAAGGATTATTCCCGGAACATCCGCAGCCAGGACGCGCAGTATCAGATCGGCACATGGGGAGAGTTCAAGGTTCCGTTTACATTTGCCACGAATGGCCGCCCCTATCTGAAGCAGTATGATACAAAGAGCGGAATCTGGTTCCTTGATCTGCGTCTGCCTTACAATGCGCCAAAAGCCCTCCATGGCTGGATCAGCCCGACGGGCATCATGGAAATGCTGGAAAAGGATATTGCTGCCACAAATCAGGGCTTACAGGATATGCCCTATGACCTTCTGCGCGATAAAGATGGCTTGAATCTCCGTGAGTACCAGCTTAAGGCCATCCGCGCGGCGGAGCAGGCCATTCTTGACGGCCGGCAGAACATTCTTCTGGCAATGGCAACGGGTACTGGAAAAACGCGTACCGTCCTTGGAATGATCTACCGTTTCCTGAAAACAGGCCGTTTCCGCCGCATCCTCTTCCTGGTTGACCGCAACGCGCTGGGAGAACAGGCGGAAGACGTATTCAAGGAAGTGAAACTGGAAGACCTGATGACCCTTGACGATATTTACAATATCAAGGGACTTGATGACAAGACGATCGACAAAGAAACCCGCATTCAGGTTGCCACGGTTCAGAGCATGGTCAAACGCATCCTGTATAACGATGACGATACCATGCCCGCCGTCACAGATTATGACCTTGTGATCATCGATGAGGCGCACCGCGGCTATATCCTCGATAAAGAGATGGGTGATGATGAGATCCTGTACCGTGACCAGCTCGATTATCAGAGCAAATACCGCAGCGTCGTGGAATACTTCGATGCTGTCCGCATTGCGCTGACGGCGACGCCTGCTCTGCAGACCACGCAGATTTTCGGACAGCCGGTTTTCAAGTATACCTACCGCGAGGCCGTCATTGAAGGCTATCTGGTAGACCATGACGCGCCTCATGAGCTGGAAACCAGGCTCAGCAAAGAGGGTATCCACTATAAGTCCGGAGATACCGTCATCATTTATGACGCCGTCACAGGCGAGATCACGAACAGTGAGCTGCTGGATGATGAGCTGGATTTCGATATTGAGAATTTCAATCGGCAGGTGATCACGGAAAACTTCAACCGCACCGTCCTTGCTGAGATTGCCCGCGACATCGATCCCGAATGCCCTGAGCTGCAGGGAAAGACTCTGATTTACGCCGTCGATGACCAGCACGCCGATCTGATCGTAAAAATCCTCAAAGAAATTTATTCCGAGTTCGGCGTGGACAATGATGCCATTATGAAGATCACCGGCAGCGTCGGCGGCGGAAACAGGAAAAAGGTTCTGGAGGCAATCAAGCGTTTTAAGAACGAGCGTTATCCCAGCATTGCCGTCACGGTTGACCTGCTGACCACGGGCATTGACGTGCCGGAGATTACGACGCTGGTATTTATGCGCCGCATCAGGAGCCGCATCCTCTTTGAGCAGATGATGGGGCGCGCGACGCGTCTTTGTCCTGAGATACACAAAACACACTTTGAAATCTATGATCCTGTGGGCGTTTATGATTCGCTGGAAGAAGTGAACACCATGAAGCCTGTTGTCGCAAATCCCGCGACGACCTTCAGCCAGCTCTTTGACGGGCTGGAGGTTATGGAGGATGAGAAGCAGGTTCAGTATCAGATCAACCAGATCATTGCCAAAATGCAGCGGAAAAAGCGCAGCATGAGCGGAAAGGACATGGAGCACTTTCTCAGCATGACAGGCGGCAAAGACCCGTCACAGGTGATCATTGAGGTGCAGCAATATAAGCCGGAAGAAGCGAAGAAACGCCTGTTGGCCTATGCTGACGCGATCCGCAGGATGCAGGAAATCAGAGCCAACGGAAACCGCCCCGTCGTGATCTCAACAGAAGAAGACGAGCTTCTTTCTCACGAGCGTGGTTACGGCAGCGGCAGCCGTCCGGAGGACTATCTGGACGCGTTCGCGGCCTATGTCAAGGCGAATATGAACGAGATCGCGGCCCTGAACATCGTCTGCACCAGACCCAGGGAGCTGACCCGCGAGAGCCTGAAGAGCCTGCGCCTGACGCTGGACAGAGAGGGCTTTACCACGCAGCAGCTCAACACGGCGATTTCTCAGATGACCAACGAAGAGATGACCGCCGATATGATCAGCCTGATCCGCCGCTACGCCATCGGCTCCGCCCTGATCAGCCATGAGGCAAGGATCCGCAGGGCGGTGGACAGGCTCAGAAAGGCACATTCCTTCTCCAAACAGGAATTGAACTGGATCTCCAGAATGGAAAAGTACATGATGGAGGAATCCGTGCTGAATGTGTCCGTCTTTGATGAGGATGGACGATTCAAAGCCCAGGGCGGCTTTGCCAAAATCAACAAGGTATTCCAGAACAAATTGGAGAGCATCGTGCAGGAGCTCAATGAGTATCTGTACGATGATGGAGGACACGCAGCATGACCACACAGGAAATCGTATCAAAGCTCTGGAATCTCTGCAATGTGCTCAGGGATGACGGCATCACCTATCACCAGTATGTCACGGAGCTGACCTATATCCTGTTCCTGAAAATGGCCAAGGAGACAGGCGCAGAGGCGCAGATCCCCACTGATTACCGCTGGGACGTGCTGACCTCCAAGAGCGGTATTGAACTGAAAAAGTATTACAAAGGCCTCCTCAGCTATCTGGGCGATCACTGCACAGGCCGCATCCGCGAGATCTATCAGGGCTCTGCCACCAACATTGACGAGCCGAAGAATCTGGAAAAGATCATCACCACCATTGACGGCCTCGACTGGTATTCCGCCCGTGAAGAGGGGCTGGGCAATCTGTACGAAGGGCTGCTGGAGAAGAACGCCAACGAGAAGAAGTCTGGCGCGGGACAGTATTTCACGCCCCGTGTGCTCATCGACGTGATGACCCGCCTGATGAAACCCCAGCCTGGTGAATGCTGCAACGATCCCGCGTGCGGCACTTTCGGCTTCATGATTGCTGCCCACCAGTACGTGAAGGATCAGACCGACGATTTCTTCGACCTCGATGCCGATACCGCCGCCTTTGAGCGCGAGAAGGCCTTTACGGGCTGCGAGCTCGTCCACGACACCCACCGTCTGGCCCTGATGAACGCCATGCTCCACGATATCGAGGGACAGATCCTGCTGGGCGACACACTGTCCAATCAGGGGAAGAGCATGAAGGGCTATGACCTCGTGCTGACCAATCCGCCTTTTGGCACCAAGAAGGGCGGCGAGCGCGCCACCCGCGACGACTTCACATTCCCTACCAGCAATAAGCAGCTCAACTTCCTGCAGCATATCTACCGCAGCCTGAAAGCGGACGGCAAAGCCCGCGCTGCCGTTGTGCTGCCCGATAACGTCCTCTTTGCCGATGGTGAAGGTGAGCGCATCCGCGTTGACCTGATGGACAAATGCAGCCTCCATACCGTCCTGCGCCTGCCCACGGGCATTTTCTACGCGCAGGGCGTCAAGACCAACGTGCTGTTCTTCACCCGCGGCAAAACCGACAAGGGCAACACCAGCGAAGTGTGGTTCTATGACCTGCGGACGAATATGCCGTCATTTGGAAAGACGAACCCGCTGAAAAAGGAGGACTTCGCAGGCTTTGAGGCCGCCTATGAAGCGGCTGACCGCCACGCCGTGCAGGACCAGCGCTGGAGCGTGTTCACCAGAGCGCAGATCGCGGAGAAAGGCAACAGCCTTGACCTCGGCCTGATCCGCGATGATTCTATCGTGGATTATGACGATCTGCCCGATCCCATCGAGAGCGGCGAAGATGCCATTGCCAAACTCGAGGAAGCGGTGGACCTGCTCCAGAGCGTGGTGAATGAACTGAAATCCCTCCAGAGAGCGGAGGTGTGAGATGGCACGGACAGCGAAAGGAAAAACAATTTCATATATCCCACAGGAAAAACAACCTTTCTTCCTCCCAAATAACTGGTGCTGGGTTTCGTTCGGTTGCATTAATCAATACACCTCAGTTAGTATTGACCCTGCAAAGCAGCCAGAGACAATATTTGAACTCTATAGCGTGCCAAGCAGTGCAGACAATTATCCCGAAATCGTATCTGGAAAAGAAATTGGGTCTACTAAACAAGCGGTGGAAAAAGGGGATGTATTGCTTTGTAAAATCAACCCTCGTATTAACCGTGTATGGAAAGTGTCACAGCATACAAACAGCACTCTGTTAGCATCATCGGAATGGATCATCATTAGAAACCGTTTGATTAACTCCGACTATTTGATGTACTGTTTTAGGTCGCCTTATTTTAGGGATTATATGCTTTCAAATGTATCAGGTGTTGGTGGTTCTCTCATGCGAGCTCAACCGAAATACGTGAAAGAATACCCTGTTCCTATCCCACCCCTGGTTGAGCAACAGCGCATTGTCGACCGCATAGAAAGCCTGTTTGCCAAGCTGGATGAGGCCAAAGAAAAGGCACAGGCTGTCGTGGATGGCTTTGAGGATCGCAAAGCAGCGATTTTGCATAAGGCATTTACGGGAGAGTTGACGGCGGAGTGGAGAAAAAGAACTGGCATTGCAAAAGAAACATGGGAAGAAACTCCGTTAAATAATGTATGCAAAAGCATCTATGATGGTGACCATATGCCACCTCCAAAATCAGAAAACGGGATTCCTTTTCTTGTCATCTCCAATGTTAACACAGGTTATCTTTCTTATGAAAATACAAGGTTTGTCCCGCAGCAGTACTATGATTCTTTAACAGAAACGAGAAAACCAGAACTTGGAGATGTACTTTACACTTTGGTTGGATCATACGGGATCCCTGTTGTGGTCGATGACACAAGACCGTTTTGTTTCCAACGTCATATGGCATTATTAAAGCCGTCGAAAGTTGATGCATATTTTCTTTGGTATCAGTTGCAGAGCCATGAGTTTTTTAATAAAGCAACAGAGATTGCAACTGGAACGGCACAGCTTACAGTTCCAATAAAAGGTTTGAGAAATCTAACGATAATGCTGCCGTCTGCAATAGAGCAAGACAAAATAGTAAGCGAACTGAATCAATTGTTGAGCAAAGAGCGGCAAGCAAAAGAAGCCGCTGAGCAGGTCATTGAACAGATTGATGCCATGAAGAAATCTATTCTCGCCCGCGCTTTCCGCGGTGAGTTGGGTACCAACGATCCTGCCGACGAAAGTGCGGAGGAACTGCTGAAGCGGATACTGTAGAACAGGTGGTGACGTCATGGGGTCAGGTCACACCTTCTCGATGCGATCTGGATGAAAACTGCATACCGATGGAGTTCATGGAAACGGACATTTTCGACTATGCACTATTCTTGGATACACGCCGGACGATGATGGCACTGTCCATCGGGATTATTACGGGAGTTTGGACTGATATGGTCGGCAAGTATGGCGTCATGGGGTCAGGTCACTCCATCGGCAAGAGTGTCCATCATACGTTCTTGAATAATCTGCCACATTCATGTATGATAACAACAGGAGGACAAGGTCCTCCATTTCGTGTTGCAACGAGGAGATGCAGGCTTGGCAGAGAAGGACATAACAGAAAAAACGCTGGAAGCTTTCAATGATGTTTTTGCAGACATTGTGAACGGTCTTCTCTTCAAGGGAGAACAGGTGATTCAGGAAAATGCCCTCACGGACGCGCAGCCGTTCTCCATGTACAAGGCAGACGGGAAGGTTCATGAGCAGGAGCGCGATGTGGCGAAGTACTGGAACGGTTCTTCAGATCCGCGCGTCAATGTCCGGATTGCATTTCTGGGATTTGAAAATCAGACGCATTATGAGAAAGACATGCCGCTCAGGGTGATCGGATACGATGGTGCGGCCTACCGCGCGGAGCTGTCACAGGAAGACAGATACGCTGTTTTGACATTAGTTCTTTACTTCGGAGACGAGTCCTGGGGAAAGAACCGTAGTTTATTTGATACAATAGGGATTCCGGAGAAGTTCAGGCCTTTTGTGAACGATTATAAAATCAACGTGTTTGAGATCGCACATCTGCCCGAAGAGGCGATCAGTTATTTCCGAAGTGACTTCCGGATCGTGATGGATTACTTCATCCACAGGAGAACAGATCCGGATTACAGACCGGCAGACCCTGATAAGTTCAGGCATGTTGATGAGGTACTGAAGCTAATGGCTGCGATCACTCATGATGATCGCTTTGTGGAGGTATTAGACGGGGAAGGAGGCAAACCTAAAGATATGTGTGAAGTACTGGATAGAGTAGAAAAACGAGGCGAAGAAAAGGGTCGAAGGGATGGAGTCGATCAGACCCGTCTTGATAGTATAAAAAGTCTTATGGAAACATTGAAATTCACTGCGAAGCAGGCAATGGATGCATTGAAGATCCCGCTTAGTGAGCAGCCCAAATATGTTGCGAAGCTATGAAGAATAACCAGAAAGATCAGAAGTTAGCCCTCCAGTCCACATCCCGACGATCCGGCGGGGTGGAGGCCTGGAGGGTTTTTACTTGATGAGAAGCAAGCAAAAGAAACTGCTGAACGGGTCATCAACCAAATCGAGACTATTTATGGTACCTGGCACTATAAAATGCTGTTCCACAAGGGATCATCCGCATGGCTTGTGTTTTAGAATTCCGTCGGCGTTGGAGGAAGCTGAAATCCCAGGAGGATCATGTTGTCCCTGACTTTCTTTTCGGACATTCCCAGCTTCTTCGCAGCACGGGCAATGCTGATGTCACCGTCCTGTACCATCTGATAATATGCCCTTCTTTCACCTTTTTTCACGCCTATTTTCAGGCCTTTTTTCACGCCTTTCTTCATGGCGATATCATAAGCTATAGAAGATGGGGTTTCAATAACATTTCCTCCCATGACGGCTTCCACTCCTTTCCTGACATTCTTGTATTTTTTGGCGACGTTGTCTGATACGAGCTTTAAAAGGTCGGTGATGATACAGAAATCGTAGGTGGACAGCCTGCCCGTAGTAACAGCATTGTTCAGTCTTCCGATCAAAGATCTGTATTCATCTAACAGCACGGCCAGCTTCTTTTTATCCTTTTCGCATTCATCCAGAAAGGACTCCCTCGTGAACAGGAAAAAGGGGAGAAGAAAATACAGCCTCTTTCCAAATAAATCATCGAGAGTGTAGTCGGCCATCATCAAAACCGGGATGTCGATGGAAACGCCGACGCTTCCGTAAGCCCTGATCTGAATTTCCATACTTTCCGGCGTAGTGCTGGTTTTCCGCAGGAGCAGGACGGCAAGATTCGGGATCGTGACTACGAGCTTCCCCTTTTTCAATGTGCCGCTTTCCAAGCCGGTTTCAACAGCATATTCAAAGAGCCGGATCAGGAAAGATCCGTCGCTGTTCGTCTGGCACTCCATGATGTACTTTGGCACTTCACCGTCGGGTTCTGCATTCGGAGGGACAGCAGTATTCGGAGAAGCTGCTTTGATAGAGAAGCAGCTGTCCGTTATTCGCTTCCTTGGAGAGCCGTCTTTTTGATGGACAAAGTGCTCGTTCTGGAATAAAATGACTTTTTCAGTTCCATCATAATGTGTTCCGAAGGCTTCGTTGACCATTGGGATCAGGAGGGACGGACATTTCACGAGCAGCGTCCGGAAAGCATCATCATAGGGGGTGCCGGAAACCTTTTCCTTATAGCCCCTGAAGCTGCGGAACCTGTTCCGTATTGAAATCTTCTTTTTACCGGTGGTTTTCTCTCCCATTTCTTCCTTTCTTTTGTCTTTATTGTATCACAGCTGCAATAGTCTGACAATTATAGGAAACGAATATATTCGTTCCTATTCACAGGACGCATACCTGCGCCCTGTACCTCCCCATCTCAATAGTAATCGCAATTTATAATTGTTTACTATTGATTAGTGCTTTCAAACATCTATAAACTGATTATACAGAAATAATGGGCATTTTCAAGTACGAAATATCGAAATATCAAATTATACGATTACGTACAATATATGGGTGCTTAGAAAGATTCGTTCAGTACCCAGGAAAGCGGCTTGAACAGAACATCATGTTTTTCAAGACGACCAAAGGATGATATAATAGTTAATCATTTAGCTTAAGTAGAACCATGGGATAAGCGGGCACGAAATCAAGAGTCTGAGGTGAAGGATTGATGGATCTGTCAAAATACGACGGAAAACATGTTCGTATAAGGGACAAGTGGGGAGAAACCTTCACCGGCATGGCGGAATATGGAAATTACGATTTTTTGGAGTGCGAATATGGTGGAGAGGAAGACGGCATTTTTATTGAAGACTGCCTGATTTACAATTCTCAGATCGTCTCTATAGAGGAAATCGAAGTGCACGGTACAGTCGAAATATGGACAGAGAGGCTGATCCTGCGCCGATACCGCCCAGAGGACGCAAATGAACTGTATCGCCTTCTTGGGACAGATCCGGCAATGGTTAAGTACTCCGGCTGGAATCCATTCGCGACCATGGAGATGGCGCAGGAAACGGTAAGGAATTTTATCGCCGGTTACGAATACGAGCATGCCTATTCGTGGGTCATGGATATTGATGATGTAATCGTCGGAACGATCGGAGCCTATGATTATAAGGACGGCCAGATCGAGGTCGGATTCAGTGTCGTGAAAGGCTGGCATGGACGCGGCTTTGCAACGGAGGCGCTGATAAAAGTGCTGGACTATCTGACAAAAAACGAAGGAATACCCTGTGTGACCGCCTGGTGCGCAGCTAAGAACGCAGGCTCGAAGCGGGTTCTTGAAAAAGCCGGGATGAAGCTGGCTGGTACTGAGAACGGCGGACTGGTGGCCGGTGACAGGGTGTACGACAAATTGATCTATGAATACAGGAGGCAGAAAGGTCTATTATTGTGACCCCATTGCCCAGTATATACGGGAGAGGCCCGAAAGATATGTTCAAATGAGCTTTTTAAAATTGTGACCTGACCCCATTGCGGAATTGTTTAATACTGAAATAATAACGTCATGGGGTCAGGTCACCCCATCGATTCACATAAAGAAGGATGTTACCGCTATGAAGAAAAAGAGAGTTCTGCCTGTTGTGATTCTGTTTCTGCTTGTCCTGTTCTTTTCTGTTTGTGTGCGTGCCAAGACCAATAATGAAACAGAACCTTCGCGTGCAGCAGATGCAAAATGGCAGCAATATAACGGCAGGCGTATTGGCGTCATGACGGGCACGCTGACAGAACAGCTTGCGGAGATCTATTTCCCGGATAGTGAGCACTTTCATTTTAACAGTTACCCGGATTGCAACGCAGCCCTGCTTTCAGGAAAAATCGACGCTTATCTGGCGGACGAGCTGGAGATGAGATTCATCCATGCGGAACAGCCCAGGATCGACTATATCCATGACCGTATTACTTCACAAAATTATAGCTTTGCATTTCGCAAGAATGATCCGCACAGCGCGGCTCTGTGTGAAGAGGTCAATGCTTTTATAAAGAAAAGTACGGAAGATGGAACGATACAGGAGCTGCATGAGATCTGGTTTGGCGTCGATGAAGACCGGAAAACTGTGGACATGACATCTCTTACCGGAGAGAATGGAGAGATCAGGGTAATTACAACGACGTCGGATATGCCTTTCTCTTACATCAAGGACGGAAAGAATGTCGGATATGATATTGATTTTGTCGTGCGGTTCTGCAGGGACAGGGGATACAGTCTGAAACTGGGAGACGTTGATTTTGCAGCTCGTATACCGGGAATACAATCCGGGAAGTATGATTTCACTACCTCTATGAATGTAACGCCTGAACGTCAGGAGGAGGTCCTCTTCTGTGACACGGTCAGTTCAGGCGGCATCGTGCTTGCCGTGCTTTCCACGGCCTCCGCAGAAGACCAGCCGGATACAGCTTCGGCTTCATTGTCTGACGGTAATGAAACTTCAGGTCATGAGAGCGGGCAGGAAGAAAAGGGCTCCTTCTGGAGTTCCATCGCGGAAAGCTTTGAAAAAACCTTTATCCGTGAGAATCGGTACCGGCTCTTTTTGTCAGGGATCCTCACGACCCTGACAATTACCCTGTCTTCCATCCTGGCTGGAACTATACTGGGCTTCCTGATCTATGTATCCTGTATGGGTGGAAACAGGATCGCCAATGATCTGGCAAGGTTCCTTGTCAGGATTTCCCAGAGAACGCCCGCCGTCATCATACTGATGATTTTGTACTATATCATTTTTGCCAGCACTGATATAAGCGGGATGGCAATCGCAGTTATCGCGTTTTCCTTTATTTTCGGCATCAGTGTTTTTGGCATGTTACAGTTTTCTGTCGGAGCAATCCACCGAGGGCAGAAGGATGCCGCTTACGCTCTCGGTTACGGCAGACTGCAGGCCTTCTTTCATGTCATCCTTCCCCAGGCGCTGCCGCATATGATGCCTTCCTACAAAGGAGAAGTCGCGTCTTTGGTCAAGGCAACGGCAATTGTAGGATATATCGCAGTTCAGGATCTCACCAAAATGGGTGATATCGTGAGGGGACGTACCTACGAGGCTTTTTTCCCCTTGCTTGCAGTGACCGTGATTTACTTTTTCCTTGGGGATTTTCTTGTCCTGCTTGTGAGTAAAGCAGAGCCGGCCTTAAATCCGAAACTGAGAAAAAAGCATGCGCTTCTGAAGGATATGGACTATGATTCGGTATCGTATTCCGGGGAGACAACGGACGGACACGTAGATCATTGGGAAACGATTGAAGTAAAAAATCTGAAGAAGACCTATAAGAAGGCCTATGGCCGTGCGGTGCCGCTGAAAGACATTTCATTTAATATAAAAAGAGGAGACGTCATCTGTATCATCGGTCCTTCCGGCGCAGGGAAATCTACACTGATGCGCTGTTTAGATCTGTTGGAGAAGCCTGACAGCGGGGAGATCATCTGGGACGGCGTTACCATGACAGCGCCGGGATACGATATCCTGAAAGCCAGGGAAAGAATAGGCATGGTGTTTCAGTCTTTTAATTTGTTTGATCATCTTACAGTCATTGAAAATCTGATGCTTGCACCCGTGGATTTACTGAAAAAGAGCAGGCAGGAGGCCTATCAGACAGGAATGAGCTATCTTCGCAGAGTTGGCCTTAAGGACAAGGCGTTCTCTTATCCGGAGGAGCTTTCCGGCGGGGAACAGCAGAGGGCGGCAATTGCCCGTGCATTATGCATGGATCCGGATCTGATCCTTATGGACGAACCGACCAGCGCGCTTGACCCGTCTATGGTCTCTGAAGTCCAGGAGGTTATCAGAAGTCTGTCAGAAAGTGGCAAAACAATGGTTGTTGTTACCCATGAAATGAATTTCGCCAGATCCATTTCGAACCGGGTGTTATTTCTTGACGAAGGGATCATCTGCGATGACGGCAGTCCGGAAATGATTTTTGATCATCCCCAGAAGGAGCGCACAAAACATTTTCTGAAATGGTAAGAAACAATAAGTGTAAGGAAAGGGAAGACTATGGAAAACAAGATGTATCAGGTTTCGACACTGCAGGCGTTGGCTTTAGGATACAGCCGCGCTGTAATAAGCGTTGGAGAGCTTCTTCAGGAAGGGAACACCGGACTTGGAACCTTTGAAGATGTGAATGGGGAAATGATCGTAATGGATGGTCGCTGCTTCAGAGCGGATCAGGACGGACAGGTGACAGAGATCACGCATGAGACAGGTGTTCCATTTGCCGCTGTGGCAAAGCTTTACGGTGAGCAGGAGTTTATGCTGAAAGATATGCCGGATATTACATCTGTCCGCCAGGAGCTTACAAGAAAGATTGAGGAGCGGTTTGGCTTAAACAGCATGCATGTAGTGAGGATAGACGGGGTGTTTGAAAAGTTGGATGCCAGGTCCGAGGCTCCTTACAGATCTCATCATATAAGCTTAAAGGAGATTCTGGGGAAGAACCAGAGGGCGTTCCTGTTTGAGAAGGTTTGTGGATCCTTAATCGGAGTCTATTTCCCCGATTACATGGATGGAATTAATATGCCGGGGTGGCATCTCCATTTTCTTTCCGAGGACAGATCAAAAGGCGGGCATGTATTTGATGTAAGCATACGGGAGGGCTCTGTTAAAGTGGATAAGATTACCCGCATAGAGATAAACCTTCCCAAAGAAGCGGCCTTTGATACATACTCCCTCAAACAGGATTTACAGGAAGAAATAAAATCGGTAGAGTGAATGTTCCAAGTATCACAGCAGCAATAGTCTGACAATTGGATTAGAGCTTTCAAACACCTATGAACTGATTATACATATTCTTGCTGCCGGAGCTGCCACCCATGAACAGCAAAGTTGACAAATATCCCGGAAATATGGCATAATAAATAAATTTATATTTACAGGAATGAAAGGACTCGGGGTTCCATTATGACAAAAGATACTTCACCAAGAGAAATCAATCTGTCTTTATGCGAGGAGATCGGCCGGGGGCAATGCGGGAGTATATACAGGACAGATAAAGATACCGTTGTAAAACTGTTTTATGAGACCATTCCAAAGGACAGTATTATCACGGAATACGAAAAAACCTGCGAGGCCTCCCGCCTCGATATTAATGCTGTCCGGTGTTTTGGCCTTATAACATACGAGGGGAAGTTAGGAATTGAGCTCGAAATGATAAAAGGCAAAACCATTGAAGAGGATATGCTTGAGAATCCGGAGCTGATACCTGATCATGGAGTATTAATGGCAAAAGAGCTGAAGCTTATCCATTCATGCAAGCCTGACAATACGGTATTTTTGCCAATCCATCAATTCTACCTTGATTGTGTCAGTAAATGCCTGAGCGATGGATGGATCACATCTTCAGAAGCAGAAAAGATCGAGAAGTTCATTAACGCTGTGCCAATAAGCGAAACGATGATCCATGGCGACTATCATATATTAAATCTGATGACCGAAGGCGGGAGGATAAGGCTTATCGATCTTGCGGATTGTATGAGCGGGAATCCTGTCTTTGATCTTCTTATAACAAATCTCTATCTGCATTATATGCCTGTATACCTTCCGGATTTTTGCAAGGTGTTGGTAAAAGTGACACCGCAGCAGCTGCTTTCCTGCTGGGAGCAGTTTGTCCGGTCTTATTTCGGTACAGAGAATGAGAAAGAGATCGACAGAATAAACACGATCTTGAACATATACAGTATGTTAAAACTCATTCTGGCGCCGTATTCCTTCAGCAACCTGAGAAAAGAAGACTGTGCGGGAATCGTAGAAACCGGGAGGCAGGGACTGATGCTCTTTATTGACGAGTATACTGGAGTGCTTCCTTTTTAATTCGATCGGAGTAGAAAATGATGCGGGAAATAACGTTGCGGAAATTGGAACTTCTTGGCAAAGGTGTCACTGCAAGCGTGTATATCCTTGATGATCAGAGGATCATAAAGGTATTCCGTGATGTTGTGCCAATGGAGGAGATTCAAAAAGAATATGACTGTGCAAGGCTTGTGGAGAGCCTTGGTATAAAAACGCCGTCTGCCAGAGAGATCGTCCGCACCAGTGATGGCATCGGGATCATCTATGACAGAGTAAAGGGTATAACTCTGTCTGATATGATGCAGAATAACAGGGCGGAGCTCTTTGAATACGGTATGAGATATGGGCAGCTGGTCAAGAGTATTCATCAAAAGAAAGTTCCCCGGAATACTCTTAAAAAAGATAAGGAAACAATGAAGGGCCTCTTCGAAAACTATGAAGGATTCATCACCGATGGTGAAAGGGAGGAACTTTTTTCATATATTGATCTTGTGCCGGATGCGGAGTGTCTTTTGCACGGAGATATAGCTCCGGTCAACATTATGGTTCAGGATGGAGAATTCTTTGTTATCGATGTTCCCACGATCATGGCGGGAAATCCGGTGTTTGATCTGCTCCAGCCATTTACTTTTTGCAGGGAAACAACAAAACTGGTTGAATCCTATATAAATATGTCAGAGGAAGAAAAAGAGAGTCCTATTGGAGTTTTCCTGTCAAGATTTAAGGCAAGATACCTTGATCAGCTTCAGTCAAAAACAGTATGGGACGGCTTTTTGAAAGGATATTTTGATATAGATCCGGGAGAAGGGACAGAAGAGAAAGATAGTATCGAATTTACATTGAATTTTTATAATTCAGTCAAGTTCATGGGGGCGGTATACATGCGCCAAAAGTTTGGGGATGAAGTTACGGGATTTCTGGTCGATCATGGCAGGAACTGGCTTCTTAAACATAAGAACGAAATGAACAGGCTTAGTTTTTCCGGTTTTTACAAGGAAGAAATATAAATGGTTGATAGATTGTTCAAGAAAGTATCATACGTTCAGATCGTAGTCAATGCAGCAGCTTCCATTGCAATGATCGTTGACAATATTGTCTGCGGCAAATTCCTGGGGCTTACCTCGGTCGCTGCTTATGGCGCTGTGGCACCTTTATTGCTGCTGATCATGGCTATAAGCCAGGTTCTCAGTACAGGCGGTCAGATGAAGTGCAGTGAGGAACTGGGAAAAGGAAACAGAGAGGAAGCGAACGGTATCGCATCACTTACAGTGCTGATCGGCTTTGCTTTTTCGCTGATAATGGCTGCAGTCTGTTTTGTTTTTCATAAGAGCATTGTAGGTATGCTTGGGCCTGAGGCCGGGACAGAACTGTATCGGCATACGGTTGAATATCTGCTTGGCTTTATAATTGGTGCTCCCGGGTTTATCGGAATGCTGATCCTTATTCCGTTTATCCAGCTTGACGGCAGCAAAAAATGTGTGATCAACGCAACGATCGTGATGACCGTGGCTGACTGTGCAGGGGATATTTGTGCAGTCACAGTCTTTCACTCCGGTATGGCAGGTATCGGCCTTGCCAGCAGTTTCAGTTATTACTGCGCGCTTTTTATCCTGGTCATGCATTTTGTAAAAAAGAAAGGAAATATCCGGATCGGATTTGGAAATATAAGGTTTAACAGAAGCGGGGAGATCTTCGGCTCCGGCATACCTGCCGCACTGCAGAAGATCCTGCGTACCCTTCTTTCCCTTACGATAAACCATATAGTGCTTTTTTACAGCGGGGATGCCGCGCTTGGTATCTTTACCGTCATTAACAGTATTATCAATCTGTTCAATTCTGTCGGGCAGGGAATGGGTGCAGCTACGCTCCTTCTTACAGGAGTCTTTTTTGCAGAAGAGGATAAAGACAGCATAAAAAGAGTGGTAAGATCGTTCCTCAAGAATTCAGTGGTCATCAATCTGATCATGATGGTGATTGTCTGCGTAATGGCAGATCCTTTGATCCACCTGTTTACAAAACAAGGTGAGGTGGATATCCACCTGGCAGCTGTCGGATTGCGTATAGCTGTCGTTGATTTTCTGTTTTTTTCCATAGCCAACTGTTTCAAGAATTTCTATCAGGGAACAAAAAAACAACTGTTAACGTATGCCATCACAGTCCTTGAGGCTTTTTTGTTCTCTGCTCTGGCGGCGCTGCCTCTTACGATGGCGTTCGGGGTTTATGGGGTATGCAGTGTTTATGCCGTTGGTGATCTTCTTACGATCATCGCGATCTATATTGTTGTATGCGTACAAAATAAATCTTCTGCAGTCAATGTAGAAAACTTCATGCTTCTGAAGGGTATGCCGGATGTTACGGATAACTGCATTTACAAAAAATCAATTTCCTCACTGCCGGAGGCAGCAAAAGCTGCAAGCGAAGTGGAAGACTTTGTAAAGGCAAATTCTTCGGGAAACAATGATCAACTGGCCGGGAAGATGAGCTTATGTGTCGAAGAAATATGCAAGAATGTGATTACTTATGGATTCACGGAAAAAAAGAAAAATCATCTTGAGATATTCGCAATGTTTAAAGAGGACCATATCACATTAAGGATCAGGGATGACTGCCCGGAATACAACCCGGTGGAACAATACAAAGAGTACAGTAAAGAAAAAGCCGCAGCGGATAATAAATTCGGGCTGAAGATCGTTTTTGGCGTGGTTGATAATATCAATTACTTTGGAACACTGGGGCTTAATACCCTTGTTATAACAACATAAGATTGATGTTTCACGATAAGGAGCATGTACCATGGGAAAAGAGTATGCAGCAACTATTATAACACCGTTTCATAATACGGATATGTCCATGTTCTCAAGGACATATCAATCCGTGATAAAACAGACCATCGGTTTCGAGAGGATCGAATGGATCATTGTGCTGCACAACTGTAAGCAGGAATATATCGATGCAGTAAGAGAGCTTGTAGGAAAACATGAGAATGTATACCTGAAGGAACTGGTAAATGAAGCAAGAAGTGCCTCCAGCCCGAGAAATTACGGGCTGCAGTTTGTAACATCACCATACATTGAATTTCTGGATTCAGACGATACAATAAGCGAGAATACTGTCGAAAAATGCGTATATGAAATGGAAAAGCACCATGCGCAGATCGTTTTGTTCCGTATGGCTTATCTCAAGGAGAACGACTCGGTTAAGTCGGTCATAACAGACATTACTCTGTGGAATCCGCTTGAGGAAGAGATCATATTGACCGGGGACAGACTTCGTTGCGAGGAACTCTTTTCAACGATCAATCTGTGCACGCATAATCGCTTTTTTGATGCGGATTATCTGCGCTCCAATCATTTCAGATTTGATGAATCTATAACCATGGCAGAGGACGCCTATTTCACGCTGAACTGTTATGCAAAAGCTGAAAAGATCGTTGTTCTTCCGGGATTTATAGGGCATGAATACTATGTGAACAGTTCTTCTGCTGTGCAGCGGGCAGATAAGACAAGGGAGGAATTGCTTTATTACGCCTATGGCTTTAAGAAAATGTTTGATCTGCTGATCGATATCCATGCCTATTACAATCATTTTTTCATAACGATACTGTTCGCATATCTTCAGATGATTCATTCATGCCCGGATTTTACGATTGATGACTGGAAAACACTGCAGAGTGAAATGGGGCCTTATGCAAAGATGATCACCCCGCCGCCTGTGAATAAGTTCTTTACCAAAGAAGAAGGGGAGCTGACTTATCAGTTTATCAGAAAATACTTTTTAACCCCTCCGCAAAAAGAAGATCGGTCATATGCAAACGGAGAAAAGACACTTGCTTATTGCATCCGGAATAACAAGGATACAGCTATTGGAGAATACTATGATTTTGAAACGTTATCTTCCATAGATGGTTTCAGAAAAAGGGTACCATTATACGATCATTGCAGTTATGACAATCTGATCAGTCTTCAGACGAGTATTGGAGAATCGAAGCTTGTCACGACAAAAAATATCAAAGCATATGCGTACGATTTCAACGAATCCAGTGAAATGCGCACTGTTCCGGTAACGGAAGAAATCTGTAACCTGATGGGTACAAAATTCGTTAATGAGGTCACATCGGAGATCACTTTTTTGATGATGGAATCAATCCCTAAGGGAATGCTTCTGAATGACGGTACCTATCGCGACTCCGCCATCGGGATCATGGTAAGAAGCGGTTTTGAATCCTTTACTCTGGCCGATAACGGATTAAAAGGTGCTTTTACTTCACCGCGTTCCCTGATCTTTCCTGTAGAAGCAGACGACATGACCTATGTGAATCTTCTGCTTGCTTTGAGAAACAGAGATGTGACACAAATATACGGAAGTAATACATGGGTTGTATCTAACTATATTGAAATGATCCTGAAACAGGGCGAAAGCCTGATAAAGGCTATTGAAACCGGGAAGATCAGTATCCCGCACAATATCAATAAGCATATATTTGAGGTAGTATCGGCAATTAATTCCCCTGACCCGGAAAGAGCAGCCGAGCTCCGGGAAGCTGTCAGGGAAGGCAAAAAAGAACGGCTTTTGAAGCTGATCTGGCCAAAGTTGAAACGGGTGCTGGCAAGGAGTGGAGGAAACTTTAATTTCTATACTAAAAAGATCAGAAAATACCTTGAGGATATCAGTCTGGAGTTTGATGATTTCATTACTCCCTTTGGGATCATTGCTCAGAAAACGGAGGAAGAAAATATCTTCAGGCTTGATACAGATACCGGATTTTATGAATTTTTGCCGGCTGACACGAAAACCTCTGCCGACCAGCTATTGCTGACAGAAATAAAGCCTGGAAAAGTGTACGAGCTGGTACTGACAAATGACAGTGGAATATACCGTATGCGTACCGATATTTTCATACGCATAAAGAAGGTGGCAAAAGATGAAGTGTTGTTTGAGGAATGCATGAAACCTGTATCCTTGAACGATCGGCTGATCTGTGACGGGAATCATTTTGAAGATATCGTGGAAGAGTGTGTGGCAGGTTCGCTTTATGATTACTTTTACTATTATGATAAAAAGGAAAACAGGTTTGAGATCCTGATCGAATCAGAGCAGGATAAAGCTGATACGGATTATTCCGACAGCATGGAACAGCTGCTTTTAAGAAATGCTGAATATTCTGCTGAAAGAGAAAGCGGATTGAAGCCATGCAGAGTCAGGATCATAGAAAAGGGAACCCGTCTGTTATGGCGCGATATCAGAAGAACTAAATATAATGCACCCGAAGAGTGCTTCCTGCCTGTTCACAATATTGAGAATATCGAGCAGGTTCCTGTTCTTGGATTTTCTATTTTATAATACGAGCTTTCCACGCTGCATGTGCAGCGGGATTGTCGAGTAAAGATATGCGGATAAACGTGCATCTTATATGAGGCGGTAACTATGGATAACAATAATGATATTCGAAAACTTGGATACTCTAATGAACTGTTTTTTTATACGCTGGTTGGGCTCAATACCTTCAACATACAGTTCCAGTATGACTTTCATGATGATATCGATATTGAGTGCATGAAATCGGCTGTCCGGGAGAGCATTATTTTCTATCCGGAGTTTAAAATCCGGGTATTTCGCATGGATGGACAGTTCTTTTCGGAAAGAAATGATGATCCGGTACCCTTCTTTCAGGGGATAGGGGATGAACATCTGATAGGAAGCGATGAAACAAACGGGTATCTCTTTTATATTGCTTATGATAAGCGCTCACTGGTCATTTCATACTTCCACGGCTTAAGTGATGCGAGGGGTATTCTGTCGTTTATGAGTTCTGTATTATTCCTGTATGCCCGGAATATCGGGAAGCCTTTAACCCGTGAGGAGGCAGAGGAGCTGAAAGGAAAGATACGGCTCTGCAAAGAGGATGCTTTGGAGATTGATGACAGCAGGTATGATCCTTACGGCTTTTATGCCGATCATGATGTCATTCCCGAAGGATGGTATCAAAGTCCGGGAGCAGCGGCATTTACAGCTGAGCAATATCCGGAAGAAAGCCGTGAGCTTAACAGGTATACTGTTGAACTTTCTCTTTCGGAATTTCTTGGGATAACAAAGCAATACAGTATCTCAGTGACATCGCTCTTAATATGCATTGCTTCAAAAGCCTTTTATCAGGCAGGAGATATAGATAAGAATAAGCCTGTGATCGCCATGTTGCCGGTGGATATGAGGAAACTCTTCGGCGAGGATACTATGGTCAATTTCTCAGACGGAATACTGGTCCCGCTGATGTACGATGACTTCATCCAGCCCCTTGATAAAGTCGGTCTGAAAGTGAAGGCGCACGTGAATTCTCAGATCAGCCGGGAAAATTTTACTAAGGTTATCACTGATAAAGTCGATCTGATCAAAGCGCTTGAAAACAGTAAGGAGGATATGGGAAAGATCATAGAACACAACATGTCTCTTCCGGGTCCTGAAGATTTTCAGCCATTTTCATATGCCATTACCTATCCGGGTAACCTGAATATGGGAACAGGGCTTGATAAAATGATAAGTGATATGCATCTCCACAGTTATGCCAGAGCCTGCTCTTTGGTGGGTTACACATACAATAACAATCTCCGTCTGAACATAGATTGCAGAAGTGATAACGGATACTGGGCTGAGAACATTGTAAAATACCTCAGGGAACTGGGTATCAGTGTTAATGTCAAGTCTTTGGGAAGAGTAAGGGGCGACGAGGAAGCTATTCTGTGAAACTTGATTTTTCAAGTTTCTTATCATAATCTTTTGAATCGCAAGTGATACCTGTCTACAAATATATTTTAGTCATCATTAAGAATGAAGATAAGGAGCGGACAGCTTTGAAGGCATGTCGCTGGAAGATCTGGGCAGCCAGGTGGAGCGCGCCCGCAATCTGTTCGGGCGGATCGCCTACAACACGAACGGAGTGCTCACCTACTATTTCAGGATCGATCCGGAGATATCTGAGGATGTTAAGGGATTTTGGTATGTATACCAGGACGGGGAGTTCAAAGAACACGAAGTGACAGACATCTCCCGGTATGATACCGGCGATACATCCTCTCTTGTCTGGTTTACTGTCCCCAAGTCGACGGGCAAAGGGATATGGCTTCCTCCCTATTACACGGAAAACCTTGGGACGCAGGTTGTTTCCTATAATGTGCCCGTTTACTGGATGGACCGGTTTGTCGGCGTGATCGGCATTGAAATCGACTGCGATACCTTAAAGCAGAAAGTGGACAACCTCACGATCTTTAAGAGCGGGTATGCCTTTATTCTTGATGAAAACGCAGACGTTTTTTATCACCCTCTGCTGAACCAGGCGCAGCTGAACCTGGAATTGACTAAAATGGATAAGCCCGACGGGTTCACAGACAGCGAGCACTTACTGTATAGCTATGAGGGCGTAAAGAAGGAAGCTGTTGGGATACCGCTGAGCAACGGCATGCGGCTGTATGTCTGCGCGCCGGTGTCTGAAATCAACAGCAGATGGACAGGAATGATCTGAAATATCCTTGTCGCGCTGCTTCTTATTCTGGCAATTGCGATGATCGCCATGACCCGCTTTACAGACCGCATTACGAAGCCCCTTCGTGATCTTACGAAAGCCGCAAAGCAGGTGGATGAGGGCAATTACGATTTTACATTGAAATATGATAAAGATGATGAAATCGGTATCCTGACCCGGCATTCAAACAGCTTGCAGCCAATACAAAAGAGAAGATCACTGAAATGGAGGAACTGGATCGGCAGAAAATCAGGATCAACGATCTCCTGATGGACTGCATCACCATTTTGCACAGAAACGGAGACTATGAGGTTGCCTGTAACGAGCTGCTGAACCTGGTCGCCTCGTTTTACAGCGCGGACCGCTCCTATATTTTTGAATTTGACCTGGGCACCCAAAAGATGAGCAACACCTATGAGTGGTGCGCCGAGGGCATTGAAGCGGAAATTGAAAAGCTGCAGAACATGGACATCGCCGTTGTGGACCGCTGGATCGCGCAGTTCAAGGCTCACGGCGAGTTTTACATCAATTCTACAGACGGCGAGCTGGACCACGATTCGGATGAGTACAAGATTCTCGCCATGCAGGACATCCAGTCGCTGATGGCCGCGCCGCTGCAGCTCGGCGGCGATATTGTCGGCTTCTTAGGCGTGGACAATCCCCACGCCAACACCAGCACGCTGCTGATCCTGCAGGCAGTGTCGTCTTTTGTGGTCAACCAGCTGGGCAAGCAGCGTGAGGAGCAGCAGCGGATGACGCTCAGCGCCCTGACGGACGATTATGATGTCCTGATCCGCTCGGATATAGACTGCGACACCTTTGCGGTGCTGCGCACGAACGACAGCTATAAGGAGCATTGCCCGGAGCTGTATTCCTACCGCTCCCTCTCCGCCTTCCTCGACCGGCTCAGCCATCTGAACGAAGAAGAATATGAATCCTTCCATGCCCACGTAAACCTCGAAGGCATGAAGCAGAGCCTGACGCAGGATCATGCGCTGTACCACAATTTCAGGCTTGTGGATAAGGCGGGGAACAGCACGACCTATCAGGTGAAGGCAGTTCCGGTCGGCGTATGGCCCGGGTCCCACCGTATACTTTTGGGCATCCACAACATTGAAGAGACCGTGCGCTCCGAGGAAAAGCAGCAGCGGATGTTCTTCGTATGTTTATTTATGCATTTAATGATTATCACGGATTTCCTTATCCTGTTCAAAGCCGCAGGATGCAGGTGGCACCATTAGAAACCGAAAAAGAAGCGACTGAATTTGCCACAAATCTGGCTATGGAGATGATTTAATGAAGCGAGGAGAGATTTGGACATTACTTCACATGGCCTGACAGAAACGGAAATGATACGTATTACACAATTAAAGCTCCCCTGCGGGCATGCAGAAGGGGCTCTTGAGGAGAAAACAAAAAAAATACTGAGGCTTTCCTCAAATGGTGCCTCACATACCGGGTTCTCTTATTCTCTTGTCCGGCATTCGGTGGACGCCCGAAAAAAGCCGCAGCTTTTCGACATTTATACAGTCGATGTGGAAACCGGCCTGTCCGAAAAAGATGAGACAGCCCTTGTCCGGCGGCTGAAGGATAAAAACATTTCCATCGCGCCAAAGGAAAGCTACGTCTTTCCCGTTTCCGGCCGGGAGGCGCTCCCGCACCGTCCTGTCGTCATCGGGGCGGGCCCGGCGGGGCTTTTCTGCGCCCTGTTCCTTGCGGAGCACGGATACCGTCCCCTTCTTATTGAGCGGGGAAAGCCGATGGAGGAGCGCGCGGCGGACGTGGCCCGTTTCTGGGAGGACGGCGTCCTCGATCCCGCCTCCAATGTCCAGTTCGGGGAGGGGGGCGCCGGCACCTTTTCCGACGGAAAGCTCAATACCCAGATCAATGATAAGACAGGGCGCTCCCGAAAAATCCTGGAGACTTTCGTCGAAGCCGGAGCGTCCCCTTCTATTCTTTATGATGCAAAGCCCCATATAGGTACTGACAGGCTCCGCACCGTGATTCCCAATATCCGCAGGCGCATTGAAGAGGCGGGCGGAGAGGTGCTGTTTGATACAATCTGCACCGGTTTTTCTTTTAAAAAGCTTCAAGATTCTTCCCTTGGCGCACCTGAAGCTGAATCTTCCTCCATGGCGGAAAAAACAGGAAAAGAAATCCCGGCCCCCACATATTTAGACGGCGTTTTTCTTCAAAACACTTCGGATGTCCGCAACGAAAACCCTTCCGATGGCCACAGGGACGAGTGGTTTGTCCCGGCGGAGGCGGTCGTCCTGGCCATTGGCCACAGCGCCAGGGACACGGTGGAGTATTTATACCGGACAGGCCTTCCCATGGAGCAGAAGCAGTTCGCCGTAGGCTTTCGCGTCGCACATCCCCAGAAAATGATCGACCAGAGCCAATACGGGATTTCCGACCCGGATGAGCTCGCTTCGATGGGACTGTCAGCCTCTCCTTATAAGCTTACCGCAAAAGCGGGTTCCGGAAGGGGAGTCTACTCCTTCTGCATGTGCCCCGGAGGACTGATCGTCAATGCTTCTTCCGAGGATGGCGGACTTTGCGTCAACGGGATGAGCAATGAAAAAAGAGACAGCGGATGGGCCAACAGCGCCGTTGTCGTCACGGTGGGAGAGAAGGAATTCGGCAGTTCCGACGTCCTTGCGGGCATGCATTTTCAGAGGCGGCTCGAAAAGAAGGCATATGAGCTCGGCGGCGGAAGGATTCCCGCGCAGCGGTACGTGGATCTGAGGCGCGAAATTCTTTTATCAGAAATTTCCTGCCCGAAAGATTTCAAAGATACTCAGGCATTGTCTGGCTCGAAGGATTTAAAAGATTCCCGGAGCATGTCCTGCCCGGATGATTTAAAAGATGCGCAGGGCATGTCTGTCTTGAGGGATTTAAATGACAGCCGGCTTTCTCCCTGCCGGCTCCCCTGCGGCTGGTCTGCAGGCTCATATTCGGAGACTACCTTAAAGGATCTCCTTCCGCAGGACCTGACTCTTGATTTTATCGAGGGCATGGAACAGTTCGGGCACAGGATCAGCGGGTTTGACGGTCCCCAGGCCATCGTCGCAGGGGTCGAAAGCCGTACATCCTCCCCTGTCAGGATTCTGAGGGGAGAGACCTTCGAATCCACCGGCGTCCACGGACTGTATCCCTGCGGTGAGGGCGCGGGCTACGCCGGAGGCATCATGTCCGCAGCCATGGATGGAATGCGGATCGCAGAGGCCATCGCCGGAAGATATACGCCGCTAAACCAGGGGAAAGAAATCCAACCCTACACTTAGTTTTTTAAGGAGCAAATGCAAATGAATGAGATGAAGGCGCAGACAAAGCAGGACAGAGACCATACGGCGGACGCAAACCTTGCCTATCGCTGGAATCTTCGCGGGAGGAAGAGGATCGTGGTCAAGGTCGGCTCCTCCTCCCTCCTGCACGCTTCGACGAAACGTCTCGACTACCACAAGATCGATGTCCTCGTCAGGGAGCTCAGCGACCTCAAGAACAGCGGAAGGGACGTCATCCTCGTGACCTCGGGGGCGACGGCGGTCGGGCGCGAGGTCCTCCGCCGCACAAGCTCCGGGGCGGATCTCGCAGAGGACAGCCCCATCACGGTCAAGCAGGCCTGCGCCGCCATCGGGCAGGCCCGGCTGATGATGACCTATCAGCGTTTTTTTAACGACTACAACCAGATTTCCGCCCAGGTCCTGATGGACAAAAACGCGATCGGCGACAATCTTGGAAAATACAACCTCTACAACACCTTCAATGAGCTTCTCAAATTCGACGTCATCCCGATCGTCAACGAGAACGACTCCGTCGCGACCTACGAGTACTCCGTCGGCGACAACGACAACCTGTCCGCCATGGTGGCTTCCCTGATGCACGCGGACCTTCTGATCCTTCTGTCTGACGTGGACGGCCTGTATACGGATGACCCCAGGGTCAATCCCGACGCCTCCTTCATCGAGTATGTTCCCGTCCTGGACGAGAACCTGATGAAAATGGCTAAACACAGCACCGGAAGCGAGAGCGGAACCGGCGGCATGAGCACAAAACTCCAGGCGGCCATGATCGCCACCCGCAGCGGCTGCGATATGGTGATCGTAAACAGTAAACACATGAATGTCATCCACGAGGTCGTCCAGGGAAGAAACCACGGGACGATCTTCCGCGCAAACCCCGACCCGGATTTTGACCTTCAGGACTACCTGGAGTCGATGGGATGAACGCTGCCCGCCAAATAATGCTGTTCTGAACTGCAGCGCGGGATTTAATAAAAAGAATAAAACCGCTGATTTTTGCATACCATTTGTGTCCGATATATGTTATAATCTGAACTGCAGGACAGTAACGACAGTCAATATTGAAAGCCTTGCGGTTCAGGAAAGGATGTGCACTATGGCAGAAGAAAGGAAAGACGGACTTGATCTCTCCAGATATGGGTATACACCGGGAGACCGGTTTGTCGCTTATGTATCTTCCTACACAAGGGCCGGAAAAAAGAAAGTCGGGATCCGCGTCTATGACGTAGACGTCGAAAACGGAACTCTGAAGGAGAAGAGTGAAATTCCCATCACAAACTCCTCTTATGTTTCCATTTCCCACAACGGCCGTTTTCTGTATTCCATTACGGATTTCGGTGTGGAATCCTTCCATATCGTTAAGGGCGGAGACCTTGAAAAGCTTAACTTTGCCCCGATCAACGGGATGCGCGGCTCGCACCTGTCGACAGACTACACCGATAAATATCTCTTTGTGTGCAGCTATCACGACGGCAAGATCACAGTCCTGCGTCTTAATGATGACGGCAGCATCGGCGCGATCACAGATGAGCTCTATCTGAAAGGGCTGGGAAGCATTGCGGAGAGGAATTTCCGTCCCCACGTCCAGTGCGTGAAAATGACCCGCGACAACAAATATCTCTGTGCTGCGGATCTGGGTATGGATCACGTCAATGTCTATACATTCAACCATGTGACTGGACGTCTCAAACAGTGCGCCATCCTGCATTCCGAGATGGAGTCTGCCCCCCGCCACCTCAAGTTCTCAAAGAGCGGACATTACCTCTATGTTGTCCATGAGCTCAAGAACCTGATCGATGTCTACTTCTACCATGAAGTGAACGGGCAGCCTGATTTTGAGAAGATTCAGACCGTCCCTACCCTCAATGATTACCATGCCACCGGCTCGGCAGCCAGCGCCCTCAACTTCTCCTCCGACTTCAAGTATCTTGTAAGTTCCAATGCAGGAGATAACTCCGTCGTCCTGTTCTCCCTCGACCAGGACAACGGCCACCTGGAAAAGGTTCTCTGCCTGCCTATCAGCGGTGAGTATCCCAAGGATGCCGCCCTGTTCCCGGACGACAAACACCTGGTCAGCCTCAATCATGAGTCTGACACGATGACCTTCTTCACAGTTGATTATGAGAAGAAGACCCTCATCATGTGCGCGAAGGAAATCAAGGTGGATAAGCCGAACTGCATTATCTTCCACAAGCTGCTGCCCGAACAGGAATAAAAAGATCCCGACGCGGTCCATGACCGCAGCAAGAACCGTTCTCATTCGTATTTTCTGCGAATATACAGTATAATTCCAATTTCGGATTTCCTTGACAGGCACTGTGTCAGATTGATTTGACACAGTGCCTTTATTGTGACACAGCCCGAGTAAGGAATTTTTCCGCCATACGGCGGACGCGGGCCGGTCGGGGGTAGAGGGCCTGCCGCCTCTGCCCTGTTTGCATGTTTTTTTCAGAGGTAAATAATAAATGTATGAACTGATAAAAACACAGGGCCGTGCAAAACGTGCCAGGATGACAACCGTCCACGGTGTCATCGAGACTCCGGTCTTTATGAATGTAGCTACTGCCGGAGCGATCAAAGGAGGGCTGAGTGCGGACGACCTGCGCTCGATCCGGACACAGGTGGCTCTTTGCAACACCTATCATCTTCATGTCCGCCCTGGCGATGAGCTTGTACACAGAAGGGGAGGTCTTCACCCTTTCATGAGATGGGACAGGCCGATCCTGACAGACTCAGGCGGCTTCCAGGTTTTTTCCCTGGCCGACCTCAGGAGCATCAGGGAAGAGGGCGTCACCTTCCGGTCGCATGTGGACGGCAGGAAGATATTCATGGGCCCGGAGGAGAGCATGCGCATCCAGTCAAATCTCGGATCGACGATCGCCATGGCCTTTGACGAATGCGCCCCGGCCCTTGCGGACAGGGAATATGTCGCCAGATCTGTGGACAGGACCACCAGGTGGCTTCTGCGATGCCGCGAAGAAATGGAGCGGCTGAACGGACTAGAGGACACGGTAAATCCCCATCAGCTCCTCTTTGGCATCAACCAGGGAGCCATTTTTCCTGACATCCGTATCGACCACGCAAAGCGGATCGCGGAAATGGAAATGGACGGCTATGCTGTCGGAGGCCTTGCCGTCGGCGAGACGCACGAGCAGATGTATGATATTCTCGATCAGACAGTCCCCCACCTCCCTGTGGACCGGCCCACCTACCTCATGGGCGTCGGCACACCCCAGAACATCTTGGAAGCAGTGGACCGTGGTATCGATTTCTTTGACTGCGTCTATCCTTCCAGAAACGGGCGCCATGGCAATCTCTATACAAAAAAAGGCACCGTCCACATCAAAAGCGCCCGCTATGCCGAGGACGACCGGCCGATAGAAGAGGGCTGCGGCTGCCCTGTCTGCCGCGCAGGCTATTCGAGGGCCTACCTCAGGCACCTCTACAAGGCGCAGGAGGCACTGGGCCTGCGCATGGGTGTCATGCACAATCTCTATTATTATAACCACCTCATGGAAGAGATCCGCGACGCCATCGACCGCGGCGTTTTTTCAGAATATAAAAAAGAAGCTCTGGAAGAAATGCAGCATGGTGAAGGATAAGATAAAAAAGTGTTGTAAATACCGGCCTGTTTGTTGTATTATAGGGCAATGGCGTTCAACCGGCCTGAAAAACCGTTTTTCTTATCTTTTCCTGTATCTTCAGCAGGCGTAAAGACTGTTTTTCCGGCACCTTATGATTGAAACCCGGTAATTTTGGAACTCTGTAATTGTAAATTGGAGGAGATTTAAAAGTATGAATGGCATGATGTTAAGCGGAGCAGGATTCACCGGAATCGGAACGATCCTTTACATGGTTGTGATCTTCGGTGCACTCTATTTCTTCATGATCCGCCCCCAGAGAAAGCAGGAAAAAGAAAAAGCGGCCATGCTTTCCACTCTCGCAATCGGTGATACCGTCCTTACGACTTCCGGTTTTTACGGTGTCTGCATTGATATCAACGGCGATACGGTCATCGTCGAATTCGGATATAACAAAAACTGCCGCATTCCCATGCAGCGCGCTGCCATCGTCTCGATCGAGAAGCCCGAGGACGCCGAGGACAAGGAAAAGAGCGAATAATATATATAATTCCGATAGCTGTACAGTTGTATGCAGGCGTGCTGAACAGGATGCATGCCTGCACTTTAGTGCTGTAACTTCTAAAAGTTCCGTAAGAGGAGTTTTTAAAAGATATTATCCTGTACTCTCAGGCAAATAAAATCTGAGCAGGTGAATAAAATCTGAGGTGAATAAAAAATGAAAAGTGATTCTGTCAAAAAAGGCGTATCTACCGCACCGCACAGGAGTCTGTTCAACGCTCTTGGTTATACTGAGGAAGAGAGAAGACGGCCCATGATCGGCATCGTCTGTTCCTATAACGAGATCGTTCCCGGCCATATGAACCTCGACAAGATCGCCGAGGCGGTAAAAATGGGCGTCGCCATGGCGGGAGGCATGCCAGTCATGTTCCCTGCGATCGCCGTCTGCGACGGCATTGCCATGGGACACGTGGGAATGAAATACTCCCTCGTCACAAGAGATCTGATCGCGGACTCCACCGAGTGCATGGCGAAAGCTCACGGTTTTGACGGTCTTGTCATGATTCCCAACTGCGACAAGAATGTTCCCGGACTTCTGATGGCTGCCGCCAGAGTCAACGTACCCACCATCTTCGTATCCGGCGGTCCCATGCTGGCCGGCCGCATCGACAGAAGGAAGCGCAGCCTCTCCTCCATTTTTGAGGCCGTCGGCTCCGTCGCCGCAGGCACCATGACAGTAGAAAAGCTCCGCGAATATGAAGAAAAGGTCTGTCCCACATGCGGCTCCTGCTCCGGCATGTACACAGCCAATTCCATGAACTGCCTGACCGAAGCGATCGGCATGGGGCTTGCCGGCAACGGCACGATCCCTGCCGTCTACTCCGCCCGCATCCGCCTTGCCAAGCACGCCGGCATGAAGATCATGGAGCTGGTCGAAAAGAATATCCGTCCCCGCGACATCATGACAGAGCCCGCCTTCATGAACGCTCTGGCCATGGACATGGCGCTGGGCTGCTCCACCAACACCATGCTTCATCTTCCCGCAATTGCCCACGAAGCAGGCGTGGAGATCAACATGGAGATCGCGAACGCCGTCTCCGACAGGACTCCCAATCTCTGCCACCTGGCACCCGCAGGCCCCACCTACATGGAGGATCTCAATGAGGCGGGCGGTATCTATGCCGTCATGAACGAGCTGGCGAAAAAGGATCTCCTTAACCTCGACCTGATCACCGTCTCCGGCAAGACCATGCGCGAGAACATCGAGGGCTGCGTCAACCTCGACCCCGAGGTCATCCGTCCCATTGACCAGCCTTTCATGCCCAACGGCGGAATCGCTGTCTTAAAGGGTAATCTCGCTCCCGATACCGGCATTGTCAAGCGCAGCGCCGTCCTTCCGGAGATGATGGTACACGAGGGCCCTGCAAGAGTCTTTGACTGTGAGGAGGATGCCATTGCGGCGATCACCGGCGGAAAGATCAATCCCGGTGACGTCGTCATCATCCGCTATGAAGGACCCAAGGGAGGTCCCGGCATGCGCGAGATGCTCAATCCCACCTCCGCCATCGCCGGCATGGGCCTTGATTCCACTGTCGCCCTCATCACGGACGGCCGCTTCTCCGGCGCGTCCCGCGGCGCCTCCATCGGCCACGTCTCTCCCGAGGCAGCTGTCGGCGGCCCCATAGCCCTGGTTCAGGAGGGTGACATTATTTCCATCGACATCCCTGCTAACAGGCTCGAGATGAAGGTCTCCGACGAAGAGCTCGCTGCCCGCAGAGCGAAATGGCAGCCCAGAAAGCCCCGTGTGACCGACGGATATCTTGCCCGCTACGCAGGCCTGGTCACCAGCGGAAACCGCGGTGCCGTACTGGAACTGAAACAGGAGTAAGGACTGTTATTCCACAGCCCTCTGTGCGGTTTTCACATGTCTGACGCGCAAAAAGACCGGAACGGGCGCAGGGATTAGTTCCCGAAAGCCCTCTGCGTTTTTTCGTACAGCCCTACAGAAGGCTGGAACAGGAAAGGAGTTTTCCATTGATCTTAACAGGTGCGGATATCATCGTCGAATGCCTGATCGAACAGGGCGTGGATACCGTTTTCGGCTATCCAGGCGGTGCCATCCTGAACGTATACGACGCGCTCTATAAAAACAGAGACAAGATCCATCATTATCTGACAAGCCATGAACAGGGTGCCTCCCATGCAGCAGACGGCTATGCCCGTGCTACCGGCAGAGTCGGTGTCTGTATGGCTACCAGCGGTCCCGGCGCGACAAACCTGGTCACCGGTATTGCGACCGCTTACATGGACAGCGTCCCCCTGGTGGCGATCACCTGTAACGTGACACTTCCCCTCCTTGGCAAGGATTCCTTCCAGGAGGTCGATATAAACGGCATTGCCATGCCTGTCACAAAGCACAGCTGGATCGTAAAGGATGTCCGCGATCTCGCTCAGACCATCCGCAACGCCTTTGCGATCGCCAGAACCGGCCGTCCGGGTCCCGTCCTCGTGGATGTTCCCAAGGATGTGACAGGCGCAGAGTGCGAATACGAGCCCGCCGTTCCGGAGCTTTACCTCCCTGTAAAGGAAAATGAAGTCGCGGACGAAGAGATCGACTATGCCGTGAACATGATAAAGGCATCTAAAAAGCCCTTTATCCTCGTTGGCGGCGGCGCCGTCATTTCCGGCGCTTCGGAGTCCCTTAAGGAATTCGTGGAGAGAGTAGACGCCCCCGTATGCGACACCCTCATGGGCAAAGGCGCATTCGACGGCCATGATTCCCGCTACACCGGCATGCTCGGCATGCACGGCACCAAGGCTTCCAACCTGGGCGTGAGCCGCTGCGACCTTTTGATCGCTCTGGGCGCGCGTTTCTCGGACCGCGTCATCGGCAACGCCAGGACCTTCGCCTCAGGCGCAAAAATACTCCACATCGATATAGATCCGGCTGAGATCAACAAGAACATCAAGGTCGATTATGCCATCATCGGAGACCTGAGAAAGGTGCTGGAAAAGATCAACCGCAAGCTGATCCGTCAGTCCCATCCCGACTGGCTCCGCTATACCAGGCAGCTTTCCCAGTCCTATCCCCTGCGGTATGACAGGTCAAAGCTCACCTGCCCCCTCCTTATCGAGAAGCTTGACGAGCTCACCGGCGGAAACGCCATCATCACGACCGACGTCGGCCAGCACCAGATGTGGGCTGCCCAGTACTATACCTTCTCAAGGCCCCGCACCCTGATCTCCTCCGGCGGTCTTGGTACCATGGGTTACGGCATCGGCGCCGCCATCGGCGCGAAGGTCGCCCACCCTGAAACCACTGTCATCAATATCGGCGGCGACGGATGCTTCCGCATGAACATGAACGAGCTTGCCACCGCCAGCAGATACAACATTCCGATCATCAATATCATCATCGATAACCGCGTGCTCGGCATGGTCCGCCAGTGGCAGACTCTCTACTACGGGGCCCGCTACAGCGCAACCGTCATTGAGGACAAGGTGAACTACTGCAAAGTCGCTGAAGGGCTGGGCTGCCGCGCTATCAATATCGATACGATTGACAAACTGGAGCCCGCTCTGAAGGAAGCCCTCGCTTCCAGAGAGCCCGTCGTCCTCAACTGCGTGATTGAACCGGACGACAAGGTCTTCCCCATGGTCTCCCCCGGAGCCTCTATTGAGGAAGCCTTTGACGAGAGCGACATGAAGAAATAATCAATAACAAGGAGAATTACAGCTATGCGTGTATATAACTTTTCGGCGGGTCCCGCTATGCTTCCTGAAGAGGTTCTTAAAGAAGCGGCTCAGGAAATGCTCGACTATAAGGGAAGCGGCATGTCCGTCATGGAAATGAGCCACCGCGGCAAGGTTTTTGACGGCATCATCAAAGAAGCGGAAGCGGATCTTCGCGACCTGCTGAACATTCCCGACAATTACAAGGTCCTCTTTCTTCAGGGCGGCGCCTGGACCCAGTTCGCGGCCGTTCCGATGAACCTGATGAAAAATAAAAAGGCCGCCTACATCATCACCGGCCAGTGGGCCAAAAAGGCCTGGCAGGAGGCAAAGAAATACGGCGACGCCATTGCGGTCGCTTCCTCCGAGGACAAGACCTTCAGCTATATTCCGGACTGCTCCGACCTCGACATCCCTGAGGACGCCGATTACGTTTATATCTGTGAGAACAACACCATCTACGGCACTAAATACCACCAGCTGCCCAATACCAAGGGACATGACCTGGTCGCGGACGTATCGTCCTGCTTCCTCTCCGAGCCCGTGGATATTACCAAGTACGCCGTGATGTACGGCGGCGTTCAGAAGAACATCGGTCCCGCCGGCGTTGTGATCGCCATTATCCGCGAAGACCTGATCAGCGACGACGTCCTGGAGGGCACGCCCACCATGCTCAAGTGGAAGACCCAGGCCGACAACAACTCCCTATTCAATACTCCGCCTTCCTATGGCATCTACATCTGCGGGAAGGTGTTCAAGTGGCTCAAGAAGCAGGGCGGCCTTGCGGCAGTCAAAGAGCGCAATGAGAAGAAGGCAAAGCTCCTCTACGATTTCCTCGACGAGAGCAAGTTCTTCAAGGGCACTGTCCGCAAAGAGGACCGGTCCCTGATGAATGTTCCCTTTGTGATCGGCGACAAGGAGCTCGAAGCCCTCTTCGTTAAAGAGGCGGAGGCAAACGGCCTGGTAAGCCTCAAGGGACACAGAAGCGTAGGCGGAATGCGCGCCAGCATCTATAACGCCATGCCCTATGAAGGCGTTGAAAAGCTCGTTGCATTCATGAAGGACTTCGAAGCTAAGCATGCACAGTAAGACGGGGCTTTGTCGACGCGGGGACGAACCTTCAGGTAAGCGTCTCTTTGACATGCGGCATTCCTCGCGCGGATGCACCAGGGCTCAACATGAATTTCGAGCGGGCAGCGTCCAAACTCGCATTTTTGCCTGATGCAAAAATGCTCAGACAGGTGGACGCCAAATGCCCGTCCCTGAAAGACGGGCATTTGACCCGCTCTTCATTCATTTCTCGCCGGGTGCATCCAGCACTCAGAATGAGCATGTCTGCTAAGACGCATTACCTTTCCGGTTCTGACTGTCACCCACCCGACATAATGGGGAAAATGATTTCTTTTCCAATTATACTCCTGACATTCCTTCGAGATGGGCGCGATACGGCAAATATAATTTTTCTATCCCATCCCTTCGGGATGGGCGTGTTGCGCCGGATATTATTTTTCCCTAAAATCCCTTCGGGATAGGCGCGTTGCGTCGGATAATATTTTTCCCTAAAATCCCTTCGGGATAGGTGTGTTGCAACGGATATATTTTTCCCTGCTATCCCGATGGATAAGCTGCATTTCAGGAAAAATAAGTAAACAACAATTTTTTTAATAAACGACCTTTGTTTTTATAAAAGGTAAAAAGACTGTAAGCGAGAAAACAAAAATGTACAAATTTCACTGCCTGAATAATATTTCACCTATCGGACTTAAAAATTTCACCTCCAAATATGAGCAGGTCGACGACATTAACGAGGCTCACGGCATTCTGGTGCGGAGCGCCGCCATGCATGACCTGACCTTCTCCGACAGCCTTCTCGCCATCGCGAGAGCAGGAGCGGGTGTGAACAACATCCCCCTGCAGCGCTGTGCCGAAAAGGGTATCGTTGTCTTCAATACGCCCGGCGCCAATGCCAATGGCGTCAAGGAGCTGGTCTTCGCCGGCATGCTCCTTGCATCCCGCGACATCGTCGAGGGCGTGGACTGGGTCCGGTCGAACTGGAACAATCCCGATATCGCCAAAACAGCTGAAAAAGAAAAGAAAAAATTTGCCGGCACAGAGCTTGAAGGCAAAAAGATCGGCATCATCGGTCTTGGCGCGATCGGCGTCCGGGTCGCCAACGCTGCCGTGAATTTCGGCATGGACGTCTACGGCTATGATCCCTATGTGTCTGTTGACTCCGCCTGGCATCTGTCCCGCAAGATTGTTCACGTGATCCGCATTGAGGATATTTTTACGGAATGTGATTACATTACGATCCATGTCCCGCTTCTGGAAGCGACCCGTGGCATGATCAATGCCGAGGCCATCAGCCAGATGAAGAAGGGCGTCGTCCTCATCAACATGGCCCGCGACCTCCTTGTGGACGAAAAAGCCGTTGTAAAGGCCATAGACGAAGGGCACATCCGCCGCTACGTCTCCGACTTCCCCAATACCACTGTTGCCGGCAAGCGTGGCTGCATCACAACGCCCCATCTGGGAGCCTCCACCGAAGAGTCTGAGATCAACTGCGCAAAGATGGCAGTCATGGAGCTCCGCGATTATCTGGAAAACGGAAACATCGCGAACAGCGTCAACTACCCCAACTGCAGCATGGGCGTCTGCCAGGCGGCAGGCAGAATTGGCATTTTCCACAAAAACCAGGCCAACATGATCACTAATTTCACCCGCATCATGGGTGCGGAAGCAGTGAACATTGCCGAGATGGCCAACAAGTCCCGCGGCGAAGTTGCCTATACCCTGATCGACACAGATACAAAGGCTTCCAAGGCTGTCCTTAAACAGCTCGAAGAGGTGGATGGTGTCTACCGCGTCAGAGTTGTGAAATAATCCAAAGATGCCGCACTGGCGTGCGGCATAGTGAGGTTAGTTTGAAAGATTTGCCCGATGGCAAATCTTTCAAACCCGAATCGGTGCCGCTTACGCGTCACGCGCTTCGATGATCCCATCAGCGTTTTCGCCTCCGCGAAAACGCTTCGGGATGCCGCACTGACGTGCGGCATAGGAGGTAGAAAAATGGCTGATATCAGGCCTTTTGCAGCAGTAAGGCCCGCCAAAGGGCTTGAGGCGGAGATCGCCGCCCTTCCCTATGACGTCTATTCACGCGCGGAAGCCAGGAGCTTTGTCGAAAAGCACCCCGGCTCCTTCCTCTCGATCGACCGCGCGGAGACGACGCTCCCGGAAGGGATTGATATTTACGCGCCAGCAGTTTACGCCCGGGCTTCCAGCCGCCTTCAGGAATGGATCCGGGAAGGGCGCTTTGTACAGGACGATAGGCCCTGTTATTATGTCTACGCCCAGAGCATGGGAGGCAGGACGCAGACCGGCATCGTCGCCTGCGCCTCTATTGACGATTATCTGAACAATGTCATTAAAAAACACGAGAACACCCGCGCTGACAAGGAGCAGGATCGCATCTGCCATGTGGACGCCTGCAGCGCCCAGACCGGCCCCATCTTCCTCTGTTACAGGAAAAGCGATGTGATCGAGGAGATTGTGCACAGGGCTGCCAGCGCACAGCCGGACTGTGATTTTATTTCCGGGGGCGAGGTGAGAAACAGGGTCTGGGCCATTTCTGATCCGAAGGACTGTGCCCGGATACGGGACGCTTTCTCAGACATGGACAGCATCTATATCGCCGACGGCCACCACCGCTGCGCCTCCGCTGTGCGCGTGGGCCAGCGCAGACGGAAGAAGAATACCGGATTTACGGGAGAAGAAGAGTTCAACTTCTTTTTATCCGTCCTCTTTCCGGAAAACCAGCTCAAAATCATGGACTACAACCGTGTCGTCCATGATCTGAATGGACTTACGCCAGAGGAGTTCCTGAAAAAGGCTGCGCGGATTTGTGAAATTGAAATAGAGACCGTTTCGAAAACGGGATCCGATTCTGTTATGGAGGCTGCCGTTCCTTCGGAAAAGGGCGAGATCGGCCTGTATCTGGACAGCCGCTGGCATTTGCTCCGGATCCGCCCTCAGTATAGAAACGATGACCCGGTTGCCGGCCTCGACGTCTCCATCCTGCAGGACCGGATCCTCTCCCCTGTCCTTGGCATCGAGGACCCAAAGACCGATTCCCGAATCGAATTTGTCGGCGGCATCCGCGGTACGAAGGAGCTGGAAAAGAGGGCGGACGCCGCGCATGGCGCTGCCTTCCTCATGTATCCAACCTCCATCGGAGAGCTCTTTGCCGTCGCGGACGCAGGACGCCTCATGCCGCCCAAATCCACCTGGTTTGAGCCCAAGCTCCTGAGCGGGCTGTTTATTCACATGATCTGAAAACTTTGAACTGATTTTTTATAATATTTACCCCCGCAGAAAAGGCCTGATTTTTTTCTGCGGGGGTTTTCGTCATTGAGGTGTTTTTAGTTAGGAACTGTACAGTTTGAGCGCTTTGGCGCAGGGGCTCACCGTACAGGTCGAAAAAAAGCCGGTTACTTCAGCTCCATGACTTTGCGCCACAAACTGCATATGAGCTTTCCGCGCCGCCTGCGCAGCGGGATTGTCGAGTATAGATGTACAAAAAAGTACATCTGAAATAAATAAAACTACGTATCGGCCTGCGTGACATGAAAACTCATGCCTTATACAGCCCCACGATGCAGCTCTTTTTGCAGAAGCAGATGCCATAGGAAACGGCTCCGGCATATCCTTCGTCCAGGATCCCCTCCTCGTACCGCTCCGTCCGGATCTGTGTGAAGGCTTCCGCGAGTCCCCCCTGCATCTCGCTGAATTTCTTCCGAACCTTGCACTCGAAAAGGTAGGCCGGCTCCGGCGGATCCTCGGGATACAGGACGACATCCGGCCTTCCGTCCCCCTCCTCGCGGTTACTCCTTGCGGAATAATCCGGCATGTCCAGCAGCATGGACAATAGGAAGCCGTGATAAAAGGCTTCCGCGCTGTCAAAGGTGCTGATGGACCGCTTCAAAAGGCCGGTCAGGATCTTCTGGATCTGCACGCAGTCTTTCTCACGGACCGCCTGATACAGCTGCGCGCGGTCGGCTGTCGCAACAATTCGCTCAAACCATCCCTGGATCTGATTGCGATAGATACTGCGGATCTCCAGATTTGGGATGCACATGGTCACATAGACATCTTCGCCTTCCTGCCTCTCCGAAACCTTCTTCATATATCCGGTAAAGAAGAGGAAGTTCCAGAGGTTGTCATCCGAGGCGTAGACGTCTGCATAGGTGATATCCTCGTGGATCCGCTTTTCGATCGTCCCGCCCGCGACCAGGTCATCCAGTTCCTTCCTCGTCTTTTCATCCGCCCGCAGGACCAGATCCTTCACAATGGTATTGGAGGAGGTGTTGGACCAGTAGGGTTCCGGGAAAGCCTGCGGAGTGAAAAGGTGCTCGTAGACATATTTCGTCAGGCTCCACGGGTTGTAGATCTCATTCTCCCCGAAAAGGTATCCGTCATACCAGGCGCGGACCTCCCCCGCCTTCTCTGCCAGTCCATAGTCATCCAGCAGCTGCATGACTTCCCATTCCGTGAAGCCGAAACCCTCGGAAAAGCTGCCGGAACGGATAGAAATGATGTTCAGGTTGTTCATTCCCGTAAAGATGCTCTCCCGGCTGATCCTCAGGCACCCGGTGACGACGGCAAGCTCCAGAGCATCGTTCGTCTTGAGTGCGGACTCAAACAGGGAGCGGATGAAGGAGATCATCTCCAGATAAAATCCCGCCTGCCAGGCGTTCTCCAGGGGGACGTCGTACTCGTCGAGCAGGATGACCACATTTTTGCCGTGGTGTTTTTTCAGAAGCTCCGAGAGCGTCTTGAGCGAAATGGCGAAAACCGCCCTCTCCTCGCGAATGGCCGCCTCGCGCTCTTCCCTGCTCTGAAATGTCTTCTCCCGTTCCCTCCATTCAATTTCCCTGCGCAGATATTGAATAAAATCGGTCTTTTCCTCCTCCGTGAGGACATCGGACCTTCGCAGGTACTCATGACGGGAGAATTCCCCGATGATCTCCCTGCGCAGTACAAGAAAAGCCGTCTCGAAATCCGGCTGCTTCGCGCCCTTCAGGCTCAGCTTGATGACCGGATACTGCCCCATTTTGGAGAGGATCTCTTCCCCCTCCTGCAGGATCTTCATGCCTTCGAAATACCGCCGCTTGTCAATGACGCTTCCATCTCGGTCATACTCAAGCTCAAAAAAAGTGCGCAGCATGGACAGCCCCAGCGTCTTCCCAAAGCGCCTGGGCCTGGTCAGCAGCGTCACCTTCCCGCCCTTTTCCAGGACATCCTTCACCAGAAGGGTCTTATCTACATAGTAGAGGTTCTGATCGATGAATTCCTTATAGTTCTCGTAACCGATCCCGATTTTTTTCATCCCACACTCCATAAATCGTGCTATCTGCAGAAAATCTCCTGTCTTATTATAACAAAAAAACAGGTATTGGGACACCTGCTTTTTTGCTGCGCCACGGCCAGACAGAATACGGAAGTTACAAATTACATCTTAGCCAGCCCCGAGGCGTTTCTGAGGTCGAGAGGCGCCATGCCGCAGTCAGCGAGCATCCCGTTCAGCGCCCACCAGTGGTCCTTAACGCGTTCCTCCGAGGGAATGCAATCCTCGTCCAGCTCCCGGTAATCATCCTGGAGCTCGCTGCCCTCCGTGACGACATACATGAGGAGCAGGAGATCATGTATATTGGATTTACCCTGGGCAGAAATGCAGGGAATCATCTTCTCATTATAGATATGACTGAAGAAGTCATTTCAAGAATCCACCTGGCGCAATTATCCCCGCAGGCGGAAGTGTTAAAGACCTTTCCTGTATCATCTTTTGCCATCAAAATCAGGGTCTTGACGCCTCCGGAAAGCTCCCTGGGTGAAATCGCACCCAGAACAGGGCTGTCGATCAGACGCGGTTCCAAAACAGTCGACCGGTCCACATCCAGTATCATCTGCTTTGACAGCTCATTTTTTAAATTACTGTTCACGGGATAATGAATCCGAGGCGGCAGAGTAACCTGCAACCGAAAGGCTTCCCCTTGAGGGGAAGCTGTCAGCCGCAGGCTGACTGACTGATGAGGTGTCATCCTAAGGCTGTTTCTGTGCGAAACACCTCATCCGGAGCTTCGGGACACGAATATCAATCTTTCATTTTTTAAACCCTTCGCAGCAGAAAAGGGTTCTTCCGCATTGAAAAGAACAATCTGGAGCGGAAGAACCGGAAAAGGACGGTTCTCCTGCCTGACGGCAGGTCGGAAAAAGGCTGGCTGGTATAAGACTGCCAAAGACCAGCAATACTTCCGAACAAGCAGAAAAATGATAAATCGGGAAAAGTAATCATAAGATCAAGTACAATTTTCTCACATCTTATACCCGTTTTGATATAATGAAATATGTCGAGTCACAAAGCATTATCGGAGAGTGCTTTCATGGACGGAAGAATCGCGTTGAAAACAGATGATCGTCTCGCATTTTCCAATTTACAAGGACGGAACCTTACGTATCAACGGGTCCGGAAAGCTCTATGATAACGGATCCTATTATACCTCTATTGGATGGCTTCCGGACGAAGCTGACATACAGTATTCCTTCTCATGTGAAAACATTTCCGCTCCGGCAGTCAAAAAAGTCATTGTTGACAAAGGGATCACTTACGTGGGATGCGCGATGTTTGCGGACTGTACTAATCTTGCGTCCATAACCTTCCTTGGCTCCGCGCCGGAATTTTACGGGTACCAGGGCATGGATCATGATCTTAGTATCTATTACCCTGACGGGGACGCCTCCTGGAAAAATGTGGACAGAAGCCTATTTACCTCCAAAAGCAAGTGGATCTCGCAAAACGCGGACGGGACGCACAGCCACAAGTGGTCCGCCTGGAAGACAAAGAAGGCCGCGACGGCAAAGGCGGAAGGAATAAAAGAGCGTTCCTGTACGGAATGCGTGCAGAAACAGACACAGACGATCGCAAAACTTGAACCCCTCGAGCAGAAGATCAGCGTCAAGGCATCTGCATCAAAGGTTGCTGTGGGAAAGACAATAACCGTCTCCGTCACCGGCGCCAAAGGAAAAATCACCTTCAGCTCCTCTAACACCTCCCTTGCAACCGTCGACAAAAATGGAAAAGTCAAGGCAGTCAAGGCCGGAACCGTAAAGATTACAGCCTCCGCTGCCTCCACGGACTTTTATAAAGCCGCCTCCAAAATCGTCACCCCCCAGATTGTCCCCGCTGCAACGGCATCCCTGACGGGGCAGAACCTGAAGAAGGGCATCAAGTTCACCTGGAAGAAGGTGGCCGGCGCGACAGGCTACAAGTTCTACCGGGGTTCGAAGCTTCTCCAAAAACTCTCCGGCAGCAGTGCGACGACCTATACGGACACGGCGGCCAGCAAAAACGGCGCGAAGTATACCTACAAGGTCGTGGCATACTCCTCGAACGGCGACAGCACCCTGTCGAAATCCCTGACGACCTATTATGTCTCACAGCCAGTGGTCAAAAAGCTCAGCAACGCAAAGGGTCTGAAAGCCACCGTGGAATGGGCACAAAACACAGCGGCCACAGGCTATGAGATCCAGTACGGCCTCAAGAAAAACTTCAGCGGCGCGGAGACTGCTGCGATCACAAAAAAGTCGACAGTCAAGACGACCACCCCGAAGCTGCTGAAAGGCAAGACCTACTATGTCCGCATCCGGACTTACAAGACAGTCGGCAAGGTGAAGTACTACTCCGCATGGAGCGCGGCGAAGACGGTGAAGATCACGAAATGACGAAGTTTGGATGGTGACGGTTGGCCGTCCTCACGTCACCATCGGACATACGGGGAGAGTTGTGTTGGCCGTCCGCATTGATTCACCACATGGAGTTTTAAAATGGACAGACGAACAGAATTGAGGAAAAACGAGCGGCTGCATTTTCCCGGAATGGAATGCGTCGTAGAAAAAACAGCCGGGCAAGGCTCGAATGTAATTGCCTATCTGGGCCATTATGCCGATTCCCTTGACCCCGGACAGTCCCACAGCGTACTGATCCGGGAGCTTTTCCCTTTCGACCCACGGGGCGGAATCTACAGGGAGGCGGACGGATCCATTCATGTCGAAGAAGCTTCCAGATTCCTTTTTGAAATGAACAGGACGTCTTTTCTGCGTGGCAACGAGGTGCATCTGACCCTTGCTCGAAAACATCCCTCAGACGTCGATGTACATATCAACACCTTCGAATATAAGGGAACTCTCTACAGCCTTCTCGGCTTTAGTGGTGGAAGAAGTCTGGAACAGGAATTGAGGATTCTTTCGGGAATCGAAACCCCCGCTCTGCTGCGCGTATTGCGGATAATGGAGGATACGCTTGAGTCCTTAAGGCTTTTTCACGAGTCAGGCTATCTTCATCTTGACATAAGCCCGGATAACATCCTTCTGACAGGAAAGAAGGAACGGGAACGCGTCACGCTTATCGACTATAACAGCGTTCATACAATGGAGGAAATCAAGGGAGACTCTGAAATCTATTACAGCACAAAGGGCGGATACACTGCTCCGGAGGTATTAAAGGGCGTTTACAGCGAGGTTGGCCCGTGGACGGATCTTTACTCCATGACTGCAGTCCTCTATCACTGTATATTCAGGAAAAAGCTTGATCCGCTGCAGGCAGTCGGGATACTTCCGATCATGGATGTCGAAGCTCCCATGCTTTACAGCTGTCCTGAAACGGCCTTGTCAATGCTCAGGAAGATTCTGAGAAAGGGGCTTTCTGTCACGGTAGATATTCGCTACCGGAATACAGAAGAAATGCTGACGGATATCCGTGAGCTTCAGAATCGGGTGGAAGGAAAGGGCATCACTCACTGGGCCCTCTGGGAAAGCGGGCGAAGGCGTCTTCTTAGCACAATGAAGGACAATATTGCCTATAATTATATCTGGCAGGAAGAAACGCTTTATCCGCTATATGTAATGGGCGAATCCGGGAACAAAACAGCTGTGGAAGGATGGGCAGCAGAACTTTCAGGCCGGAAGCCTGTCCTTCTGCTCGGCGGAGGAGGCATGGGGAAAACCACGTCTCTTCTGAGGATCGCCTGCACACAGCCTGTTCACTATTCGCGGTCTGATCCTGCCGTCCTGTACCTGTCTCTGTACGGTTACAGAGACAGCGGGGAGTATTATCTACGCGATTCCATATTAAGCGGGCTGGATTTCACGCCCGATACAGAAAGCTGGGAGAGTGCAAGGCGGGAACTGGTGAAGCTTCTTGACGCGTCCCCTTATTCCAGCAATATGGCTCCGCAGGAGCCTTCCCAGGTCGGCAGCCCGTTCCAAAAAGCGCCCGTCCTTTTGTCCCAGAATTCAAACCAGCAGGAAGGGGGGGCCTTTTCGACGTCTCTCCTCCTGCTTCTGGACGGCCTCAACGAGGCATCCGGAAACACAAAAGCCCTGCTGAGGGAAATCCATCTTCTCGCCGGCTTAAAAAACGTCCAAATCATCCTAACGAGCCGAAGCGATACGGAAGACGATCTGTTTTCCAGGCACAGGCTCTGCCGCCTTGAGCCAGGAGACATCCGAGGCATACTCTCTCACGAAGGCATCCTTCCCCCGGAAAGCGCCGAGGTCTTTGACCTTCTCGGATTTCCCCTGCTTCTATCCATGTATATCCTCACCGTACGTGAAACCGGCTCTCAGCAAAATCTCAGCTCGCGCGAACAGCTCCTTGGGAAGTACATCGATGCCCTTTTGGAAAAAGAAGCTTCCCGGTTCCCCGAGGAGGCTGTCGGAATAGAAGGTGTGGTATTCTTTCTTCTTCCGGAAATCGCAGCCCTTTCCATCAAAAAGCAGTCCGCCCTGAGTACGGCAGAGCTTTCCGGCCTTACAGAAAAATGCTTCAGCGAATTTTCCGAAAAGGCGCTCTACGACGTCTATCCGCAGTGGACCGGTTGTCGGGAACAGCTCCGATTCAGCGCCCGGGACGCGAACGAATGGTTCGGAAGAGCCATAAGGGACATTCTCTGGAAGAGGATGGGACTCCTCATCTGTGACAAACACGGCACCGTCCGCACCACGCAGGTCGCCCCTATCGGAGGACGCCTCACCTTCCAAGATACGGATTCAGCTTCTTCTGATTCACAAAGCTCTTACCGCATTCTACACCAGGTCGTCGAGGATTATCTGGACAAAAAAAGCCGCGCCTTTCACGAGAAATTCGATAAAGCCAGAAAAAAACGCCTGAACTGGAGACGGGTACGCTTGCTTAGTGCCGCTTTGATCATAGTATCCATGATCGCCTGCTGGAGCTTCTTTATGAATGGGCGGCTTCTCGCACAGCAAAACCAGATCCTCAAGAACGAATCCCTCGCCCTCGCTTCTTCCAGCAGGGCAGCACTCAAAGCCGGAAACCGAGAAAAAGCCTTGCGTGAGGCACTCTCAGCTCTGCCTTCAAAGGATTCAAAGCGCCCCTATGTAGCCGCTGCGGAAGGCGCGCTGGCGGATGCGCTGTTCTTGTACCAGGATGATGCCTATCACCCTTACCGCACTCTAAGCTGGGAGAATACCCTTGTCCGCGCAGTAACCGATGAAGAAGGAAATTTTTTTGTCGGCGTGGATAAATACGGAAAGATTTTTTGCCTGGACTGCGGGACGGGAGAAAAGCTTTGGGAAACCCTGCTTTCAGATTCGTTCAACAATGATTCGGGTGTACTAAATTTTCTTTGGT
>DEPS01000014.1 GCA_002358875.1 Lachnospiraceae bacterium UBA3386 | reverse complement strand
TATAAGTTCTGATGAAATCCGCCATGCTATACCCCCAAAAATATCCTGGCTGTCCGGTAAGAATGTAAAATTCTCTTTTTAAAAATAACCGCCCATGCGTTCTGCACAGGCGGTTATCATGATAGCAATTTTTCTGATCAGCGGTCATCTGTTACGATGGATCGCATACAGAATCTGAAGACATGTCATGACGATTGCCGATTGAACAGTAAAAAATTCTGTAACCAGTCAATTCTGTCCTATTCGGTTCTGATCTTGTCCTGAGGGCTCAGGCTTTGTTGTCTTCGACAGGAGCTGCCCCGGCAGCTTTCGCTGCAGCGGCAGCGGCTTTTTTCTCTTCCGCAGCTTTCTTTGCGGCAGCAGCCTTCTCCGCTTTCTTCTTCTGCTCGTCAGCCCACGCGTTGGGACGGATGAAATCCTGAATGGCGCCGGTCGGGCAGACCTTTACGCACATGCCGCACATTTTGCACTTCTCGGGATCGATGGAGCTGAGGTTGTTTTCGACATGGATCGCGTCGAACTTACAGGTCCTTTCACACAGTCCGCAGCCGATACAGGCTACGCTGCATCCCTTGCGGGCATCCGCTCCCTTCTGGGTATTGTGGCAGCGGACGATGACCTTGGATTTCTTCTCCGGAACGATTTTAATCAGGCTGTTGGGGCAGGCCTTTACGCAGGCGCTGCAGCTGGTGCACTTGTCACGGTTGACCACAGCGACGCCCTTGATCACATGGATCGCGTCAAAAGCACAGGCGGCTTCACAGTCGCCAAGGCCCAGACATCCGTTCGGGCAGACCTTGCTTCCGCCAAAAAGCTGCTTTGCAGCCTTACAGGTCGGAATATCCGAATACTCAAACATTTTCTGCGCGTTGTTGGTCGTGCCGTTGCACATGACATAAGCAACGGTCTTCTCCAGGCCGTCCGCGCTCTTGCCAAGGATCCTGGCAAGCTTCTCTGCACAGTCGGGGCCGCCGACCGCGCACTTGGTACAGGGGACGCCGTCGGGATCTTCCACGAGGGCATGGGCATAATCGTCACAGCCCGCGTAGCCGCAGCCGCCGCAGTTGGCGCCGGGAAGCTCCGCGCGCATAAGGATAAATTTTTCATCTTCCTGCACATGGAATACCTTTGAAGCGTACGCAAGGATGATGGAAGCGATCAGGCCGACGACGACGACAAGTATGACCGGAACAATGATCTGGTTCATCAGTTGACCTCCTTCCTTACGAGAACATTCCGCCGAATCCCATGAAGCTCAGAGACATAATGGCCGCAGTGAGCAGGACGATCGGAACGCCCTGGAAGGACTTGGGAATACGGCTCTGGTCCACGAGCTTGGAACGGACGCCCGCCATGAGGATCATCGCAAAGAGGAACCCGAGGCCTGCGCCGAACGCATTGAAAAGGGACTGGGGATAGTTATAGCCGCTGTCGATGTTGCTGATGCAGACGCCCAGAACAGCGCAGTTGGTCGTGATCAGAGGGAGGAAAACACCCAGTGATTTATACAGGCTGACCATATTCTTCTTCATGAACATTTCGATCAGCTGTACAAGTGATGCGATGACCAGGATAAATACGACGGTCTGCAGATAGCCGATGCCCTTGCTGTTTAAAAGCTGCTGGATCGGCCAGGTAACGGCAGTCGCGATCACCATGACGAAGGTGACGGCGATGCCCATGCCCCTGGCGCTGTCCATATCCTTGGAAACGCCAAGGAAGGGGCAGATTCCCAGAAACTGCGCAAGGGGATAGTTGTTGACGAGGACCATGCTGATAATGATGATCACATATTTAGCCATGAATTATGCCACCTCCCCTTTTGCGCATCCGCTTCCGTCAACGCAGTCATCCTGCATCGCGCAGTCGCTGCAGCCAAAGCTGTCGCGGATGGTGCTCTTGTCGGTCGTAATATAGTGGACGAAGGCCATGACGAAAGCATAGACGGCAAAGCCGCCGGGAACCAGGGTCATTATGCTCATTCCGGGCATGACACGGGACAGAACCGGAATCCCGCACCAGGTGCCTGCGCCGAGGAGTTCGCGGATGGAACCCATGACGACAAGAGTAAATGTAAAGCCAAGACCCATCCCGATGCCGTCCAGAGCCGCGTCGATGATGTTGTTCTTGTTTGCGAACATTTCCGCACGTCCGAGGATGATACAGTTGACGACGATCAGAGGCAGATACAGGCCCAGAGATTTGTCAAGAGCCGGTGCGAATGCCTTGACAACCAGCTGTACGATCGTGACAAAGCCCGCAATGACTGTGATATAGCAGGGGATACGGACATTGTCGGGGATGATCTTGCGCAGGAGCGAAATAACGATATTGGAGCAGATCAGAACCGCCATAGCCGAGATGCCCATACCAAAGCCGTTGGAGACAGAGGTGGACGTAGCAAGGGTCGGGCAGGTTCCGAGAACCAGAACTAGAACAGGGTTTTCCCTGATCAGGCCGTTTGTCAGAATCGCAAGTTTATTCTGTTTTTTCATTACTGTGCACCTCCCATCGCTGCAAACTGGATGAGGGCAGCCTCCACACCGGAGTGGATAGCCTGTCCGGAAACAGAAGCGCCGGAGATATATGCAAAGGTACCGCCGGATGCAAGCTCCGATGATTCCTTTTTGACATTGGCCGCGCTCAGCAGAGCACTCAGACCCTTATACTGTGCCAGATAATCCGGTTCCATGTCCTTTGTCCCGACTCCGGGAGTGTCCGCGTGCTCAGTGACCTTGACGCCGGTGACGGCGCCTGTACTGTCAAGACCGACCATCATGGTCAGCGCGCCTCCGAAGGACTTTGTCTGGATGGTCATGACACAGCCTGAACCGTTATCCGCCTTATAGACCTCCTGAACAGAGGCTTTTCCGTCTGAAGAGGAAGCAGGCTCGGCATCCTCTGCTTTGGAAAAGGAATCTGCAGCAGGAAGGAGCTCCTGGCGGGCTGCGACTGCAATCGCGTTATTGTTGGCCTCAATGATCCCGCTCGTTATCTTGTTGGTAAAAGCCAGAGCGATCGAAACCACAAGGCAAATGCAGCTGAGCACCACGACGGGTGCTGCAAAGCTTTCTTTTGACTTATTCATTCCACACCCTCCTTATGCTTTCTTTGCCTGCGCCGCTTTTTTGCGCTTTGAAATCCCGTAGAACCTGTCTTCCGCGAAGGAATCAAGAAGAGGAGTCATGATGTTCATGAACAGGATCGCGAAGGAAACACCTTCGGGATAAGAGCAGAACAGACGGATGATCATGGTTACGAGGCCGCAGCCGATACCGAACATCACCTTGCCCAGGGACATGATCGGCGAAGTGACGTAATCCGTCGCGCAGAAGACCGCGCCGAACATCACGCCGCCGGCGCAAACGTGGAAGCAGGCCATGTAGAGAGCAGACTGGCCGTCAGGGCCGCCGCCTGTGACAGCATAGTAAATCAGCGAGAAGAGGAACACCGTGCCGATAAAGCAGACCGGAATGATCGGGGAGATGATCTTCATGGCGATCAGGAAGATCGCTCCGATCAGGATCGCAAGAACGCAGGTCTCACCCATTGCACCGCCGACATTGCCCAGGAACATATTTTTGAGTGAAGGAGCGTAGGAAAGGCTCCCGTCGGAAAGGAAGCCCAGGGGGGTCGCACCGGTCATGCCGTCCACTCCCGCGCTCTCGAGCCTGGTCATGGGCCAGGTCGACATATAGGAGGTAAAGGACAGGAACAAAGTGATGCGGCCGACGATCGCCGGGTTGGCAAAGTTCCTTCCCATACCGCCGAAAAGCTGCTTGACAACGACGATCGCGACGAAACTGCCGATGATGCAGATAAGGATCGGCATAAAAACAGGGTAGCCGATCGTGCTGAGGTTAGTCAGATTCGCGGGAAGGTTCAGGGCAAGGATAAGGCCCGTAACCAGGGCGCTTCCGTTGCGTATGGTGGAAGGCCTGTTGAGAAGCTTCTCATAAGCCCACTCGAAGAAGACACTGGAAGCCATGCAGACGACCATAATAACGACGGCGGAAATGCCGAAATAAAAGGCGCTGACGACCGCGGCAGGGCAAAGAGCCGCCACGACATACAGCATTGTCTTTGTAGTATCCAGGCTCGTCACCAGATGGGGCGAGGAGGTTACTGTCAGATTATCATGATATTTCGAATTACTTGCCATTGCTGCTTGCCTCCTTCACCATTGCCTTGCCAAGCTTGTTCATAAAGGCCAGCGGACGGTGTGCGGGACAGACAAACGAGCAGCTGCCGCACTCCATGCACTGCATGACCTTGAGGTCATTCAGGCGCTCCACGTTACCGGCTTCATAAGCATCTGCAAAGCCTGTGGGCAGCAGGCCGAAAGGACATGCCTTGTGGCATCTGCCGCAGTTGATGCAGGCGGTCTCCTCAGGGATCCATGCCTGTTCCCTGGAAAATGCCAGGATCGCATTGTTGTTCTTGACGATCGGCATCCTGTCGGAGAAGATCGCGCGTCCCATCATGGGACCGCCCATCAGGATCTTTCTGGGCGGCTTGCGGTAACCGCCGCAGAACTCGATGACGTCCCGGATCTCAGTCCCGATCGGAGCAACGATGTTCTTGGGCTCAGATACAGCATCACCGTCAACAGTCATGCGCTTGGCAATAAGAGGAATGCCGTTCTTGAGATACTGGCCGATAAAAGCGATCGAAGTCACGTTCGACACAATGCATCCAAGATCCGCCGGAAGAACACCGGCGTCACAGGTCTTGCCCAGCACTTCGTAGATCAGAACACGCTCCGCTCCCTTGGGGTAGCTGGCCTTGAGTGGATAGGTAAACATATTACCCAGTCCCTGCTGGGCGAACAGCATATCAAAATTATCGATCGCGTCCTGCTTATTGTTTTCGATACCGATATAACAGTCGTCAAGCTCCAGGTACTTCATAACGGCAAGCGCGCCGTCGATCACATTCTGCGCTTCCTCAAGCATGGTCCTGTGGTCGGAGGTAATGAAGGGTTCGCACTCGGCACCGTTGATTATAAGGGTTTTAACCCCCTCCATGTTCTTGGGATTGAATTTAAGCCAGGTCGGGAAAGACGCGCCGCCCAGACCCACAAGACCGCTGGCTTTAATAGCCTCCACGAACTCTTTGTGATTTGTAATGACAGGCGGTTTGATCTCCGGATCCAGTGTCTGCTGTCCGTCGCTCTGTATCACGACAAGCGTGTCCATGCCGCCCATCGCATTCCTCTGAGTCTCGATCCCTGTCACCTTGCCGGAAACACTGGCATGGACAGGGACATGTAAAAATGCATCCGTGTCACCGATCTTCTGGCCCACAAGGACCGTATCTCCCTTTTTCACAAGGGGAGTGCAGGGCGCACCAATGTTCTGCGACATGGAGATCCTGACTGTCTCGGGAACAGGCATGACCTCGGTCGCACATCCGGCCGTATGCTTGTGGTGGCCGGCATTAATGCTGTTCAAATGCCTTGATTTGAAAAACATATGTTAGCTCCTCCCTCATCAATAATAGTTGCGGGTGGACAGCCCCGGCTCTGCACATTATGTGCCGAAGGTCAAAAAAATGGCCATCGGCACGCCCCCCAATATTAAGTACCGTGCAGGGCTGTCCGGATATCTACAAAGTCTGCGGACGGACCCAAAAAACACATCCCAAAACCGGTCCGCCGGGAACTCTGTTTACCATATCCTTATTATTATAATCCAGTTTTTATGTTTTCGCTTATTCAAATTCACAACATGTACAAAAAAATTGTTCCTTTTTTCATACAGCATTACCATAAATATTGCCCGTCTTCATGGGGAAAGGCGGAAAAAATCGTCAAGATAGCCAAACCGTTCCCTGATCCAGTTTTTCATCTGATCCATCGAACCCTGCCCGACCAGGCCGGATTCTCCCTGTCCGTCTTCCTGCCAGCGTTCCTGCTCTCTCAAAAGACTGCCGCTCTCCTCCAACAGACGGCGGTTCTTTTCAGCCAGGTCAATGACCATTTCAGCGCTGATACCTCCCTGCCGCCACTGTGCCCATTTTTCCGACATGACCTCCCTGAGGGAGGGATCAGTACTCAGAAAGGCATCATAATCATCTGTTGTGTCTTCCCCCGGACTCCACAGAGAAGCTGTTGACGCGTCAAAGGCTGTATAGCCTTCCTCCGGCTTAAAAACAAAGACATCGCCGAATACATAGTTGAGATCCCAGACGGTCCGGTACAGGCTGTATCCCCCCGCTTCTTTTTTGGCGATCAAAAAAGTGTTTTTCCAGTTGTTGTCCATGGCATGTACCATTCCGCAGAAAAGGCTCAGGCTGACAATACTGTCCATATCAGCCGACAGTCCCGCCTCTTCGAGTACAGCTCGGTCCTGTGTCTTATAGGTGAACCTGTGAAAGGCCTCCATGGGCTTCCATGTCGCGGTTTTATCCCAGCTCAGAGGCCATCTTATCTCCACGCACTTAAAGCCTTTATCATTTTTAATTACAGTTTCACCCGCCAGCTCCTTTTCTCCGTAAAGCTCCGCATAGGGATCTTCATGGTCCCAGCGGTCAATCTTATAGAGCAGATCTCCCTCCGAAAGACCCAGCTGCTTTTTGTCCACTGGCTCCATAAGTCCGTAAAGGCCGCAGTACCTGTTATCCATAAAAAGCTCAACATAGCGCATTCTTGAAGAGACCTGCGGATGTTTACAAAAAGCCAGCGTTTCCTCCCAGAGCGCATAGGCTGTCATCTCGCGCACCCTTGTTATATCAGTGTAAAGGGGGTTAAGGATCCAGTCGTCATCCTCCCTCAGCCCGAGCCAGGAAACCTTTTTCTTATCTTTTCCCCCATCAGTCAGCGCTATTTTATAGGGCTTTTTGGCGAGAGTGGAAGAAACATTTCCCCGGACATGAAATACGCAGGACAGGGACCCTTCAGGTACTCCTGCCAGGTCCGATGAAAAACAGTCTATCATGCGAATACTGCCGCTGTGCTCCTCCTTTCCTTTTATCTTTGCACTGTCCGTCTTCTCAATACAAAGAGCAGGAAGCCCCGTCACGACAATATGGAAAGGAACAGCACCTTTCTTTTTCATTAAAAGAGCCGCAAACCGGTATCCCTCCCGCATAGCCGCGGCGGGATCAGACATTTTTTCATCCTCTGCTATATAAAGGGCGCTGCCTTCTTCCGGGCACATGAGATTTGAAAGCAGACTCTCCCATCCAGACTGACGGACTGCCGCCTCACCTGAAGCCTCTTTAAAAGCAGTCTCTTTAAAAAAAGACAGACTGCAGGGCAGATAGACCAGAGCAGCTTCCTCATCGCAGGCGACAGCTCCTCCCTGCCAGATAAGATCTCCGGCAGAAAAGGGCGCCTGCTCATTCTGCTCATAAAGTTTTTCAAGCTCTGCACTCGAAAGAATCCGGCAGCATCTGGAACCGCCACCGGAATCTTTTGTATTGTATAATGATCCAGAAAGGATAAAAAACACCGCCGCAAGTGTCCCCGCCGCCAGAAGGACCAGGATCCTGCTTCTTCCCTTCATAAAAAATGCTGCCATGTTCTCAAAAATTTTTTATCTCACATCCCTATTCAAAAAGACTTAAAGATATACCGTGCCCAGAACCGGTTTTCCGGAGACAAGCAAAAGCTCTGTCTGCTGTGCTGCACTGTGGTACAGAGATTCCCCGATCTCTTCAACGATTATGCAGGCATCTGCGGCCCTAAGCTGTCTGACAGCCCCTGCATTTCTTCCCAGATCCGGCGCCGCCTCGAAGGAGAGGGCGCTGCCTTCTTTTTTGGCATGCCTGTTGAGAGTGTCGGCAAAAGAAGAAAGCCGTGTCTCACCGACAGATCCTGCCAGAACGACTCTGCTTCTTTCCTTCCCGGCAAGACATCCTTCCACTCTGGCAATGAGAACATCGCACGCGTCTGCGACAGACATATCCGGCCTGTCGTTCGTCATCCTCTCCAGGATCCTGTCAGGAAGCATTCCTTTCTTTTTACTCCTGCGTGAGGAGGCGGCGGGACAAGGGAAGGTCATGAGATTTCCAATACCATAAGCTATACCGATCTCATCGTCAGTGAGGATCTTTCCGCCCATGAGAATGCTGATGGCATAGAAAAGCCCCAGAAGGAAGAAACCGCCGATCATTCCCGCAACAGCATATTTGATTCCGTGTTTGATGATCGTCTTTGTAGAAGCACCCGTCGCCTCAGTAGGTTTTACAAGCTCCTTCAGACTTGTCTGTGATGTCTGCAGGTTCTTCTGGAGCGTTACGATAGAATTCTGAAGCTCCGTCTGCTGCTGCAAAAGTACTGTATCAACAGCCGTCTCCTCGCTCCTGCCGACAATATTGATCTCATAACTGCCCAGAGTCCTGACAAAACTGTCTTTGTTTGCCTCCAGTTCTTTTAAAATATGATCCAGGATCCTTTTGGAAAGATCCATATCCATACTCCGTGCCTGCACCTTGAAGACACTGCTGAAATGGAACTGATCTGTAGTGATCAGCACAAGCTCTCTCACACTCTGTTCCGAAACACCCAGATCCGCCGCAATATCATCATAAGAAATAATGGACGTAATATAATCAGTATAGGCATGAAGTACATTGCTTGCGTTGACTGCAGATGCTCCTCCGGCTCCGGGTTCTGCCTCCACAGTGTCAGCCGTTTCAAGTCCGGGCGTACGTATGACGAAAGACACCGACGCAGTACACTCATTATGCGGGTCGATCTGCATCAGCAAAGACTCATTGAAATATTTCTGCTTTGCATCGATTTTCGTCTGAAAACGGTCAATAGCAGCGCTGTAGGACTGCACCGACGCGTTATAGATCTCCATCGCAGCCAGATATTCCTCGTGGGCCACGTTTGAAACGCCCCTGTTTTTATATTCCTTCACTACCTTGAGCCCGGACAGAAGCACTGCAAGGACAAGGCCGGCAAGCAGCATGCTGCGCCATCGCCGCAGGGAAAGCAGCAGAAGCCGAGAAAGACTTACCTGACGCATTTTCGAATTATCCATCTTATTCTCCTTTCTGAGCCGCGTCAGCGGCGAAGAACCCGAGGAGAATTTGCGAAGGCGAATTCTCCGATGGGATAAATGGAACCGGCCTTGCCGGTTTCATTCCCGAAAAAACGGCGCATCAGCGCGTTTTTTCGGGATTTTCTCCTTTCTGAGCCGCGTCAGCGGCAAGTTTAAAAGTTTTGCCCGATGACAAAACTTTTAAACTGCATTTGTGCCGCTTACGCGGCCCAACTTGCATGATCCCATCGGAGAAACCCGTTCCGGGCTTTCTCCTCGGGATGCACGCACTGGCGTGCTGCATGGTGTATAAGTTTCATCTTTTCTTATTCAGATATCCTTTAACCAGATCCACACAGAACCCTGTCATAAACCCGTCATGCAAAAGGAACAGAATTCCGATATAGACCAGGCCGCCCACACAGACCTCCGCTGCGAGGGCCAGGAAATTTGAATGGAAAAAGGGATCGATCATCCGAACCGCAATAAACATAAGGACCGCCGCCAGGAGCTTTTTCCAGCCGTCGCGCAAAAGCATCACCGGATGGAAGGATTCTCCGGAAAAAGCCACGTAGAGGACAGTGATCGTCAGCTCCGCGATCAGGGATGCTATGATGGCACCGTAGCCCCAGAAGCGGGGGATCAGCAGCAGGTTCAGGCCCAGATTAACGCAAGAGCCTGCAATTATGTATTTTGCGCTCTGCGCCCGCTTCCCGGCCGGTGTATAATACTGCGAACCCAGGCAGTTGCTGATACCGATAATGACAACGATCGGGCTCATCAGGATCAGCATCCAGATGGACCGCTCATATCCGGGTCCCAGAAACCACGGAATGAAACGCGGTGCGACACCGGACAGGCCAAAGCAGATGCCAAGCCCGGTAAACAGGATGTAATTCATCGATGTTTCAATGCGCCTTCGGATCTCGTCATATTTTTTTTCAGCAAATAGATAAGAGATGCGCGCTCCCAGGACGCTGTTGAGCGCCGTGAAGGTCAGAGCCTTCATTATATTTATCAGCTTCAGGACGCTGTCATAAAAACCGTTTTCCGCCTCATTACGGGTAATCTCACCTATCAAAGTCTTATCCAGAACGGTATAGACTGATGTTGCGACAGACGGAATAAAATAGACCATGGTCTCCTTGAGGTGGTTCCGTATCCGCAGCGTCTTAAAATCCACGGGCTCCAGAAAGCGGGGCACGTAGATCCACATGGACAGATTGCCCAGCATGGTACTCGCGGACAGGATGATGATATACTTCATCAGATCCTCGGGTCTGTGCACCAGCAGGAAGATCAGGATGACGCCCGCCAGCTTAAACAGGGCATTTTTCGTCACAGTGTAGCGGATCTCCTCGATGCCTGTAAAGAACCAGGAAATGTCAAACATCACCGCAAGCACCGCCATGATCTGGGGAAGATAGTAGATCCTGTATCGATCCCTTGTAAAAATAAAGACCACAAACGCCAGAATCGAAATGGTAGATGTCAGGACCGTCATCAGCTCGATCTCCCAGAAGAGCTTCGAGCGCAGCGCTCTGTCTTTGCGGTTTCTGGCGATCTCCCTGGCCCCATAGGTAACTGTTCCCAATGCCGCAAACATGGAAAAATAAGTCTGATAGGATGCCGTGAAGCTGTAGATTCCGTTTTTCGCAGCTCCCAGCACACGTGCCAGATAAGGCGCCGTGATCATGGGAAGAATGACGATCAGCACCTGGTAAGCCATGCTCAGGACAAAATTCAGCCTGACGCTCGGCTCATTTTTCTTTTTCCGTTTCGGCCCTTCCCGGGCAGCTTCGACACTGTCATTGCCGGCAGGATCTGTTTTTTCCGGTTTGGAGGAAAAAACTGTTTCTCCCATATTTGAAGATTTTCTCCTTGCGTCCCGGGAGCCAGAGTACTCTGCCGATGACGCTTTTTTCCGTGCAGGAGAATAATCTGCTGCTGAAAAACTACATGAAACGGGAGGCGGGCTCTTGATTCCGCCCGGACCTGTTCTGAATGCTTTCTGCCTTCCCCTCCCCGCTCTTTCCTTCCATACCCCGATCGCGTACCAGAGCGCAAACAGACTGCAGCACTGCTCGGGATCCAGGAGCACATTGTTCATCAGGCTGTATCCGGCTATGCATACCATCCAGATACACAGGACTGTGTCCCTGTTCATGACAGCTGCGACCGAGATCAGAGCGTAGATCCCAAACAGAAAAACTGCAAAGACAAGGCCGTAATTGATGAGAATCTTCAAGTATGCGCTGTCGATGTAAAAATAATTCGGCGACTGCAGATCTCCGTTCTGATAAATGATCTGGCCAAAAGGCCTGATACCATATCTTTTCAGACCTTCTGCGGCATGACGAATACGGAAATGCGTCAGTTTATCATCTATTTTCAGCCATTTTTTGTTGTTCGGATTGTAATGGACGACGACCTGCCAGGCAAAAACAGCCAGGGCCGGATAGCAGATCCCGGCAAGGAACCTCATCAGGGAGCAGTCCGGGAACAGGTCGACCCTGCCGTAAACGCATACTATGTATAACAGAACAAACAGGGTAGAGATTACAAACGGAATATTGGTATTGGTCTTTACATAGACCAGAAAATTGAGGGCTTCGATCAGGGCAAGTGCCCAGAGCGGCATCCGCTGCGTATATTCCACCCGGGGCTTTTCTCTGCGCCGGCTATACGCCGCCGCATAATATCCGGTATTACGATACTTAATATTCGAAACAGATGCACCGCCAGACACCGTCGAAGCATTCTCGTCAGCCCGCTCTGTATACGCATATGCTCCGCAGAAAAACAGATTGAAAATATAAAAAGACGGAAATGATACGAAGCGAAACCCCATGTAATAACGCACCCGGTTTCCGTCCACCAGGGGCGGCAGTGTGATCAGACCGACCCGGTCAAAAAACAGAACACTCAGATAACAGATCAGACAGGACCAGAACATTACCTTGCAGATCCGTTTGAAAGAAATGTCCCTTACCGCCATCATCACGACGAACAGCTGCAAAAAGGTGATGCCTGCCCCCGCCATTTTCTGGATCATCATAAGATAACAGAAAAAAACGGCGGCAGCCGAAACCGCCCTTGCCGCAATATGCATGTCGGACAGCCATATCCTGGCAAGAAACAGAAGCAGAATAAAATACCTGATCAGCTTACCCAGCTCCGCTCCGAAAAGGACACCGAACCCGCTGTCATCGATATAGGCCTGCACTACCCACAGGATCAGCCCCGCGAATGTCATCAGCTCATCCAGCCGGATCCGCACCGGTTCCTGCCTAAGGCGGATCCTGGGCCCGTCCTGCGGGATAACCAGCCGGGCCGCTCTACTGTCAAATATCATATTAATTTCCCTCCCCGGGCTCCAGAAGCCAGGCATCCATATCGTGCATGATGCGCTTTTCCACCGGGGGAAGCTGCATGTAGTCATGATAAAGTCCGCGGAGATAGTGGTCATAATTGGAAGGAGCCGGCATCTGCCTTCCTTCGAAGGGGACCATCACAGCGCGGCCGAATTTTTTCCGTGACATACGCTCCCGGGGACCGTACCCCCACATGACACAGCCCACATAAGGCGTGCTGTCATAGGCACAGGTCTGACTTAGACGGTCAATGTCCGAAAGAAGTTTTGGCATAGGATAAAGCACCTTGAGCGCATTTATGACCGCGGGCTTGAAAAGCCGCTTCAGCGCCGTCTTTCCCTCTCCCTTTTGAGCGATCTTGATAAAGATCAGCTTGCGCAGGCGAAGGGATTTCTCATACAGCCTCCGGTTTTCCTTTACATCGGAAGGATTCCCGTCAATAGGAAAAATATCCATCCATATCTTATTTACATTCTCACTGCTGTCATAATACGGAAAATCCACAAATGTCCGATTGTCAACAAGCTTAATAAAAGGATAGCTCAGGCTCCCGTCCCGATAGGACTGAAACTCCAGATAGTCCGGAAATCCTGTCAGATCCAGTTCTTCAGGATGAAAAAGCCGCTCATAATCCGGACGCGGCATCATGACATCGATGTCGTCGTCCCAGGGAATAAACCCCTGATGGCGGATCGCCCCAAGCAGCGTCCCGCCGCCAAGTGTAAAATAGATCCCGTTCCGGTCACAGAGCGCTTTGAAGGCGTCCAGGATCTCAAGCTCCAGGCCCCGGATCTCGTCTAAGGTGAGTTTTTTCATTTTCAACAGATTCCTTTTTTAATATCTCCACAGATTCCTTATCTTTTCTGCAGATCCCTTATTTCCCAACTGTTAATACATTAAGACACTCATTCTAATAATTGTGTTCCGCTAAAAGCTTCTCCAGCCGTCTCACTGCCTCTGCACTGTCATAGCCCTTCTGAACAAAAGCCTTTTTTATATCCGAAAAAACGGGATCATCCCTGTCTGCAGGGCGCAAAGGACCGTCTGCCCTGAGTTTGGCAACCTCCTCCGCCCAGGCTGCAGCCCCCTGTTCGAGAGGCAGGAAATGGAGCAGATCCGTTACGGCAATGTCCCTGGGGATAACGCCATCGGAAGCGAGGGTCACAAGTCCGGACGCCTGCGACTCAAGACCTGCTATACCCAGTCCCTCAAAGACGGAAGGAAAGAGAAAAAGATCCGAAGCGGCAAGGTATTCCGGGACATCCTCCACTACGCCTGCAAAGAAGACCGCCTCTTCCACTCCGGCTTCCTTAACGTGTGCGCGGAGCATCTGTTCGTCCTCGCCCTGGCCCACAAGGAGGAGCCTTGCATCAGGCATAACGGGTAAAAGCTGCGAGAGCACATCGACTGCAAATTTCTGGTTCTTCTGAAAATGAAGCCTGCCGATACAGCTTAAAATATATTTATCCTTCCAGCCAAGCTGTTCCCTGATCAGGTCCCTCCTGCTGATGCCTTCCTGAATTTTTTCGACATCGATGGCATTGCGGATGATCACCGCCTTATGCCGCAGCCGTCCTCTGCCTCCTCTTCCGGCATAGAACCATTTCGCGGCGTATTTGGAACAGGCCCAGAAATCCGTCGCATACTTTCCCACCGCCCTGCGGTTTGCCTCGTGCAGAAGCCCCCTCAGCCAGGAATCCATGTTTTTTGCGTTATGGCTGTGGATGATCCGCCTGGGAATGCAGTATTTTCGCGCCAGCTTCAGATAATCAATGTTGGCGAGACTGTTGACATTCACCCAGACAATGTCATATTCCCCGGCATGCTCTTTAAAAAACGCCCCCAGCTCCCTGTAAAACCTGAAAGGATTCTTCCTTCGGGATGTAAAATGGATGGTCCGCCCGCCCATTGAGAGGATCTCGTCCTCGAAGGCGATCGGCTCATAGGAATTGCACAGAAAATCAAAATGAAATCTTGAAAGATCGATCCGGCGGTAATAATTCATGAGAAAGCTCTCAACGCCGCCGGGATTCTCAGTCATTCCAAAAACCAGTATATTTATCATGTAAAGTACCCTCTGCTGCCATTTTTGCTCTGCCGGTACGGATTTTGGAATCAGGCAGGCCCGTCAGTCATCTCTTGTTCTCTCTCCCAGGGCGTTCTGCAGAGCACGCGCCCCGTACACGGCGGCAGCCCCTGCGAAAAGCCCCTTGTTTATCAGCCGTATGGGAAGATATCTCAGTCCCTTATGGCGTCCGGGATCATACTCCCTGATCGCACCTGCGAAGGGCTCCTGAGCACTGATCTGCCTCATCCTCTTTATTTTCTCAGTCAGAGTGCCCAAAGATCCGGCAGCAAATATCTCCCTCACCATGAGAAGATTAAACTGCATCATGCCATAGCCGGCAAAGGCTTTCCGGACCGCAGCCGGCTGTGTCTTCAAAAAAGACTGCACCTGCAACAGGGCCTCCCGGTAACCTTCCTCCTTCTTCCCGTCCCAGCTGCGCACCGCTGAAGCATTATCCGTAGAATAGTGATAAAAAGGACGGTCGAAAAGGCGGATCCTCCTGCAGACACTCAGATACCGGATCATAAAATGGCTGTCCTCTGAAAAACTCAGCGACGGTTCAAAACGAAGATGGCCGTACTCGATCCGCTCACGTTTAAAAATCTTGGACCACACGCTGGTGTATCTCGTCGGATCCTCGATCATCCTGACAATGATTCCCTCAAGACCTTCTTCGTATTCTCCTGAAAAACGCTCTCCCCCGGGCGGGCAGATACGGACTGATTTCTTTCCCGCTTCGTAGCTGTGCAGGATCAGATCCGTCCCGGTAAAATGCAGGTCGTCGCGCAGGATCTTCCCCGCGTCCGGCAGAAAATAATCATCTGCATCAAGAAAGAGGATCAGGCTTCCCCTGGCCTCATCCAGTCCTTTGTTTCTCGCCCTGGAGACACCCTTTTCAGAATGCAGGAAACGAACCGCCTCCGGATGCTCCAGCTCCAGCGTCCTCGCAAGGAATTCCGTCCCGTCTTCAGAGCCGTTTTCGACTATAAGGATCTCATATCCCGTTGATGTCATCGCATCCAGGACACTCTCCACAGCCCTGCGCAGGGTCTTCTCCGCATTGTGGGCAGGAATGATGACTGAAAACTCCATATCATTCTCCTTCCTGTGCAGCCCTGCAAGATTTACAGACATCCTTCCCTCCTGTCCCGGATTTAAACGGCTGAAAGTTTCTATGCCACCGGTATTGTGATATTATTTATGCGGTCATACACCATGTGGTGACATCCCGATCGACTATTTCCCATTGTAACACAGTCATCACGCCTGTACAAATATTATCGATAGTGCCGTCCTTCAGACATTATCACAGGGAAAGCAGCTCATCCAGCTCTGCCTGTGCCTGCTCCTGTGTCTGAAAGAGGATCGTCCTGATCCCAAGGTTTTTTGCCGGCACCAGGTTGGCCTCAATATCGTCAATAAATACACAGCGCTCAGGGTCGAGCCCGTATTTTTTAATCAGGGTCTGATAAAAAACCGGATCCGGCTTCACGATATGCAGGTCACAGGAAAACAGGCCGCCGTCCATTTCCGGCAGAAAATAAAGGGCTTCCGGACATTCACGCATGATCTTGGGGGAATAATTGGACAGGTAAAGGATCTGCCTGCCTCTCTCCTTCACGCTCCTAAGCCATGGCACGCTCTCTTCCTTTTTCTCAACTATGCCGCGGACATCCCGGAACATGTGCCGGATCTCCTTCTCGATCCCGGGATCGTTACGGATGAAGCGCTGAAGGATCTCGTCCTCCGATAAATTATTCAGATCCAGCTGCACCCAGTCCTCCGACCTCATTGAGGCATACATGACACGCCGGGCCAGTTCACCGGTAAAGCCCTTCGATTCGAGGAACCTGTAGCGCCCCAGATTCACCAGTACGCCTCCAATATCGAAGATCACAGTACGGATCAGCGGATCCGCTTTAACATTATTATTCGCAGACATAGATCATTCTCCCTTTCTTATACTGTTTATGTAAATAAATGCCACACCGTTACGATCGCGGCCATCGTCATAAGCTCGCAGAGCTGTAAAAACCAGCCCGCCAGATCTCCGGTCGTTCCGCCGAAAAGCTTCACTGCAGTATGATGATAATAAACAAAAACCACTAAAGCCGTGACCGCGGCGCACATTCCCGGGATTCCTCCGGTCAGTACCAGAACCAAAAATACGATCAGCGACACCAGCCCCATGGCAGCTGCCGCGCCGGGGGCAGCCGGATCTGTTTCCTGCCTGAGCAGGCCCTCTTTTTTCGCCTTTGGAAATACAAGTGCCGCAAATGCGCTCATCGCGCGGGACAAAACAAAACAAAGGCACAGGGAAAAAAGCAGCGGCGCAGCTCCCCCGGCTCTTTCCTCGGTCTTTGCGGAAAGCATAGTGCAGGCTTCCGACCAGATCCCTGCGAACAAAAGAAGATAGACGGCGCAGCCCAGCACAGCAAAGGCACCGGTGTGAGGATCCTTCAGAATACGAAGCCGCTCCTCCCGCCCCTTCCAGGAATGGATGGCGTCGCAGGTATCCATAAAGCCGTCCATATGGATCCCGCCCGAGAGTAAAACAGGCAGTGCCGCAAGTACCGCCCCCCGGAAAACCGGGCCCGCAGAGATTTTGTCAAGCAGAAAAAAAGCTCCGTACTGGACCGCTCCGATCACCACCCCCACCAGGGGCAGAAAACAGATGCAGTAACGCATATTTTTTTCATTCCATTTTGCCTGCGGCACAGGTATCCTCGAATAAAGTGCAAAGGCAAGAAATATTGACTGCAGCATACAAACGTTTTCCTTGTATTACGCCAGGTCAGGTGTCAGGTCTTCGTAATGAAAGCCTGGTCACCAGGCAGATTCTTCATAATTTCCTTCAGGAACAGTCCTGCTCCGTCTGTTTTTCCCAGTTCGCCATGAACGTTTGAAAAGACAATTACCTCAACCTGCATTCTTCCACATGACCATGACTCCATGACCTCTTTAATACTGCGGGTCATCCCGGAAAGCACAGGCTTGTCCATTCCGTAAAGCCTTAGCAGACGTACTGCTTCATCAATGGAGACGCAGTCCGAGAGGGCCGCCTCCAGAATTTCTACTTTTCTTTCGGAATCTGCAGCTTCCGGCTCATGCTGTAAGAAACAGGTCTTTTTTACAAATTCTGTAAGGATCTCCATCCTTCTGTCGCCATATTTTGAATGAGTATTGGGAATTTTGCCGGCCACCTTCACCAGCTTGCCGATATGACCGACAAAGAGCATTCTGGTAAAGCCCTCCTCCACAGCCATTTCCACCGTATCCCGGATAAAGTTTGACGTTGTTACAGCGGTATCCAGCGGAAAGCCGTATTTTTTCAGAAAAAAGGCTTTCCCATAACTGCCCGGCGCGGCGGGAAGGATCTTCATTCCCTCACAGCGGCGGACTCGGATCTGGGTCCGGATAGTTTCTTTTAAGGCATCGTCGCTCATGGGCTCCACGATCCCAGTCGTTCCCAGAATGGAGATCCCGCCGACAATCCCCAGTCTGGGGTTAAAGGTTTTCCCGGCAAGCTCTCGTCCGCCCGGGACTGATATCGTGACCACAAATCCCGGACTTAAATCATTTTCCGCCTTTTCAGTCAAGCCCGACGCTCTATCCTGTCCACCTCCGTTTTCGTCCAGGGTTCTGGGCAGGCTCAGCTTCCCGCATCTGAAAAATTCCTCACTGCCTGCACCCTTCTCTTTCCTCAGACACAGTGCTTCTTTCAGGACATCCCCGACAGCATCCGAGATCATCCTGCGGGGCGTGCTGTTGATCGCCGCCGCCCCGACCGGCTGGTCAAGCCCCTGCTTCGTCACCCGGCCGACGCCTTCTCCGCCCTCGATCCGAATACCGGGAACAGTCGAAAAAGCGACCTCAGCATAAATCAGAGCCCCGTTCGTAACATCAGGATCGTCCCCGCTGTCCTTTCGCACGGCACAGGAAACGCTTCGAACCGGTGCTTCTTTTTTTTCAAAAAATTCCTGCTGTGTCCCGGCACACTCTGAAGGTATGTCTGAAAATATTTTTCTGTGAAAACGGATATCCTCCACCTCAAGCAGAAGATCCAGCCCCTTCGGTGTCCGAATGCTGACATGTGAAACAGGCTTTCCCAAAAGAAGCATTGCTGCCGCTGCTTTTGCCGCAGCGGCGGCACAGCTGCCGGTCGTATAGCCCCGGCGGAGCTTTTTTCCTGCTTTTGTGATATATTCTTCCATTCGCCATTCACCCTGCTTTTAGAGAGCTGCTGCCTATTCGACATTCCCCCGCCCCATGAATGTGATAAAGGTCTGTTACGCACCCAGGGTCTGCTGACCGTATTTGAAAAGGGCAGCGTTGATCTCATATATATCATAGATCTTATTTGTGATAAAGTATGTGACGATCAGGTCAAAACGGCTGCTGGGCGAAAATGCTATCTCCGCTCTGGACAGCAGATCAAGTGTTGTCGGAAGATCAAGCTCCAGAGCCACTGCAAAGGCAACCGCAGTCTTTTTTTTGGGCTTGTAATCCGCCTTGCAGCGGATTCTGGAAAATACCTTTCTGTCGATGTTGGCCTTTTTATAGACCGTCACATCGTCCATTCCGCTGGCATCGATCAGCTTGAACAGCTTCTGCTGGAAGGTCTCGCCGGCTCTGACGAGCACCTCATCCAGGCTCTTTCCGGATGCATACGGCATTACGCTCATAGAAAAAGGTATCTCACCGGCGATATTTTCTTCGACATACTCTGAAGGAGCCGTTCCCAAAAGCGGCCTTTCTCGGGCTTCTGCCAGACATACCGTCTCACTCCTTCGTATATCTGAATAATAATCACCGCCGTATTCTTCCTCCTGCAGCATATCAGCCGAGTGCTCATCAATGTACCGCTCAATGCCGCCGACCAGCTGCTCGGAAAGCTCCAGCGCCTTCCGGTCAAAGACTACCAGAATGACCTCCATCTCATGTGTCAGAAGGAATCTTCCTATCTCCGACAGGGCAATATTCAGAGCCTCGTCCTTTGGAAAACCGTATCCCCCTGAGGAGATCAGCGGGAAAGCAATGCTGCTGCAGCCAAGCTTTACACCCAGCTGCAGAGAATTCTCATAACATGAACGGAGGATATCCTGTTCGCCCTTGCTGCCGCCTTCCCAAACCGGCCCGACTGTGTGGATGATGTATCTGGCGCTAAGTCTGAAAGCATCTGTGCTGACAGCCTGCCCCGGCGCAATGTCACCGATCTTTTTGCGCTCCGACAGCAGCTGTTCCTTACCGGCTGCCAGGTAAACAGCGTTGTCTGTTCCACGTCCTATGCGGGGTTTTGGATTCGCTGTATTGACAATGGCATCGGCTTTGACCCTGGTTATATCGTTTCGGATGATTTGAAATGGCATGTGCCTTTACCTCCGGAATTACTGCCTATATGAATTTATTTATTTCACAAAGAAAAACCCGTATACATATAAACCTGACTGTGCGGTTTTAGCGCTTTGGCGCTTACCCCCCTCTCATTCGCAAAACCCGCAGCTCCGAAGGGGATGATGATTCGACGCTTTTTCGCGTCCACGTTTTGCTCATAGGGAGGTGAGTCATTCCTTCCATCTGCCGGGACGCACACAGCAGGCAAGGGCTGCCGTCACTCCGTTTCGTGACAGTTTTTTGGCCAGAAGACGTACCTCCGCTTCTCCAGGTACCGGATCCATCTGCAGACAAAACATGCCCTTACTTCCCGACAGTTGGCTTTTCACAGCAAATGCCTCCTTCCCCATGGCAGGAAGCATATCCATTGCCAGCTTTACTGCGCTTCTTTCACAGACATTTCCAACCCCGGTAGTTTCCCTGACAAATGCGGATTCACTGAAAACACCGGGCACCGCGCAAAGCTCGCCTGCAGTATAGAAGGCAGGCGGCAGATTCCACAGATCTGAGAAAGCGATCAGGCCCGTCTCCTCTTTTTTCAGGTCGATGGTCGCGACTCCGCATAGAGCTTCCCTGAAAATTCCGTTTTTTCTTAGCAGCTCCTCCACCGTTTCCCGAATGTTTTCAGCCTCTGTTCCCTTTCTGCAGCCGATTCCAAGCGTCACCAGACGGGGGATGAGGTAAAGGGCATCCGGCCTGTCCTGAGGCATTTTGTAAAAGGAAATAATAACTTCCGCCCCGCTTCGTTCCCTGGTAATGACCGCTCCGGTTCCCTCCGGGATAATGAAGGCCCCGCCCTTTTCCGTAATAGTATCCTCTCCGGAAAATAATAAGACTCCTGAACCCGGGTCCGCATAGATTTTCACTCTTTCTCCCGCAGCAGCTGCAGCAGAGATCCTTTTTGCCGCCTCCCTGCTGCCTATGTGCAGGCCGTATTCCGCGGCAAATTCATCAACCGCAAACCGCCCCTGCGTGTCTGTTGCGGTCGTGATCACCGGTATGGCGCCTGTCTCTCCGGCAAGGATGCGGCAGAGCCGGTTTGCGCCTCCGACATGGCCCGACAGAAGTGAAATGCTAAAATTCCCGCCCTCGTCCATAACGATCACGGCAGGATCGGTAAATTTATCCTTTACAAAAGGAGCGATACATCGTACTGCAATGCCTGCTGCTGAAAAAAACACCAGCGCATCAGCGCGGGAAAACCATTTTTCAGTGCTTTGCGATAGTCTCGGACCATCTTCGTATCCCGGCACGCGGGCACAGCGTCCCTCCTGTATGATTTCTGCCCCGGGAAGGCGCAGCTCCAGGGCTTTAGCCGTGCGCCGCATCAAAATAAACCCGCGCTCCGTGCATGCCATCATTACTATCCGCATAAACCTATACCCCCTGCCGCAGGGCGGTTTTTTAACTTACCGCCTGTTCCGCCGGAAAAAAGCAGGCAAAGGCCCTTATCTTTTCCCATCCCGCCTTATTCCCGGGATGGGGGATTTTAAAAACCTGAAGACCTGTTTCTTAAGGCCCCACCTTTTCAAGAAAAACCATGTCGTCCTGCGCGCCCCCGCAAAGCATTTTATTTATGTCATAGATCATATCCACGGCAATATCCGGGGACTGGTAGAGGCTGCGGCGGATCTGCCAGACATTTTCCTCCTGAAAAGCCTTGAAATCGGCAAAAAGCCCGGATTTTGCAGTCAGCTCCGCAAGGCTTCGAAGAGGACTTTCGATCGTCGAGTTGTAGATCAGATAATCCGCGTCCTTTGCCTCACTGTAAAAGGTTTCCATCGACATACGCACCGATGCGCTGCTTCCTGAAGTGTTCACGAGATCCTTAAAGACATATTTTCCGCCCGCCAGGGAGATCATGCCGGGGATGTAGTCATCTGACGCGCGCACAATGATATTCCCTGTACTTGTTACAGAAAAGAAGGCCACAGTCTTTCCGGTATCTTCGTATAGATTATCTTTTACTTTTACTTTTTCTTCTGCATTTTCTTCATTTAATAATACATCTGAATCAGCCGGCGTCATATCAGGAGTTTTCGAAATGCCTGCCATACCCTGCAGTTTCCGGGCCTGCCGGGCAAAAAAAGCGTCTGCCTCCTCCCTGTGCCCCGTCAGAGCTCCGTACAGACGCACCCACTCAGTCCTTCCCAGGGGATGGCTCTCTGTACTGGAAGTATCGATCAGGACCGGTATACCCAGCTCCTCCAGCTTCTCCTTCACCTCCGGTGCGTGAAGGATCATCGTGGACTCCACCGCCAGGCCGCAGCCGGAGGCCGCCAGCAGCTCGTAATCCGGTGAGCTGTATTTGCCCGCGTATACCATGCGGCCATCTCTAAGCGCCTCTTTGGGAGGGTCAATATACCAGCCCCCGGCATCTGTTCCCGTAAACATTATCTGATCCAGTGCGCCGCAGGCGTTAAACAAAGCCACCGAGGAAGTGGCAGCGGCATAAATATTCTGAACCGGGGCGCGCAGAACGATGATCTCTTTTGAGATCCCCTCCGGCACCTCTTTTCCCTCAGGAACCAGGAGATAAGATGCGCTCTCATGAATATCGATCAGAATATACTGTGTATCCCCGGCCGCAGCCCCTTTTAAATCCCTCGAATCATTTCCGGAGGCCTGGTAGAAATAAATATCAAATGCCCTGGCATAAGACAAGTCCATGGATGATATAAATGTTAGACCGGGTATTTTGGGAGGATCGACACGGGTATATTCTGACTTTTGGGATTCATCTTTTAAGCCGATATCAGAATTATTTTCTTCGTACTCTCCTTCTTCTTTTCCTGTATGAGCCTCTTCATCTTTCTTTGTCAGGCTGATCAGGATCGTGTAAGTGATCTCATGCGGTTCCGACATTGCAGTCGTCAGCCCGATGATCTCCATTTCCTCTTCGAGGAGGACCGGTATACGAAATTCAGAGGTCTTTCTGTCCGAATCATCTGAGTTGACCGGCTCGTACTTAATGCCGCCGGCTTTTACCCATTCATAATGCGGGCTGTCAAGCACCAGCAAAGCCTCTGCAGGCCATTTTTCCGCAGCCGTGACCGTCACTTCAGGGCAGGTGATCGTCACCTTCCCTGTACCGCCGCGCACTGTAAATTCTATCGGCTCGTATGTGCCAGGCCCGGGAAGGGACCTTCCTGTTGTATTTGTTTTCTCCTGATCAACAGCCCGGGCATCAGAAATCTCTTTCCGATCTCCTGACAGACTTTCCTCTACATTTTCCGCAGCTTTATTTCCTGGCTGGCTTTCCCTCACACTTCCCGCAGCTTTATTTCCTGGCTGGCTTTCCCTCACACTTCCCGCAGATTTATTTCCTGACTGCTGCTCTGCCCTTCCATCAGCGCCCGCACATCCGGATGCCGAAAGCATCACTATTAGAAGAAGGACACAAATGGAAACGCAATACATAAGCCCGCACGTTTTATTCATAAGCCCTACTGCGCGTGTGATATCTTCGGTCTCGACAGGCCGCTTCCCATCGCCGATCTCCTGCTTGTGATGGAGTTTTCCGAAATACCAGGTATCTCCGAGAAGGCGGATATGCAGGGCCCCCGCGCAGACAGATTCGGTCTGGGCGGAATTGGGGCTGGGGCTCCTGCCGCGGTCCCGAATCCATATTCGAAAAGCATTTTTCCCGTCCGGCGCCCTGTCAGCCGACCGGTCTTTCGCAGAGACGGGGAGAAGACAGGCAAGGATCATAAAAAGAGCCGTTAACCTTGAGGGTATGAAATTTAAAACATCATCCAGGCGTGCCGCCGCCGTTCCAAAATACCTGTACCGCCTGTTTCTATATCCCGTCATGGAATCCATTGTATTGACTGCCTTATAAAAAACACCGCCTGCGCCACCAGATAAAACCATATAAAAAAGCGGAGCCGTGATGCCGTCTGATGTGTTTTCCGCTACTGTTTCAACTGCAGCCTTCACGATCCCCTCTTTATCAAGACGCTCTGTATCACGTCCGACAATCATAGAAACAGCCCTTCTCGCTCCTTCCAGATCTCCGCTTCTGAGGGGATCCCGGACCGACCTTCCTGCCTCCCCCAGGCTGCGAAGGGCGAGAAGACGCCCGCAGAGAATGCCCTCCGCCGCGATGGAAAGCCACGGATGGACCAGCCTGCAAAAACGAATGAGAAGAAAATAGAACCCCATGGTCAAAAAAAGCACCGTAAAGACCATACAGGCACCAGCAAGCCGCTCGCGCCATCTGATACTTTTATCTATTATGCCGGATTCTACGTCGGCTTCTTTCTTCGTTTCCTTTTTTTCAATATTTTTCAGAGCCTGTATATCATCTGATCCATTTACATCTTTTGTTGAAATATATCCATCATTTGATCTCTGCTCATTATTTAATCTATTTTCATCATCAGATTTCTTTCCGCTATTTATTCTCTCTTCTTTGTCCCTTTTCCACGGAGCACGGAATATTTTTCTGAAAAATGATTCAGAGGCGTTTATCAGTGCTCCCATGCCCTGCACCGGATGCCAGAGCCAGAGCGGATCGCCGACAAGCAGATCCACCGCAGCAGCGATCAGGAGCACCGCGATGCGGGTCTTCACAATGTCCGCATTAATAAATCCCGAAAAAAACATCAACAACAACCTTCCCTTAAAACGGATCCGGCAAAAGAATCAGGTCACCGGGCGTTTTCTCTCAGTGTCTTCTTTTTCTTATTCCGTGCTGACTTTCTCTGCCTTGCCTCTAAAAGAAATCACAAAAACCGGATTTCTGGCGCGAAGATAATGATATCTACCGAGTGTATCACCACAGGACGCACTGATCTGTGTCCATTCCACATCAATGACCGGCAGCTTACCGATTGCTTCACGGATCTGCAAAAGCGTCTCTATCGTTATACAATTGGCCACAATACGGACAGAAGGATTCTTTTCCAGAAGAAGGCGGATGATCTCCTCCATGCTTCCGCCGCTTCCTCCGATGAAAGCGTGCGTGGGTGGTGGAAGCGGTTTCATTGCCTGTGGAGCCTCTCCCTCGATGATCTTCATATTGGAGAGACAGAACCTGGCCCGGTTTTCCTTTAAAAGCGCGGCTGCCTTTTCATTTCTTTCAATGGAATAGACGGTGCCCTCCGGACAGATGAGCGCCGCCTCAACGCTGACGGAGCCGGTGCCCGCACCGATATCATATAAAACTGCCTGCGGTGTGAGCCGGAGTCTGCACAGCGACAGAGTACGGATCTCCGAAGAAGTCATGGGAACCCTTCCCCGCACAAAAGCAGTGTCCGAAAGTCCCGGTACCACCGGAGTATCCGATGCATCCAGGTGTTCGATGTAAAGAACATACAGTCCTTCCCTGTTCACTTCACGAAGCTGCGCCGTGCTGCATTCCCGGATCTCCTCCTCCGGACGGGACAGGGCATAACCATAGATCAGCCTCAGCCTGCCAAGAAGTCCGTTTGTCTGCCCTTCCTCCAGAAGACCTGCCGTGCGACGAAGGTCCGACGCCCCGGAGAGAAGCAGAAAGCATTTGGGATGTCTTCGCACCTGCCCGACTATATTGCACTCCCTGCCGTGCGAGCTGAGGATCTTCATATCCTGCCACGGGATCTGTGCCCGTGCGGCAAACCAGGAAATGCTGGAAATTCCGCATATCAGTCTAAGCTCAGGAAGGGAAAACCGGTCATTCTCTGCAATCCCGGAAGACGATTTTTCCTGCCAGTCCTCCTGCATTTGCTTTACCAGGGATGTCATGGACCCTGCCCCGCTGTAAAAACCGCTGTCGCCCGAATATGCCACAACGGCCCTTTCGATCCCGGGGTGGCCTGAAAGATATGCCAGGATCTTTTCACTGTCGTACTCCGGGATCCAGATTTTTCCTGCAGTCAGATCTGCTCTTTCGATTTCATCGGGTTTTCCAGATAAATCTGCTTTCCAGATATCAACGGGCTTTCCAGGGAAATCTGCTTTCCCGATCGCATCGGGCTTTTCAGACAGACATGCTTTTCCGAATGCCGGGTCCTGCCGGAGCATGCGCAATACGCCCGGCGCCCCGAAGATCACCTGTGCCTTTTCAAGGACCTCCTGCGCTTCCCGGGTACGGGCTTTTTGCGCGCCGACACCGACGCCGACCAGCACCAGCTCCTGTTTTCTCTGCAGTCCGGCCTGTTTTTGCCCGGTCTCTCTTCCGGCAAGCTGCCTGATCTTTTCCATGATCCCGTCAAGACTTTGGGAAATGAAAAAAGGATCTGTCTGCGCCGCCTGTTCCTGTGAAGGTTTCTGAGAAAATTTCTGTGAAATAAATCGGGAACCGCCTTCCTCGGTATTTGTCTTTGAAGCTCTTTGAGAAATGAAAAAGGAATCTTTTTTTTCAGGATTTCGTATAACGACTGCTCCGATCCCGCACAGACGGGCTGCTTCGATTTTTTCCTGAAAGCCTCCTGCCCTGCCCGTCTCCTTGGTAAGGAGCCATGATACACCGTAATGGCGGATCAGAGCCCTGTTCATTTCCGCATCAAAAGGCCCCTGCATGGCAATGATCTGCCTGCCCGCAAGTCCTGCACGGGCACAGGCCTGAAGGCTTTCTTCAGCTGGCAGCACACGGGCTATGATCCTCGAAGGATCGCCCAGTTGAGAAACAAGAAGCTCTATCTCCCTGCTTCCCGTTGTTACAAGAATCTTCCCCTTCGCCTTAGCCAGAAGCTCAGCGGCCTCCCTCATATCCTCAGCATACAGAAGCTGACGGGAACCTGCAGATGCCGAATCTGTAATTTCATAAGAATCTGTCCCCGTCCCGGCTGAATACCCTGTTTTTCTGCTGTATCGCAGATAGGGTATCCCGGTTCCGGTGCAGGCTCTTTGGATCTCACCTGTCACCTCAGCCGCATGGGGATGGGTCGCATCCACAACGCACAAAAAGGTTTCTCCGGAAAGTAAGGATATCATGGCGGAGCAGTCCATGCGGCCTGTCAGCACTTCCAGATTTGTATGCCCCGAAAGACACTGTGCCCCGTACTCAGTCGCGACACAGGCTGTACATAAAAAACCCTCCGCAAGCAGCATCTCAATGAGCATACGCCCTTCCGAAGTACCTCCAAAGACAAGGACTTTTTTATGTACTTCTCTTTTTCTACTGTCCATAAATATCATCCTCTGCTCACGGAACTGCTGCTGACCACAATAGAAATTCTTGTTGAAGCAGTCTGGTTTTTCTTCTCAGATTCCAAGTTCAAACTTCAGCTGGGGCTTTATGGGCACATAGTCCCGCATCTCAAAGTCTCCGATCACATAGTCCTCAAACGGGCATCCCGGCTGACGGTTTAAGATCAGCATGGGCTGAGGAGAAATATACTCAGAGGTCTTATCCTGTTCAGAGCTGTTTTCTGTTCCTGACGCGCAAGATGATTTTGTTTTTAGTGATGCTTCTTTCGCTTCTTTTGCCCGACGGAGCATCTCCTTAGCGTTTTCCATATGGCGGTCATAGATCTGTTCATTTGCGACAAAGTGGGTAAATACACCCGGCTTTTTTTCGACCGTATTGGCGACCATCATTAAGAGCGCGGCGTACTGGATCTCGTTGATCCCGCCGCCGCCGGAAGCCGTCAGCATGTCCCCGCTGCGCTGGATGAGAGACATGTCCAGATAGTCCCCCCGCACGTTCCACATCGTCAGAAAAGCACAGGGAGCAAGCCCGGGAGTCTCACGCAGATCAGCCTCCTGCCACAGTGATACGACCTTCCGCCTGCCATAAGGATCCTTTCGTATGTCATCGAGCAGCCTCTTCATCAGGTCATATCTTTTTACAGTAGCGCCGTAGCGCTGGCCGATGGTCCCGTCCCCGATATCCCACGGATCCCACCAGGTCACGCCGTATTCCTTCATCTCGGCAAGCACATTTGTCGGGTGCTGATAGATCGTAAAAATCTCCCTGATTCCTGTCTTCCAGGCCTGCTGACGCAGTGTACAGATGGGAAATTCCCCTTTCGAAATATCATATTTACGCATCACATGATTGACGCTGATCGTATGCGCCGGCGTCCCGTCCTCATATTTCGGGCGCGGATCGACATCCAGGTATCCGTTTTCCAGAATATTATTTATGTCACTGACAAGATATTCATCAGCCTTTGTCATGCCTGCTCCCCTTTCAAAAAAGAACTGCATCTTTGCACAAAATTTACAGCAAACGCCGGATCAGACCGGTAATAGAGATGCGGAAATCCTGCCATGATATTCCCCCTGACAACCATACACGGCCAGGAGCGATCACTTCCCGGCTTTTGTGCCTTACAGGCGCTCCCGTTTTCCGTGGAATCATAATAGTGAAATTCATGTCCCCGGATCCGGTGCCCTGCCAGGAGAAATCCCGTTTCAGAATCCAGCCTGTTGCCGGACGGGGATTCTGTCAGCCCTGATCGGATTCTGCCGGAGACAGAACTGAAAACTGTATCTTCCGGACTTTCTGTCTTTCCGCGCGGGTCCTTGTCCATGCATGCGGGATTTCGCTCCAATTCCACATAACCGAAGCGGACGAGCCGGTCCCTTCTGCGGCAGGTGCCCGGCAGGACTCCACACATGGGAAAGAGGCTGCCGTCCTTCCCTTCCAGATATTCCTGCAGGTACATGAAACCTCCACATTCCGCAAGGATGGGTCTGCCCTCTTTGGCGAATCTGCGGATACTTTCTTTCATCGATTCGTTTCCCGAAAGAGCCTCTGCATGAAGCTCCGGATATCCTCCTCCCAGCAAAAGGCCGTCCGCCTCAGGCATCTCATGGTCATGGACCGGTGAAAAAAAGACAAGCTCTGCACCGGCCTCCCGGAGCAGGTCCAGATTGTCCTCATAATAAAACCTGAAAGCCTCGTCCCATGCCACAGCAATGCGGGCACAGGAGTTTTTTATCCCAGGTAAATTCTCATGGTACAGCCCGCCTTTGTCCTTGTAAAGAACGTTATTTTCACTGCCTGTCGTTAAGTCCGATTCCGATTTTTCCTGATCAGAAAACATCTCAAAACCTGAATGCCTTATTGATGACGAAGAAATATTCCGCCTTATAACCGTATTCAGATCCGGCGCAGTCCGCGCGATCGAAATAAGGGTTTCCAGATCCAGTGTTTCCGATAATGTATCCGCAAGAAGATCCGTCTTTTTTTCCAGATCCCGGATCTCCTCCGGCATAAAAAGGCCCAGGTGGCGGCTTTCCAGTTTTAACCGCGCGTCAAATGGAAGGTATCCGATGACCGGGATCCCCGTATCCTCCTCGATCCATCTTTTCATAACAGGAAACATTCCCAAAGATATCCTGTTAAGGAATACTCCCTTTATTTGAGATAACTCTGAGGGTAAATTTTCATCGGACAATTCCGCCCGAAAGGATGAATTCTGCAGCTCAAAGTCTATGAAGCCTCCGGCCAGGGCGGATATAGACCTTCCCATACCCTTTGCGTCGATCATAAGGATCACAGGGGTCTGCGTCTGCTTTGCCAGATCAAAAGAAGATGCCTCGATGCCGCTCTTTCCCGTTCCGTCAAAGTAGCCCATGACGCCCTCGATGACCGTAATATCCGCTTTTTCGGATGGATACGCTGATTGCAGAGCACGGGCAAGGATTTCCCCTGTTCCCCCGTCAGGACAAAAAAAAGTGTCCAGATTCCGGGAAGGGACCTTCAGGATCTGACGGTGAAACATGGGATCTATATAGTCAGGCCCGCATTTAAAAGAAACAGGGTGCATTCCCCTTTTCTGAAGCAGGCGAAGAAGCCCGCAGGTCAGCAGGGTCTTGCCGCTTCCGCTGCGAGGCGCCGCAAGCATAATCCGCGGGATCGATATTGCCGAATGATCGGTTCTTTCCTCAAAAGTCATGCGGCGCCTCCTTCTTTATAATTTTTAAACGGCCTGTACGGCTGCAGAACGCAGCAGGCAAACAGATGGTTTTTTCAGTCACTAAGCTTTTCACGGATCGAAATTCTTCGACTTGTCCACTTCAAGAACAGCGAGTACAGAAGCAGAAAATCTGTATTATTCTCCAAAACACCCGTCGACATCCTTCAGAAGCCGGATGATCTCCAGATGCTGGGGACATACGCTCTCGCACTGGCCGCACTCAATACAGTCTCCGGGACTGCCAAACTGTTTCGTAAGGCTGTCGTAATTTGTCCAGACCGCACTCCTCTCTTTTTCCTCCAGATCTCCGCGTTTGGCTTCATTGTAGAGAGAAAAGTACTCCGGAATGCATATCTTCTGAGGACAGCCATCGGTACAGTAGTGACAGGATGTACAGGGAACAGTGATCCTGCTGTTGACAGCTTTTGCAGCAAGAAAACAGAGCTTCTTTTCCTCCTCCGTCAGCGGAACAAAGTTTTCCATATAGCTGAGGTTGTCCTCCATCTGAGCGATAGAGCTCATGCCGGACAGGACCACCATGACGTTGGGAAGAGAAGCCGCAAAGCGGATCGCCCAGCTGGGAACGGATTTTGAGGCATCCCTGGATGTGAACAGGCCGGCGGCAGCGTCAGGAAGATTTGCAAGCGTTCCGCCCTTGACCGGCTCCATGACGATGACCGGCTTACCGTGCTTTTCCGCGACGGCATAATTATCGCCTGAACGGACCCTTTCGCTGTCCCAGTCGAGATAGTTGATCTGCAGCTGGACAAACTCTATCTCCGGATGGCTGGTCAGGATCCTGTCAAGGAGCTCGGGCCCGTCGTGATAGGAGAATCCCCCGTGCCGGACGAGGCCCTGTGCCTTTTTCTCCTGAAGCCAGCGGAAGCAGTCCAGCTCTTCATATTTACCGATGCTCTCCTCTCTGATGTCGTGCAGGAGATAATAATCAAAATAGCCGGCACCTGTTTTTTCAAGCTGGGTATTGAAAACCCTGTCCCGATCCTCCAGTGTATTAAAAAATCCAGAGTGAAGCTTGGTCGCAAGCGTATAGCTCTCCCTGGGATAACGGTCCACCAGAACCTCCTTTACGACATTTTCACTCGAAAAAGCGTGATACATCCAGGCGGTATCGAAGTAAGTGAATCCCCTCTCCAAATAGAGATCCACCATTTTTTTAACCTGCTCAATATCCACATCTGCCTCGTTCGTCCTGTCATTGAGAGGCATGCGCATCAGGCCGAAGCCAAGTTTCTTTTCCGGTTTGAACTGCATAAGACCTCCTTAAAATACATGATATATTCCAAAACTGCGGATGCATTCCAATTATAGCAGTGATTCAAGGATATTCCAAGTTATACCCCATGCCGATTACATAACCTGCCATACGACCGCATCTGGTCAGGCCTAAGCTTTTTAGTCTGTCATTAAACCCGAGTTGATTGAAAAAGCGCACAGGATTATAATATTTTTAAATCGTAGATGACGTACACATCATAATTATTTTCTACTTCACTGCATCTACCATCTGTTCCTGTATATTCCTGTATATTTCCAAAAATTTTCAGAAAGTGAGCTGACTATGAAAAAAAGTGTTTTGATGATATTCATGACCATGCTGACGGCTGTTCTGCTTTTGCTTGAAGCCTGCAGCGGGAAGCCGGACAGCGAAGATAAGTCGCAGGCTTACCATCAGATAAGCCAGGATGAAGCAGGAAAAATGATGGAAAAAGATGACGGGCATATCGTTGTGGATGTACGCAGGCAGGATGAATACGATGCCGGCCATATTCCCGGAGCCATTCTGATCCCCAATGAAAGTATCGGCACAGATTAGCCAAAAGAGCTTCCTGATCTGGAACAGATCATACTGATCTACTGCAGGAGCGGCAACCGCAGCAAACAGGCGGCACAGAAACTGGCTGATATGGGGTATACAAATATCTATGAGTTCGGGGGAATCATTGACTGGAAAGGCGATGTAGTCACTTCAGAACAGGAAGAAGGCAGTTCATCTGCGCAGCAGGAAACAGATGAAAATTTAACAGAAAAGGATGGCAGGAGTGAGAATGCTGATCTCTCAGTGAGTGGAGAAGAGACTTCGGAAACAGACAAAACCAGTGATCAGGAGAAGAAGCCTTCGGCAAAGCTTCTGTATATGGGACATGCCAGCATCCGGATCACAACGAGTGAAGGAAAGGTGATCTATATCGACCCTTATGCCGGTGACGGATACGACCCTGCCGCAGATCTGATCCTGGTCACACATGCTCACCGTGACCACAATGTGGTCGATAAGGTGACAAACCGCAGTCAGGACTGCAGGGTCATTACATGGAAAGAAGCACTTGCAGGCAGTGAACACCAGACGTTTGATTTTGGATATGTACGGGTCGAGGCGGTTGAAGCAGGATACAACGACAATCACAGTAAGGATGAATGCGTGGGTTATGTGCTGACATTCAGCGATGGAGTTTCTGTCTATGTGTCCGGGGATACGAGCAAAACAGAACAGATGCCTCAGCTTGCCGAAAAGAATATAGATTACGCCTTTTTCTGCTGTGACGGCGTATATAACATGGACCTGAAGGAAGCGGCGGAGTGCGCAGCCCTTGTACAGGCAAAACACAATATTCCCTACCATGTCATCCCTGCATCGGACGGAGTGTATTTCGACCGCGAAAGAGCGGAGCAGTTTCCTTCAGAAAACCTGCTTATCATAGATGAAGGTGAAGAAATAGAGCTCGTGAAGTGAAACAGGGGGACGGTTCCTATGTCCATTTTCAGGCAGAATGCAGCAGGGAACGGCTCCTCAACGTAACAGGGAACAGTTCCTCGATTCGTTAAAGTATGGATGCTCTTTGGGGAGCTGGGTCAGGAAACTTTAGCCATCGCTGGTACAGCGTGGAACAAGGAACCGTCCCCTGGTCCACACAAAAGCCGGACTACAAAAAGTCCGGCTTTTGATGATATGGGGAAGGAGTCCCCTCGAAATATTCACAGACAATATTTTTTACTTCTTGTCGCAGTATTTGACAGCGCTGTCGCTGGCGATCCTGCCAAAGACCACGATATCTGCCACCGCGTTTCCGCCCAGGCGGTTGCCGCCATGGACGCCGCCGACGACCTCGCCTGCCGCGAAGAGGCCGGGGATGGCTTTGTCGTTGGTATCGATTACTTCCGCGCTGGTGTTGATATGAACGCCGCCCATGGTGTGGTGGATGCCGGGCGCGATCTTGATGGCATAGTAAGGAGCTGTGCTCAGGTCGTTATCCATGCCCGTATTGCGTCCGAATTCAGCGTCGTTTTTATCTGCTACAGCCTTGTTCCAGGTCTCAAGCGTCTGAGCAAGAGTCGCGGGATCCACTTCGATCTTTTTGGCAAGCTCCTCGATGGTATCGCCCTGCACAGTAATGCCGGTCGACACGTATTTTTCGATAGCCTTGAGGCCGTCGCGAAGCTTCTGATCAAAAATGATGTAAGCGTAGCTGCCAGGCTGTTCAAGCTCTGCAGCGGAAACGACATCACGGGTGAGCAGCTCGTCGGTAAAGCGCTTACCATCCTGGTTGACAAGGATCGCCCCGTCTCCGCGGACGCTCTCGGTGATCAGCATGCTGGTCTTCTGCTCAACAGTGGGGTGAAGCTGGATCTGGTCGACATCGACGAGGTCTGCTCCTACAGCCTCAGCCATGAGAATGCCGTCGCCCGTAATGCCGGGCGCGCTGGTCGTCACGGTGCCCTCCAGATCGTCTCGGTAGTTCACGATCATGTCCATGTTATTGCCGAATCCGCCGGTGGCCAGAATGACCGCCTTAGCGTTGATCGTGTAATAAGCGTCGGCGCTTTCCGCCATGACCCCCTTTACGACTCCCTCAAGGGAGATAAGATCGGTGACGCTTGTGTTGTACATCACCTTAATATTGTCAAACTCATCGATCTTTTTGAGCATGGCTGTTACAAGATAGGCACCGACGCCGGATCCGTCTTCGGGAGCATGGATACGCTGATTGGTCGCGCCGCCCGAGAAGGAAATCTTGGGAAGAGGGGCTCCGATGGAGTCAAGCCATTCGATTCCCTCCGCGGAGTTTTCAGCCATGATCGTGACCAGATCCCTGTCGTTTATATCGTGTCCGCCCTTGATCGTGTCTTCGACGAACTGCTCGATACTGTCCTCAATGCCCTGCTCGTCCTGATAGTGAGTCTCAGCCGCATTCATGCCGCCGGTGGCCTTTGTCGTATTTCCGCCCGCGTAAGGCATTTTTTCGACAAGGATCACGTTCTTTCCGGCCTGCGCGGCATTGATCGCCGCTGTCATGCCGGCACCGCCGGCGCCCACGATCACGATATCCGTGTCAAGGGTCTTGAATGCCCTGCGGATATTGGATCTGTCCTCTTTTGCAGGGAATGTGCTCAGATCCGCCCCGGCTGCAGTGAGAGCTTTCTTTAATGCACTCAGGATAGCATTGCTGGTCACTGTGGCTCCGGTCAGAGCGTCCACATTGGGACTCTGTGCTTCAAGGATCCTGTCGCCGAGCATTGACACTGCAAAGGAGCCGATATTCTCAGTCTCATGATCCCCCGTGATCTGCACATCGTCAATTGAATTCTCCGATACCTTCACGGTGACGCTGACTTCGCCTCCGAAACCGGTGGCGGTCTCCGTGTAGGTCCCGGGAATGAAGGTATTTCCTTCAGCCGCTTTTGAACCGGAGGATACTGCCCCCTCCCCGCCGCCTGCCTGCGCAAGAGCTGCCGTGACGGCCGCTTTTACACCGTCACTCGTAAAGGTAGCGCCTGAAACACTGTCAACCTCCGAGCTCTGGGCATCCAGAATCGCCTTTCTCAGAAGAGGAATCGCCGCGCCGCCGACGTCAGGGGTCTCCCCTTCTCCCTTCAGGATCACGTCAGTGATCCCTCCGTTGCTGCCGATCTCAACAGTCGCCTCCACCGGACCGCCAAAGCCGTCCGCAGACGCCGTATAGGACCCCGGTGTATATGCTCCTTCAACATCTTTACTTACGCCGCCTGCAGAACCGCTTCCTATCAGGGCTGCAAGAAGTCCGGAGACCACAAGGCCGACGACAGCCATGATAATGACTGACATTCCCCCGCCTGAATTACGGTTTTTGTTAGGTTTTCCCATAGGCTCCCCCTTTTTCGTAAAAATCGCAAATCCTGTTATTTTCAATTATTCTGAACGCTATAGAAATCTATATACAGCTTCTATATACGTACAATTATCTCAAACCGCACATTTGGTGTCAAGTTTTACCAACGGGCTTTTTACGAAGACACATTACGTTCACCCCGGGTTTTTGCGCTGAATAAGAAGGCACAAATGCCTCGATTCAGATGCCAATGAACAATAACAATATTATTGCAATACCCCCGGAAAATCAATGAAAAAGCCTTCTTGTAGGTTTGATGAGGTACATGTTATATTTAAATCAGAAGAAAAAGAGATACGTCTTAAAAATGAATAACTGATCAGAGTAACCATTCAGGAAGGGAGAGGTAAATATGCGTCTTTTATTTATCCGGCATGCAGAGCCTGACTACAGTACGGATTCACTAACTGAAAAAGGATTCCGTGAGGCAGCACTTCTGGCAAAAGCCGCGCCCTCCCTCCGAATGGGTCATTGTTTTGTCTCCCCCCTGGGAAGGGCACAAAAAACAGCCGAGGAGTGCCTGAAGGCCGCCGGTAAGACTGCCCTGACACTCCCCTGGCTGGAGGAATTTAACGCGCCGATCGATCTTAACACTGCTCCTGAGCTTGCAGCTGCCTACCCTGGCGTTAAACCTGAGCCGGCTGATACAGGCCGGATCCTCACCCCCGCAGCAGGGGATGCAGGAGTTATTGCACCCGCTGCCGCCCCCGGCCGCTACCGCCTGCGCATCCCGTGGGATATCGGACCCAAATACTACGCCGCGCATCCCGAGCTTGCTGATCCTGTGCGCTGGAGAGAATCCGAGATTTACAGACATTCCCTTATTCCTGTGCGTTACGAAGAAATCGCGCACGAATTTGACTGCCTTCTGGCATCATACGGCTACGTCCATGAAAACGGCATCTACCGCGTTACACAGGAAAACCGCGAGACACTCACATTCTTCTGCCATTTGGGGATCACCTGCGTACTCCTCTCCATCCTCTGGAATATGAGCCCCTTCGTTTTGTGGCAGTCTCTGGTAATGCTCCCTTCCACCGTCACGGAGCTGATCAGCGAGGAGCGGGAACAGGGAGCAGCCTTCTTCAGAGCTCAGAGAATCGGAGACCAGTCCCACCTCTTCGCAGGCTCCGAAGATCCTTCTTTCTTTGCCCGCTTCTGCGAAGTCTACAGCGACTTCTCCGCCGAAACAGGAAGGCACTGAAACAGGGGACGGTTCCTCGTTCCGCTCCAGCGCGGAACGAGGAACCGTCCCCTTGATCTACAACCCAAATAGATCAGCATGACTTCCCGTTTCAGTTGCCGTGAGAATAAGCACATCTTCTTCAATTCGATACACGAGCAGCCAGTCTGACTCTATATGGCATTCTCGAAAGTCGCTCATATTTCCGGCTAGTTGATGATCTCTGTTTTTTGCCGGAAGACTATTGCCCGAGGCCAGAATGGACAAAACGGATGTAAGCCTGGAAATATCCTTTCCCCGCTTCTTCATCCGTTTCACATCCCTTTTCATCTTCGAGGTAAACTGGATTTTGTACATCTTACTCCTCCAGCATGGCTGCTACCGCTTCTTCTGCAGTCTGAAAGGGACCGAAAAGATTTCGATGGTTACGGGCATCATCAATTGCTTCCAGCGATTCGGCGGAAGGGGTACGATGCTTGATGGGAAACGGAAAACCATTATATTCCTGTGCTGCTGAAAGAAAAATACGTACCGCTGTTGGAGTATCAAGACCTAATCCCGCAAAAAGAGTATCCGAATTCTTTTTCAAATTATCATCTATACGGATTTGTAATGTTGCCATGATAAACCTCCTTACTAATGCAATGATTTGTATGTAAATTGTATCGTATTTTGCAAATCATTACAAGTATAACAGGGGGACGGTTCCTCGTTCCGCTCCAGCGCGGAACGAGGAACCGTCCCCTTGTTTCACCTGCCCTCAGCGCTCCCTTGCGTATCCGCGCGGTGTGACCATCCTGCCGCCGATCCGCTTCGTTGTGGAATTGCCTATAAACACGGTTGTAAACATATCTGCCTGAACATTCTTTAGTTCTTGAAGTGTACAGATGGCAGCAGTCTCCCCTTCCCGGCCGATCATGCGGGCAATCCCGCATACTGTGTCAGGGCTGCAGGTTCCCAACAGGATATCGCAGGCCCGCCGCAGGTAGTCGGCCCTGTTTTTGCTGGAGGGATTGTAAAGAACAATAACGAAATCGGCTTCCGCCGCAAGGCGCAGTCTTTTTTCGATTTTCTCCCATGGAGTCATCAGATCACTCAGGCTGATCAGGGCAAAATCATGGATCAGGGGCGCTCCAAGCAGGGCGGCGCCGCTTAAAGCTGCCGTGACGCCGGGCACAACCCGGATCTCCACATCCGGATAGTCCCGTCCCATTTCAAAAAGAAGCCCCGCCATGCCGTATACGCCGGCATCCCCGCTGCAGATAAAGGCGACGCGGCTCCCCGCCGCTGCCTCGGACAGGGCAAGCGTGCAGCGTTCCTCTTCTTTTCTCATCGGCGTTGTCACGAATTTTTTTTCAGGAAAACGTTCCCTTACCAGATCCACGTAGACCTTATAGCCGGCAATGCAGTCGCTGTCCTTTAGTGCCTGCAGGGCTTCTATCGTCATTTTTTCGACTGCTCCGGGTCCCATGCCGACAACAGTCAGAAGTCCCTTTCTTTTCGTCATATCCGACAATCTCCTTACCCCACAAAAACGGGTCTTCTTTAAGAATTCTATATTTCAAATTATGACATATTCATTCCTGACAATTAACTTCTTACTCCTGTTATAACAGCTTAATATTTATCCATCCGTTTTTTGTCCGGATATTATCCCTTTAATTACATCTATTGGATTAACAGTGCCTTCGTTATCGGAAATATTTTTTGTAAAGGCTTTAACAACAAAACCCATCTGATCTTCAACAACTTTGTTTACCCAATCAAAATCTTCTTTGTTTATCTCTCCGATATAAGCCTTCTCCATAATTATCGAGGATGCCTCGCCTATTCCGACAATGATCGCCCCTGCAACAAAGGCATTGAGAGCATCTGCTGCAAGATTGGCAATGCCTGGAATTAATTTCAATTGATTAAGCGCAGCCTTCGCCACAAGTCCAACGGTGCCAGACTCAACGATCCTGCTGATCAGATTCTTTGTAAAATCATCTTTATCATCCAGTTTATATACACCAGCTATTGCTGAGATTAACGCGACTTCAATAGGAGTTAGTATTGCAGCATCCGGGAAATGTATCGGTATAGCGCCTACAGCTACTCCTGAAGTTGCGGCTCCGAAAGTCAGGGCCTGTGCTTTTATTCTTTTCATTTTCAAATCATACTTCTTCACAGCAAGGTCAGAGTCCCTGACTGCACTATCAAGATTCTGCTCCGTGATGTTGATCAGTTCCTCCAATCCCCTGGAAGGAATGTTCTCTCCCTTTGGGGGCTGGGCAAGCACAGGAATGACTGCTACCGGCATTCCTGTCTTCTTTTCAGCTTTCATAAATCTTTCTTTAACCATCGCAATGTTTTCTTCATCCTCAGCCATGAAGAAAGACTTCGTCAGTACAACGATGATGGGAACTTCCTTCCATTCCTTCTTTACTTCCTCAAGGGTTGACATAGTCTGTTTTGTAAAGCGCTTTGAAGTCGCATCAATACAGAACCAAAGCATATGGATCCTTGGTTTTTTATCTTTTAATCCATCCGCTACCCATGTCTTCATATCTCTTACGGCCTTCTTGGTATTCCAGAAATTATATTCGAATCCTCTGCTGTCAATGAGCCTGAAATTAAGACCTTCCAGATCATAGGATTCCATCTTTTCTGTTCCGTGCCTGCCACTTCCGACTTTCGCAACCTCTTTGCCTGCGATAGCATTGATCAGTGTAGATTTCCCGGCTCCGGATGTTCCCAGTATAAGAATATTAGCTTTCGATTTCATAATTTCTCCCGAATAACTATGCTTGCATTTGTCCGCTTGAGTAATTCATGCAGAATTATTTCATATTAATGGATACCCCCAACTGATTGTTTTCGTAATATTGTAGGCAAGGGGCTGGTGTATGTCAAACGTTGAAACTTATAACACTAATGCAAATCTGTTAAGAGAAATCTTAAAATCTTTTACTCTTTGGAAACAAAGACAAGGGCATCCGTATTACATTAAAAATGCCGTCATTTGTAAGCTTTATTTTACAAATGGCGGCAAGCATTTATATTTCTTTCAATTAATCAGTATTAAGCAATTCGTCTACCGTAACATTAAGAACAGATGCGATTTCTTTAAGCTCAATGTCTGTAACAAAACGCTGTCCGGACTCAATTCTTTGAATGGCGTTCTTGTCAACGTCGAGCCCTCGCAATTGCAGAAGATAGGCCAATGCCCTTTGGGAAGTTTTCTTTGGAAGAGACACACGCAGTCGTTTGATATTGATTCCACTTATATTATGCTTCCCATCCATTGAACAATTCTTGAACAAAGATGTCACCTCAAATGATATATAGTAATTACTTTTTATCAGATGATACGTTAAAAACCAGAAAATAATGACATTTACTACTTGTCATTTCATAAAACAAGCTATATAATTTCAAAAGTTAATGACATTCACCAAATGTCAATAACTCGGAATCACACAGCCTGACGAGGAGGAATATTTCTATGAATGAACAGAACAATAATAATTCAGGTTTTGTAAATAACGGGTCTTATGCGGAAGTGACAACAGTCCCTACAGTTTCTCAAAAGAGCCGTGTTGCGGCAGCTCTTCTTTGTTTTTTCTTAGGAGGATTGGGGATTCACCGGTTTTACGCAGGGAAAACGGGATCAGGAATACTAATGCTGCTGCTCTGGATAGTCGGTGCCGCTACAACATTCATCGCAGTCGGATTTGTTCCACTGATCATTGTTTACACCTGGGCTCTGATTGATTTCTTCATAATCCTTTTTGGAGGCTTCAAGGATGGAATGGGGCTCCCGATCAAATGATGCAGCTTTAGCATCGCATTAGCATTTTATAATCATCTGCCTGATGCGGCGCAGTAAAAAGTCTCCGGCTCGAAGACTGTTACTGCGCTTTTTGCATAGGAGGGAAAATGGCTATTGAAAGAACAATGAAACAACAAATTGAAACCGCCAGACAGTTTATAGACCGCAGGTATCTTGACAATATACCCGACTATACTGTCAGCCCCATGCCAGATAACGAAAAAAATCCCAGATACATACGTCTGTACCATATCAGCAGGATCGTTTATGACAGAAATGAAGATATATCCGAAAAACTTGCAGGTGTTTTTAACGCTGTTATGTCTTTCTGCAATTCTCTTACTTTGATCATAAAAGGAGAAAAGGATCAAACCTTACTGTACCTTGGGGTCAGGTCAAAAAGAGATATAAAAATAGCTGATGATATTTTACACGATTCTTTCGTCGGCTATTTCCCAGGAAGCCTGCTGGATCGTTTAAGCAGTTCTGAAATATCTGAACTATTCAAATTCAGGAATGAATCTGCTTCATACAACGGTGAAGACCAGATAGCCTGTATGAATATGCTTCCTTCATACAGGGGGCAGGAGGCAGACGGCTTTGTCCAGGGGCTGGAAAAGTTCATCGACACCATGAGGGGGTGCTTATATATCTGCGAGGTCATTGCATCCCCGATGAGCCGGCAGGAAATAGGCTTTAGGATGAGTGGTTATGAAGAACTTTATACCGCCCTGTCACCATTTGCAAAAAGGACAGTGTCAAAGGGCCGCAACGAAAGTTCCTCTTCCGCTGAAAGCATTACAGAAAGTATCTCCCGTTCGATCTCGAACGGTATTTCGACAGCTTCCGGGACAACTTCAGGCCATTCCCACGGGAAAAGCTCCGGCCACAGCATTGGGATGCCTTTCCTTCTGAGTTTTGGAATGAACGAAAGTTCATCTGATATAGACTCCATAGGCCAAAGTACCAGCACAGGTACTCAGAGAATCAAATCAGAGCAGGATGGACGATCTGTTCAGAGATCTGAATCCAGATCCTCAGGTACAACAGAAAGCCAGTCGCTTGAGTACAGAAATAAAAATATTGAGAATCTCCTGAAGAGGATTGATATTCAGATCGATCGACTAAAAACAGGTGCAACCTATGGAATGTGGGAGGCAGCGGTATATATCATTGCACCCCAGAGAAAAACTGCTGCCATTGCCTCCAGCTGTTATCGCTCCTTAGTAACAGGAGAAACCACAGGAAATGAGAGCATACATATGAGTATGGTCAGTGATGATCCAAAGCAGAGAGAACTGATAAAAGATTCACTTATGGTGCTGGATCATCCCCGCTTCGAAGTTCCTTTCAGGGGTGAATCCGGTGTAGATTTCAGAGTCATGCCTCCCGTCAATTATATCAGCGGGCAGGAACTGCCCCTCCTTTTGAATCTTCCAAGAAAATCTGTAAGCGGAGTTACTGTAACAAATATTGCGGAATTTGGAAGAAATGTTCCGTGGAGCCGGGAAGCAACTGCGTCAAAACTGAAGATCGGGCGGATCTTTCACATGGGAATGGTTGAGCAAAGCACCGTTTCTATCGACCGTGAAATGCTTACTTCACATTGTTTTATTGCAGGTTCTACAGGGAGCGGGAAATCAAATACTGTTTATACTCTTATCGAAAAAATCAGTATGGGCAGCAAAAAAATTCCTTTCCTGGTCATTGAACCTGCAAAAGGAGAATACAGAGATCAGTTCCGGGATTATCCGGGAATCAACCTCTTTACAACGAACCCGTCATTTGATGAGCTCCTCAAATTAAATCCGTTTTCATTCAACAGCGGAATACACATTTTAGAACATCTTGACAGACTGATAGAAATTTTCAACACCTGCTGGGAAATGTATGCTGCAATGCCTGCAATTTTAAAGGAATCCATTGAACAGGCTTATGTCAGCAGGGGATGGGATCTGCTTAACTCGGTTTATACCGGAAGCGGGCCGGCAGAGTTCCCGACTTTTTTTGATGTTTTACAACAGCTTCCAAAAACAATAAATAATTCGAGCTATTCAGCAGATACAAAAGGGGATTACATCGGTTCGCTTGTCACACGCGTTACTTCGATGACCAACGGTATCTATGGACAGATTTTCTGTAATGACTTTGAAATTGAAGACCATACCTTATTCGATGAACCGGCAATAATTGACTTGAGCAGAGTCGGTTCGTCTGAAACAAAGTCACTGATCATGGGAATTCTTGTTTTGAAATTAAGCGAGCATCGAATGGCACATTCTCAGTCAGGCAATGCCGCTTTAAAACATTTAACTGTATTGGAGGAAGCGCACAATATTCTAAAAAACACCTCAGGACGAACTGGAACGGCCGGAAACAGCATTATGGAAAAATCTGTTGAGATGATCGTGAACAGTATTGCTGAGATGCGGACATATGGTGAATGCTTTGTTATTGTTGACCAGTCTCCGACTTCTGTTGATATAGCTGCCATAAAGAACACCAATACAAAGATAATCATGAGACTTCCTGAAAAAGATGACTGTGAGATAGCAGGGCATTCAATAGCATTGAATGAACAGCAGGAAGAAGAATTATCAAAACTTGGGACTGGAATTGCCGCAGTCATGCAGAACAATTGGGAACAGCCTGTTTTAGCAAAAATCGATCGTGCGGAAGGAAAATACGCAGCATCCGGGAGTTCGATATCCTTTAATGAATTAAAAAGCTTCAGGAGCATCATTGTTTCAGAACTTCTTGATCAGTTTATCCTCAATGATGAAAGAAATCTGGAGCATTTAATAAAACATATTGATTCATACCGGATATGTAACGCAAAGAAAAGGGAAATGACCCGACTTGTCCGCCATTTACATAACAGGATCGGTCCGGGCAGAAAATTTGACAGCGTTTTATTCGGCCGGACACTCCTCAGGATGCTTGGATGCGGAGATTCTTTTAAGCGCGCAGAAAAATATCTGACGTTTGATAAAGAAGGAGGGCTGACGGAGGAATCACTGGGAAGATGGAAAAGCGAAACTGCATCTGCACTGGATCAGTATGTGGATCTTGATGATCTGCATTGGGAAACTTTGCTTCAGTATATCCTTTATTCCAAACGCTTTGAAGATGATGCGGTTTATGAAAAATACGCGCTGTTATATCGTCACATCTTTCATGCACAATAGCGCAGTAAGGTTGGTATAAAACATGATAAAAATTAATGATGTTCCCGGCCTGGAATATGATCTTGCCCAGGTAAACAGACACATTGAAAGACTGTGTAAATCTGAATCTCCAACAATGCAGAGACTAATGGACTGGATACTGGATGCCAGAGGCAAGCAGATACGTCCGGTCCTGACACTGTTATGTGCCCGATTAAAAGAGCGAAATGTAAATGCCACAGAGACAGCTGCTGTCATCGAGATCTGTCACACTGCATCTCTTATTCATGATGATATTATTGACGATGCAGATATGAGAAGAGGAAAGATTTCTGTTCAGAAACAATTCGGAAAAGAAATGGCTGTATATACAGGTGATTTCATGATTTTTTCTGCCATTGCAAGAACCAGGCTGATTAACAAGCCCTGGTACAGGAAAATGTTTGCCAGACTTGAAATCATGTGCAATGGAGAGGTCGGACAATTTGACAACCGTTACAACACCGATATTACAGAAGATTTATATATTAATAATATTATCGGAAAAACGTCATCAATGTTCGAAATTGCCTGCGAATCAGGAGCATGGGAAGGCAAATGCAGCAGATCTGAACGCGAAGCAGTAGACAGATTCGCCAGATATTTCGGCCTTATGTTTCAAATACGGGATGATCTGATGGATTTTGTTTCAAAATCTGAAGAATCTAAAAAGACAGTACATAATGATTTCTGGTGCGGCTACTATACACTTCCAGCTATACATACTTTTCAGAATCCTGTATATGGAGAAGAACTGAAGGAAATTGCAAAACAGCTTAAGAAAAGCCCCCGAAACAGCGAATTAGATGAAAGGATCACCTGGCTCATCACTCAGGCAGATGGGTATCACTACACTTCACAAAAAATAATATATTACGGGAAATCAGCAAAACAGCAGTTGAATACTTTCAGAGATACGGCAGCAAAAAGAAAACTGATTGAATTTGTAGATATTTTATTACACAGCGTTACTGAGCTGGAAATACCGGGGGTGTCTAAATGAATAAAGTAATTATCAGACAAACATACTTGAGCTCAAAGCTCGAAATACTGATAAATAATGACCCCATCAGTTCATATAGCGATCTTGCTTCACTTGTGAACAGGCCTTTTTCAGAATGGGGACCTCGAATCCTGCAGGAATTAGATGAAGAAGTATATGATCCATACTCCCTGGACTTTTATGCTTTTCCTTTTCAATATGAGATATTAAAGTACTATCAAAAGGACTCAAAGTTCTGCGAAAAAATTATACTTCATGATATCATTTCAATTTATTCTCAGGATTTTATCAAAAAGATGTTTCAGGATATCTGTTCAAGATATCATCTCTGTGTCATAGAAGACACCGGTATAAGCCTCTATTCTGAGGTACCAGTCATCAGAAGAAATGGCTTTATCGTTACGGACAACCCTATCGCCGATCTATGTATAGTCACAGACAGGCAAAGAGCTGTCGGAACAACTAATATCATATTGTCAGAGGATAATTCCGGCATCTCCACAGACGGTAACATAATCTTTTATAGCATCAGGCAGGAGCTCACAGAAAAGTTTCTTGATTATTATAAAACCGGCATAGTCGATACCGTGTATATAGAAAAGTGTCTGAATGCCTTCCAATATGCGGATTTAAACCAAAAGGATAAAACATTCATTCAGTCAGTCATTACGAATCAGCCTGGTTATTATGTCGGAGAAATCCCAGAAACAATTGACTCCGGAGAAAAGATCCCCTTCTCTTTCGAAAGCTTCCCTGAAGATTTCTTCAAACCTGTTTCGGATGATCCGTCCGTAATGCGGATTGAGCAGAATCATTTATATGGCTGCAATGGAGGAACAGCAAGCATTTGTATAAAAAATAAACAGGGAAATATTGTATGGGCCAGACAAGTTAAAATTATACATCATAATTATGCAAGGGAAATCCAGTTCATCCCTAAATTTTCTTTTCTAAAAATTCACGAGAAGAATCAGTTTGAAATAGTCGTTCTGCCTTCAGATGCGGAAGATGTTAACTGCCTTGAATGGAGCGTCGAACCATATTCCATGGCGCAGATCACCAATAAAGGTGAAATCACGGCTCTTCAGACAGGAACTGCTATTGTAAAGGTCAAAGGCAAAAGAACGGAAGCTGTCTGTAAGATCGAAATCAAATCCGGCGTTGACCGTTTAAGTTTTGACACCCAGAAAATACGTATCTTCAATGGTGAAGAGAGAATTATCGAATGCCGTACTTTTCCCAATAATGCTGCTATCGAAAATCTTGAGTGGAGTTTCGATAACAAAAATATAGCATTCTGCAACCCTTCTAAAGATGGCATGAGATGTCTGCTCACTGCATCCGAAAATTACACTGGAACCGGAAATCTGGTATGCTACGATCCTGCAAGCGGCCTGAGAGCGATATGCAATATAGAGGTTGCAAAAAACAAAATAAAGGATTTTCTGGCAGCCTTTGTAATTGTTATGATGCTGTTTGGGTTTGCATCGCCTCTGTTTTCATTTCTTTCAATTGCTGTTTCCGGTTTCTCCCTGTGGAAATACTGGGGACAGAAGAAACTCATCCCTTTTTGGGTCGGAGGAATTCTAAGCGTACTGATTCTGCTCATGAATCTGAGTTAAAAGCAAAATAAGCAGAAAGGATAAAAGCCATGTGTTTTTTCAGAAATAGAAAACTTGAAAAAGAAACCGAAAAACCTGAGACCAGTTCTCCTGAAAACAAATCTGTCACCATTAATGAAAAAGATGAGAAAACAGATGATGGGAAATTGAAAGTTAAAGAAAGCTCTTCAAATAAGAATAAAGAGTTTCGCGACAGTTATAAAAATTTTGAACCAGTGAATCCTGAAGTTACTAAAGATGGAAAACTTGACTCAGGAGATAATAAGCCAGACTCTTCAGAAAGCGATGGCGTTAAAGAAAGATCGCATCCAAAAGATGAAGATGGACGCGAGATGTAATTATAATACAATGGTGTTAGTCAAGAAGTGTGTTGGTCTGGCTCCTATGGGTTAAATCGCGAGCAGGCCACATTTCTTAACGTCTGTAGTACTGTGCCAGTACTGGTAAGTGCTTGTGTTACAAAGGCTCGCTAACAGGTTTGAAGCCAGCTCGTTCGAACTTCTGAATGCAAGAGAAAACATTGCATTGTAG
>DEPS01000007.1:20012-24639 GCA_002358875.1 Lachnospiraceae bacterium UBA3386 | reverse complement strand
TGATTTCCTCCTTTTATATTAACTGATCATTGAACTGTTGTAATTAATACGCTGTCCGCCTACATCTGGTGGCGGACGACGGCATATTCGTCTCCGTTCCGGTAGTAGGGGCACGCGCTGTGCCGGTCGGAAAGGAAGCGGGCATATTCGTCCTCATCCATGTCGGCCTCGCAGATGTAGTCCCCGTATTCGTCATCATACGCGCAAAGAGCGCAGGTATCGCATTCGCTGTTCATTTTCAATAATCAATTTCTGCAGCTTCCTGTCAGCAGTGCTGCGCTTATTTCTGCAAAAGCAGTTCCTTTGCCTTTTCAAGCTGGGTGTCCGTCTCGTCCTTTTCGTATTTTTCCCTGTCCAGTTCGACGGTGTAGTCGGGTTCGATACCTGTCTTGTGGATATTCCGGCCGTTTCTGGTGTAGTAGCCGGCGATGGTGATCTTGATCCCCGTGCCGTCGCCCAGGGGATACAGGTTCTGGACAATGCCTTTGCCGTAGGTCTTGGTCCCGACGAGCTTACCGATGCCGGCGTCCTGGATGGCGCCCGAGAGGATCTCGGAGGCGCTGGCGGAATATTCATTGACCAGGACGACGAGCGGAAGGTCAAAGTCGGCGCCGGGGCATTTATACTCCTCGCGTCTTCCGTCCTTGTCTTCCATATAGAAGATCAGCCCCTCAGGCAGAAGCTCCGAGGCGATCTGCGTGACGGAAGTGACGGTTCCGCCGGGATTGGACCTCAGGTCAATGATCATGGATGTCATGCCGTCTTTTTTGAGTTTCGCGAAGTTCTCATCGAACTGGGCAGTCGTGACGTCGGAAAACTCACTGATCTTAAGGTATCCTATGCCGTCGGACAGCATTTCGGAGGTTACCGTAGGAACGGTGATCTGGTCGCGTGTCACGGAAAAGGTCAGGCTTTCACCGCTGCGGATCACCTTTATTGAAACAGACGTGCCCTTGGGGCCTTTGACCAGCTTTGCCACCTCCTCGGTGGTCTTGCTGAGAGTATCCGTTCCCTCGACCTCGCTGATGATATCGCCGACCTTCAGTCCGGCCGTCTCTGCAGGTGTACCGGGCATGATGCCCGTAAACATAGGCGCATTCGTCGAGTTGTCAAGGCCGATGTAGGCGCCGATCCCGAAATAAACGCCGCTGGTATCCTGGGTCAGGTCGTTGTATTCTTCTTCCGTGTAGTAGACCGTGTAGGGATCTCCCAGGGAATCCATGATCCCCTTGTACATTCCGTCCTCAAGCGTCTCCTGCTTCACATCATCGGGCTGATAATAATAGCTTTTGATGCACTGCTCCAGAAGCCGGAGCTTTCCGATCGACTCCTCATTCACGGCCGAGTCGGAGGTTTTCGACACCCCGGCTTTTCCGTACAGGCTCTGTGAAGCCCCGATCTGTATCGGGAGAAGCTGCGAAGCAGCCAGCAGAAACACCATTCCTGCTGCCACTCCCATGGCGAAGATCCCTGCTTTTTTGGCGATCCCCCTTCTCCGGCGCCTTCGGGGCGCAGACGATTTTTCCCCGCGGTCATTTTCCCCCGGGCTTTCTTCCCGGTACTGTTCCCCGGCAGTGTATCGATTGCGGTCACTGCTCAGGTCCCGTTCGCTGTAAAGCTCCGGGCCGCTGTATTGTTCCCGATCATTTTGCATATATTTACCCGCTCCATCATAAAAAACCTGTTTCCGTTTTACCTCTTCCCGGGATCCGGGAAACCGGCTCAGCCTGCGGACAAGGGCAGGCCAGTCCGTGAGAAGCTTTAATAGCAACGATTATTTTAATCACTCTTTTCCTTTTTGTCACGGTCTATTTAAAATCTTCACAGGAAAATCACGAAACGGGCTCTTAAAAATCGTACTGCTCCATATATTTCATGTATTTTACGACCATAAGGGCGATCTTGAAGGTAATAGCATCTTCAAAAACACGAAGATCGAGTCCGGTACTCTTCTGAAGCTTGTCCAGCCGGTATACAAGCGTATTCCTGTGAATAAAGAGCTGGCGGGACGTCTCGGAAACATTGAGACTGTTCTCGAAGAATTTATTGATAGTCGCCAGGGTCTCCTGATCGAAATCATCAGGACTTTTTTCCTTGAATATCTCGCGGATGAACATCTTGCAGAGCGGAATGGGCAGCTGGTAGATCAGGCGGCCTATACCCAGCTCGTTATAGGCAATGACAGTGCGCCCCGCAAAAAAGATCCTGCTGACATCGAGAGCCATCTTTGCCTCTTTAAAGGAGCGGCTGACCTCCTTGATCTCCTCCACAACAGTCCCGTAGGAAATACGGATGTCCTTGATCCCGATCTTGTGAAGCTGCTCCTCTATGCTCAGGGCGGCTTTTTCGATCTCTTTCTCCCGGCTGTTCTCCGAAAGCTCCTTTACGATCACCACGTTCGTCTCATCCACTGCCGTAACAAAGTCAGAGGTTCCCGGACCGACATACTCCTGAAGTATCTCAAGGACATTGCGGTCCTTCTCGGAGGCATTTTCGATGATCATGACGACCCTGCGCGCATCGGGAGCGATCCTGAGCTTCTTGGCCCTGCTGTAGATATCTACGAGCAGGAGGTTGTCAAGAAGCAGGTTTTTCATAAAGCTGTCCTTGTCATAGCGCTCTTTGAAGGCCGCCATCAGCCCGCGAAGCTGAAACGCCGCCATCCTTCCGACTAAAAGCGAATTATCCGTATCTCCGCTCACTACGATCACATATTCCAGCTGCTGGTCTTCCTCGACCTTAAAAAACTGGAAGCGCCCCGCAGACTGAAAATCCGCAGGGGACAGGACAAAGTCGTGAATTACATGGACTGCATCCGCAAAAACAGGAGCTGTTGATACGATCTCTCTTCCTTCCGCATCCATGACACAGATTTCCAGTCTGGAAATCTCCCTGATCCCATCGATCGTGTTCTGTAAAATCTGATTTGATACCATTTCGCCCTCCCCGTTCCATGGCTCTGATTTAGCACCCTCCGGCTCTCCCCCTTCCCTGCCGGATGCCGGGGGCGCCATCGCAAAAATCTACCAAATAATATATTAAAGTATTTTTTAATATATTTCCACAAAAAACCGTAAGATTTTTGTAAATTTTTCACAATAGAGTAAAAAAAGCCCTGCTTTTTCCGCTCTCAGTAGGCTGCTGTTTGCCGGAGGGCGGAAATTCCTCTTTCGACGGTTCCCCGGATAAATAAAAAAACACGGCCTGAGCCGTGTTTTTTATTTACCGGGATGACATTATTGCATCAGAATGATCCTGTCCTCCCCGATCGAAATTTTATTTTCCTTCAGAAGATGTCCGACAGCGCGCTTGAACTCGTTTTTGCTCATCCCCGTCTCCTGGCGGATCAGTTCCGGAGAAGCCTTGTCTGTAAAAGGAAGTTCTCCTCCCCTCTCATTCAGCATCTTTATAATTGTTTCGGCATCCTCTCCAATCTGTATCCATCCCTTTTCGCGAAGGCTCAGATCCAGCTTTCCGTCCGGCTTGACGCCTGTCACCCGCGCTTCGACGACATCGCCCGCCTTGAGTTCACCGACCAGTTCGCGTCGCGGAATCAGTGCGGAAAAAATGCTGTCCACTGCGACGAAGGCGCCGAAATTGCGGCTGGTCTCGTACACAATGCCGGTAACATGGCTGCCCGCCTGATAAGGGCTGTCTGTGCGAAGATAAGGGTAGACATTCATGGTCGCGCACAGGCGTCCGCTCTTATCGATGTATACGGCGACAAGAACTGTCTGGCCCTCCCGCACGCGTTCACGGGGCTGCTCATGGTAGGGGAGCAGAAGATCCTTATCGAGACCCCAGTCCAGAAACGCTCCGATCCGGCTGACCTGGATGACTGTGAGGTAGCCGACCTGATGCAGGGTAAGCTTTGGTTCCTTGCGGGTAGCTATCAGTCTGTCCTCCGAATCTTTATACAGAAACACCTCCAGCTCGTCGCCTATAGCAGCTCCCTCAGGTACCTGTGAACGGGGCAGCAGCACCCGCTCTCCGGGGACATCTCCTGTCAGATAAACACCGAACGGCACCTGTTTGTCGATTCGTAAAACCTGTTTTTCTCCAATCTTGAGCATATATGGATTCCTTTTCTGTTTTATATCCTTTGGAATGGTCTTTTTTATTCTAAAACCACTTCCAATACAGCGTAGGGCTTTCCGTCCTCTGCATTAAGCGAAATGCAGACATTACCCGCCATCTCGTAAAGCACCGGCGTGATCCTGTCTCCGAGCACCGCCTGTTTCCTGTACTCGATCCGAAGCGTGCGGATCTTTTTCCCGGCAGGCAGATATCCCGCGGCAATCCGGACATATTGTCCATTATTCATGTGCTGATTTGAGTCAAGATGATATTCCCGGACAGTCACTTCCGCACCGAAACTGGCAGGAAGATCCGGAACCCGGATCTTTCTGGAGTCATACTCCATGGAGAGCCTCTCTCCAAGATGATAACACTCCAGTACATCCTCAGGAATGCGGACAGGCCGCATGGACTTCGATTCCACAAGAGTCCAGACAGAATTCGCGACAGCCAGTCTCTCGCCGTCTGCCGTTTCCAGAAGAAAATTCCTCAGAGCGATCCCGCCCTTCATCTCGTAAGGAAAGGTCCCGACTCTGACACATTCCCCCAG
>DEPS01000007.1:1091-19881 GCA_002358875.1 Lachnospiraceae bacterium UBA3386 | reverse complement strand
GTGGAACAGTCCTGAAAATAATCGATCAGTTTCTCCGGTGTCAGCCGTCCTGAGGCATCCGTCTCGCTGTAGCGCACCCTGCTCTCAAATGTATACATATTTGCAGCTATGACCTCGCGTTCACAAAAACTTATAAATACCCCATCCTTCAGCTGAGCCTTCCGGGAAAGCATTTTCATCCATGCTTTCCTTTCTTCAGAACTCCCGCGGAATCAAAATAACACCTGTTTCCGTCTATTGTCTTCCAGCCGGCGGCCCTGACCATGGTATTTTTGTCAAAATATTTATTCCAATATTTGTCAGCATAGGAAGCGGCCTTTTGGGGTGAATATTTATAGGTCTTTGAAGCCGTCCTGATCATAGCCGCGCCGTCTTCTTCCGAAAAGGCTGATGAAACAGGCTCCCCCGCGCCTGCCGCACCGGTCTCTTCGACAGAAAAACCGATCACGGCACCGGCAGGTATCTGAGCAAAGCCATTTGCATACGCCCCGGCTTCCGACGATGAAGATGCTTCCGGATCTGTATCCGTCACGATCTTCGCGTATGAAAGTATCTGCGCATCCGCGTCAGATCTCACTGCATAAAGCGTAGCCGGAACCTCTCCTCTTTCCGGATAAGGATCCTGTGACTGTGCCTGTCCTGTTCCCGAAGCGGGATCCGGTGTCCCTTCCTGTCCCGTTCCTGAAGCGGGGCCCGGTGTCCCTTCCTGTCCTGTTCCCGAAGCGGGGTCCGGTGTCTTTTTCTCCCCCGCTTCCTGTTCCCGGTCCGACGCGTCCTGAAGCCATTGATAGTTGATTTGTGTCCCGTTTACTTCGCAGGGCGTCCATGTGCCGAGGTCACCTTAAACCTCGGGATCATCTCACGGATAACGGAGCCTTCAGTGATCATCAGTTGGGTATATCTGCTCTGGCGGAGCCACTCGCTGATAATTCCGGCGGGATCGTCTGCCGGAAGCTCTTCCGTACTGCCTGCCGACGCACCCTGCGATCCGTCCGAAGGCTGCCCCTGAGTTTCTCCCGGCTGTGTTGCTGTTCCGCCTGAAGGCTGCCCCTGAGTTCCTCCCGGCTGCTCTGATTTCCGGCCGTCGTCTTCGCTGTTGATCACATCTGTCATATATTCGACTTTTGATGCTTCATAAGCATTCAGCGCAGCCTCCACCTTTGCAGCTTCTTTTTCCCCGAGCACGGAATACAGTGCATTCACATCAGATTTAATATCCCTTGCAGCCTGCAGGATCTGCTCGTCAGTCATATCTTCAGACCCGCTGTAGAATGCCTCCACCGCTTCGTCGAAAGACAGGCTGTCCGAAACCTCCTGTGCCTGCACAGGAAAAGCAAAATACATAGTTTCCGCAAATAAACAGTACGCCATGGCAAGCGCTGCTGCGGTGGCTATGGCGGTCACTCTGATGTTTCGTGCTATTGTTTCCATTTTCCTCCCGGTGATTTTCTGACGGCCCTCAAACATGCTTCCATGTCTGAGCCGGCCTTCTGATAACTCCTCCCCTGTCTTCTGCATAATACCGTCCCGGTATTTTCCGTACAGGAATGATTTCCGCCTGTGAAACCATTCTGCTTTAAAAGACAAAAAGCTGTAACCAGTCTCTCCGCTCACAGCCTTCGACTTCTTTCTGGCAAAAGCCAAATATTGTCTCTGACAATTATAACCTTGCAAAAACGACCTGTCTACCTGTACTATGCATTAAATTTATTTAATATATTCGTAACATCTTTGTCCACACTGTCCGACACAGCCGCTGCGCCGTCACATTTTTCCCTATATTTGCCCTGTTTTTTTGAATTTGTGACAAAACAGCATTGGACACTTTCCCTGCCACTAATATGCCTTTTTAGGTGCCGTTCGCCGTGGAATCCCGGCTTTGCGCTAAGAAGCCACGCAAAAAAAGCGCCTGACGATGATCGTCAGACGCTCTTGAAAATCAGCTGGGCTAGTAGGATTCGAACCTACAAAATGACGGAGTCAGAGTCCGCTGCCTTACCGTTTGGCTATAGCCCATCAATATTCGCATCCGGGTTTTCCCGGCTACGAATAGAGATTATAGTATATCATTATCAAAAATGCAAGTACTATTTTAAAAGATTTAAAAATTTTAACACCTGTTCAGGATCTTTATTTCCTCCTCCAAAGCGCAGGGTAGAACAGAAGGAGCATGGGATAGAGCTCCAGCCTGCCGGCAAGCATGTCAAACATGAGAACATACTTGGAGGGCAGGGAGAGATGCCCGAAGTTGGCAGTCGGACCGACTGCGGACAGGCCCGGCCCTATGTTGTTGAAGGTGGCGGCTACGGCAGTGAAAACTGTCTCCAGACTCTCCCTTCCGTCAAAGACCGTGACCAGGAGGATCGAAGCGCAGAAAATGACGACATAGATCCCGACATACATAATGACAGAGCGGACAGTCTCCCGCTCGACAGGCTTGCCGTCCATGCGGACAGCGGTGACGCTCCTGGGGTGGACATAGTGGTGGATCTCCTGAATCCCGGATTTGACCAGGATGAGGATGCGGGAGACCTTGATGCCGCCGCCGGTGGAGCCCGCGCAGGCTCCGCAGAACATGATCAGCACCAGAAGGCAGCGGGAGTACTGAGGCCAGAGATTGAAGTCAGCCGTCGCGTAGCCGGTCGTCGTGATGATTGAACCGACCTGAAAGGCTGCGTGGTGGAAAGCGAGGAAAATATTGTCAAACAGTCCCCGGATATTGATCGTAATCGTGATGATGCTGAAGGCGATGATCAGGAAATACCAGCGCACCTCCGACAGGCGGAACGCCTCCTTTTTGTCCTTTCCCATAAAGAGAAAGAAGTAGGCGTTAAAGTTGACGCCGAAGAGGATCATGAAAACGGTAATGATCGCCTGCTGAAGGATGGGATAACTGGCGATGCTGTCAGCCAGAACGCCGAAACCTCCCGTACCGGCTGTGCCGAAGCTCAGGCACAGGGTGTCAAACAGGGGCATTCCCGCGATCAGGAGCAGGATGATCTCAGTAAGAGTGATCCCGAAATAGATGATGTAAAGGATCTTGGCCGTGTCGCGGATCTTTGGAACAAGCTTTCCGACGACGGGGCCCGGGCTTTCCGCCCTCATCATGTGCATCTGGCTGCCCATCCTGCGTCTGCGCATGGGCATGATGGCAAGAACAAAGACGATGACGCCCATGCCCCCCACCCAGTGGGTAAAGCTGCGCCACATAAGGCTGGCATGGCTCAGGGCCTCCACATCGGACAGGATGCTGGACCCTGTGGTCGTAAATCCTGATATCGTCTCGAAGAGGGCGTCCGTATAGTCCGGGATGTCCCCTGCGATCACAAAGGGCAGCGCCCCGCAGACACTGATCATGATCCAGACCAGAGCCACGCTGATAAAACCTTCCTTGGAGAATATCTCCGTCTCCGAATCCCCTTTGAGATTGGTCAAAAAACCCAGCGCAAAATATACTGCGGCCAGCACCAGATAGATCAGCCCCGCCTTCTCCCTGTAGACAAAACCGGTTACCGCGGGAAGCAGCAGGAAAACAGCTTCAAATTTTAATACCAGCCCGAGCGTGCGCCGTATAATTGGATAATTCATAACATACCTTCGTCCGTTAAAGAATCAAACCGTCCTCACTGCGCCTGACTTCCCGGTACAGTCAGGATATCGCGGATGTCCTGAAAACCGATCTGTGTCGTCACTACGATGACCCTGTCGTTTACTTCTATCCTGGACTGGCCGTTGGGAATGATGATCTCACTGTGGCGGTAGATGCAGGCGATCAGGACGCCCTTTTTGATCGGAAGCTCCAGAAGGGGGATCCCGATAACGGGGGAACCCATCTGAATGAGAAATTCCAGCGCTTCCGCCTTGTTCTCGATGATGTTATAAAGCGTCTCGACGTTGCTGCCGATGGAGCTCTCCATCGCGCGCACATACCGGACAATGTACTCCGCCGCGATATGCTGGGGATTGAGGATGCTCCCGAGATTCATATCATCGATGATATCGTCAAAATTGATGCGGTTGACCTTGGTTATCAGCTTGACGTTCTTTGTGGAGACCCTGCGGGCGTACAGTGACAGGAAAATATTTTCCTCATCCATGCCCGTGAGGCTGACGAAGGATTCGCATTTTTCAATGCCCTCCTCCAGGAGGACATTCTGGTTGGCCGCGTCCCCGCAGATGATGTTGGCGCCGGGGAGCTCCTCCGAGAGCATCTGGGCCTTCTCGGGATCTTTCTCGATCACGGTTACGGCGATCCTGCTCTCCATCAGGATCCTGGCAAGGTAATAGGCTATCGTACCGCCGCCGACGATCATACAGTTGGTGACGGAACGGCTCTTTAATCCGACCTTTTCGACAAAATCGCGGGCATTCTGGGCACTGGCAACGATGCTGATCGTATCTCCCGCCTGGATCCGGAAATCGCCGCCCGGGATCGTGACGTCATGGTTTGCCCCGCGCTCCACGGCGCACACCAGAACATCTCCCCTTACGTTCCTGGATATATCCCTGAGCGTGTGCCCGTCCAGGGCGGACCGGGGGGGAACCGCAAATTTCAGGAGCTCGACGCGTCCCCTGGCAAAAGTGTCGATCTTTATCGCGGAGGGGAACTTGAGAAGTCGGGCGGCCTCCACGGCTGCCGCGTACTCGGGATTGACCGTCAGGGAGAGACCGAGCTCCTCGCGGATGAAATCGATCTCGCTGTTATAGATCGGGTTTCTCACACGGGCGATCGTGCTGCAGTCACCTGCCTTCTTGGCGATCAGGCAGCAAAGGAGGTTGAGCTCGTCCGAATCGGAAGCCGCGATCATCAGATCTGCTTCCTCGACGCCCAGATCCTTCTGTACCGTATAGCTTCCTCCGTTACCCACGATCCCTATGACATCGCAGCTGCTGGAGACCTCATTGACCACCTGCTGGTTCTTATCGACGACGCTGACGTCATGTCCTTCTTCACTGAGCTGCCTCGCAAGCAAAGACCCCACCTTGCCGCAGCCGACAACGATAATTTTCATAAACTAGTACCCTTTCGTTCCAACACGAAGCCTTAAAGCACAGCCCCTGTAAGTATAGTTGAGAAGCACCGCATGCCCTGTCCCGGATCCGTCAGGTGCGGAGGATGTCCCCGGGGGCGGCCGGAGCGTCCAGCTCCAGTCGTATCAGTTCTCCCGGGTGCGGAGCGCTCTGCACCGGCTCCCCGTCCTCATTCCACATCCGCAGTACGCGCGCCCTCTCATCGTTTCCGTCCGGACGCATGATCTCGATCTCATCTCCGGCACAGAACTTGTTTTTCTGCCGGATCACCGCATAGTATGAACCGTTTGTCACAGCGTCCCGCTCATTGGCTCTTTGCGCTATATCCGTCCCGGGTTCCTGCACAATGCCCAGAAAGACCGCGTCGCTGGCATAGGTGTTGTCCGTATAGACCATCGACTGCGCGTCAGGACGGCCGAAATAGAAGCCCGTCGTAAAATCGCGGTAAGTACATTTTCTGATCTCGCGGCGGTACCAGGGCAGGCCCGCAGCGTATTTTTCATCGCTCTCCATGTAATCGTCGATGGCATGCCGATAGGCCCGCGCAATGGACGCGACATAGAGTGCCGTCTTCATGCGTCCCTCTATCTTGAGGCTGTCGATGCCTGCCCGGGCAAGCTCCGGCAGGTGCTCGATCATGCACAGGTCGCGGGAATTGAAAATATATGTGCCGCGCTCTGTCTCTTCGACGGGAAAATACTCGCCGGGCCGGCTGTCCTCAACCACAGCATAGCGCCTGTCCTGTTCAGGGCCGCCACCGGCCCCGCCGGCCGCCTCCTCCACGATGCCGTACTTCCACCTGCACGGGTGGGTACAGGCGCCGCGGTTGGCCTCGCGCCCGGTAAACCAGGCGGACAAAAGGCATCTTCCCGAATAGGAGATGCACATGGCTCCGTGGATAAAGGCCTCGATCTCAAGATCCTGCGGGGTCTTTTCCCTGATCTGTGCGATCTCTTTCAGGGAAAGCTCCCGGGCGCATACGACGCGCTCCGCACCCAGACTGTGCCAGAAACGGAAGGTCTCATAATTCGTGCTGTTTGCCTGCGTGGAAATATGGATCGGGATCTGAGGGCAGTACTTTCTGGCAAGCGAAAACATACCCGGATCCGCCACCAGAACGGCATCGGGACCGGCCTGTCTCAAAAAATCAAAGTATCCCGCAGCTTCCTCAAGATCCTGGTTATGGGCATAAATATTTGCCGCGACATGTACCTTCACTCCGTGCTCATGTGCAAAGGAGATTCCCCTGAGCATGTCCTCCTGTCCGAAATTCCTTGCTTTCGCCCGGAGACTGAAGCTCTCGCCGCCTATATAGACCGCGTCTGCGCCGAAGCGGACCGCCGTGCGAAGGACCTCAAGGTCCTTGGCCGGAATCAGAAGCTCGGGCTTTTCGCGGTTTGTCTTCCATCTTTTCATGATAGCTACTGGCCCCATACGTCCCTGTTTTCCTTTACGGAATCAGAGCTCTCCCGGTTCTCTTCCTCCTGGCCGCCTTCTCCGCCTTCCTGGCCGGAAGATTCCGTTCCGGGCGGGACAGAGATTTTTTCCAGTATCTGCTCCATTGTCATGTCCGAAGAAAGGATGTAGGTGCCGGGAAGCAGTTTTCCGTCATAGCCGGTGAGCTTTGCCTTGACTGCAAAGGTAAAACGGCTGGTGATGATTTTCTGGCTTTCCAGGATCTTTCCGACTGCAAGGGCGGATCCGGCGTCTTCCTCCAGAATGGTGACCATTTCAGTATGGGCCTGCCCGGGCGTATCCATCCCTTTCTGAACGAAAAGACCGTATCCCTCCGCATAGGCAAAACCAACCTTCGTCACGATCAGCACCGCGCAGACGACCGGAACGATATCCATTAAAAAACCAATGATCAGATCGATCGTTCTGGTAATCTTCATATCTTATTCTCCCTTCGTGAGGACTCTGTCACGGCATTGGCGCCGGACGCAGTGATCCCTGGCGGCAGGTCAGCGGTCAGACCTCCAGGATCACGGGAAGGATGACCGGGCTTCTCTGCGTTTTCTTCCAGAAGAAATCGCTCAGTCCGTCCCTCACTGTATTCTTGATGCGGTTCCAGTCGGTGACGCCGGTATCCTGGCAGTGGTAGACAGCCTCCTCCGCGACAGCGGCCGCACCCGTCATCAGGTCGTCCGCCTCCTTGATATAGACGAATCCCCTGGAAGTGATCTCAGGGCCCGAGACCAGGCGGCATGTTCCCGCTTCAAGCGCGAAGGCGACGATCACGATACCTGCTCCCGCCAGCTGCTGGCGGTCGCGAAGGACAACATTTCCGACATCCCCGACGCCGATCCCGTCGACAAAGATGTTTCCGACCTGGACCTTCTCACGGACATGCGCCCCTTCCTCAGAGAGCTCCAGTACGTCTCCCGAGCGGAGAATGAAAATATCCTCGCTGGCATAGCCCAGTCCCTTTGCGATCTTGGCCTGGGCCTTGAGGTGGCGGTATTCTCCGTGGACGGGCACTGCGTACCTGGGCTGCACGAGGTGGTACATCAGTTTGACATCCTCCTGGCAGGGATGGCCTGAGGCATGAACATCCTGAGTGATAACGTCCGCTCCCTTCATCAGCAGCTTGTTGACCACCGCGGTGACCGCCTTCTCATTGCCCGGAATGGGGCTTGAGGAAAAGACCACTGTATCGCCGGGGCCGATGGTCACCTTGCGGTGGGAACCGTCCGCCATGCGGCTCAGAGCCGCCATGCTCTCGCCCTGGCTGCCCGTTGTGATGATGACCGTCTTTTCTCCGGGATAATTTTTCAGCTGATCAGTATTGATCAGGGTATTTTCGGGTATATCGAGGACATTGAAGGCTGTCGCGGTCTCAATGATGTTGACCATGCTGCGTCCCTCGACAACGACCTTCCGTCCGTATTTATACGCGTGATTGATGATCTGCTGGACGCGGTCGACATTGGACGCAAAGGTGGCGACAATGATCCTCGTATCCGCGTGATCCCTGAATATCTGGTCGATACTGCGTCCGACGGCCCTTTCCGAGGGCGTATGTCCCGGCTGTTCGGAATTTGTGGAATCGCACATAAGGGCGAGCACGCCCTGCTTTCCGAGCTCCGCGAAGCGCTGCAGGTCGATGGCATCGCCATAGACCGGCGTGTAATCCACCTTGAAATCCCCCGTGTGCACGATCGTTCCGGCAGGTGATTTTATTGCCAGAGCGGCGGCATCCACGATGCTGTGATTGGTCTTAATAAATTCGACCTCGAATTCGCCCAGGGTGACAGTATCTCCAAAAGACACGACATGCCGCTCGGTACAGCCCAGCAGGGAATGTTCGCGAAGCTTGTTCTCAATGATACCCATCGTAAGGCGCGTGCCGTACACGGGAACGTTGATCTTTTTGAGCACATAAGGCAGGGCGCCTATGTGGTCCTCATGCCCGTGTGTGATGACGAACGCCTTTACTTTTTGAATGTTTTCCTCCAGATAGGATGTGTCCGGGATCACCAGATCGATACCCAGCATATCATCCTCCGGAAAAGCCAGGCCGCAGTCCACGACCACTATGCTCTCCCCGTACTCGAACGCGGTGATGTTCATCCCGATCTGTTCCAGCCCTCCCAGCGGGATGATCCGCACGGAAGGGGCCGGAGATCCATGATTTTTATTTATACTTTTCAAACCGGCTCCTTGTCTGAAGCGGCCTCTTATCGTACGGCTGTCCGTATTATCGGACCGGTACGCTGCTTTTCTTCCTGTGAATGCCTGAATGTTCTTCCTGACACTCCCTGTACCCGCGCTTTCCTGCTCTATCGGGTCCTTTTTCCGCGGCTTCTCCAGCAGCTCCTTCCTGGCCGTCTCCTTCTTTTTAACTGCCGCTTTCCTGTATCCTTTTCTCTTCAGTTCTCTTTTTCCGAATTCTTTTCTTCTGAATTCCCTTTTTCCGGTTTCTTTCTTTTTAAATCTGTTTTTCAAAATACTGCTGTTCTTCTTTCTCCGTCTAATAAAACTTTCAATAAAATACTGCTGTTATGCCTCCCGATGCCGGCCGGGAGGATCTCATAACTCGATTTCTATCCCGATCTCCTCCAGACTGTCGCGCATCAGAAGCAGGACCGCCGCCTGCTCTGTATCATCCTCGACGATGACATAGGTGGTGTCCCCGCGGCTCTTATTTTCGTCCTGACCCGATCTCTCCTGCTCCTGTGATTCTCCGTCCCTGGCCAAAGCCTCCTCTTCCGTACGGAGGATCAGGGCTTCTCCGTCCCCGTCCTCACTGTCCGTGACGAGCAGGTACTGCCGGCCGGCGAGCTTCGTCGCGCCAAGCACAAAAAAATCGACGGGATGGTCTTCTCCTTCGGGCATAAACTGTATTTTTTCCATCATCTTTTCCTCAAATATCCATAGTACCGGAGATCCGCCGGGCCCCGTCAGGGCTGCCAGCCGTCAGATCGGAAATTGTCCCTCAGATACCCGGTGCGCCGCTGCCCTGCAGAGCAGAGTGCAGCTCATCGCGGTGATTCTCCATATATTCCTGAAGGATAATTCCTGCCGCGATCATATCCACGTAATCGCGGAATTTTTCTCTGGGGATTTCCTGTTCACGCATGATCTCCTCTGCCTCGACACTGGTAAGGCGTTCATCGGACATCACAACCGGGAGACCGGTCCTTCTTTGCAGTCTGTCCTGGAATTCCAGCGTCCTGCGCGCCCGCTCTCCCTGCGAATCATCCATATTCAACGGCAGTCCCAGAACAATCAGGCCGACATCAAACTCTTCGATCAGCTCCTCAATCCGTGAAAACGTCCTGCGAAGCTTGTTCTCCCTGTCCCTGCGGATGATCTCCTTCGGCTGGGCTGTGACCAGAAGCTGATCACTGATCGCGACGCCGCAGGTCTTCCCGCCAAAGTCCAATCCCATTATTCTCTTCATCACTGCTTCATCACTGTTGATTATCTGTAAACCGCATATTTATTTTTGACGTTTACTCCGTTCAGGTCCTCACTCATTCCAATGGTGGGTCTGGATATAGCTGCGCATGATCTCCTCGACCAGCTCATCCCGCTCCACCTTCATAATGAGGCTCCTTGCCCCCTTATAGTTCGTCACATACGTGGGATCCCCGGACATAATATAGCCCACGATCTGATTGACAGGGTCATAACCCTTTTCGGAAAGCGCCTCGTAGACGACAGAAAGGATCTTCTGCACGCCGTTGCCCTGATCAGGCACGATTTTGAAATACTGGGTGCTCTCCAGATCAATGCTGGTTTTTTTCTTATCCATAACTCCCTCACTGCAAGACAGTATTACTGCTTTTTATCTTACTCTATTTATCGTACTGATTCAATCCTTGTTTTATCAATACCACTGCTTCTCCCCGTGAAAGCTGTATTGTCCGATTGTCGAACCGCCCCTTTTGAAGGGTCCCGGGGACGCATTCCGCAAGTGCCTGCGCCTGAGGGGCCTCCGAATGAAGCTCCTGGGCATGAGAAATTCCCGCAGGCACGGCGCCGGTCACATATCTTGATGTGCTTCCGACCCAGTATTTGTGTTCTCCATCGTCGCAAAGTTCCTCGATGAGCAGGGTCTCTTCTTCTCCCATAAACTGCTTCCGGTAGGCAGATGACTGGGCAGCGGTCATGGCAAGGAGCCTGTCGCTGCGCAGAGCCTTGACCGGCTCCGGGATCTGGACCTTCATTTTTGCGGCCACAGTTCCGTTTCGTCTGGAATAGCGGAAAACGTGTATCTCGTAGAAGCGGATCTTTTCAAGGAAGGCGCAGGTCTGTTCAAATTCCGCCTCTGTCTCCCCCGGAAATCCGACGATCACATCCGTGGTGATGGCCGGTCTCTCATAGTATTTTCGCAAAAGCTCCACGCTGTGAGCAAATTCCTCTGTGGTATAGTGGCGGTTCATGCGGCGCAGGGTCTCGTCGCAGCCGCTCTGAAGGGAGAGGTGAAAATGGGGACAGACCTTTTTGTGTTCCGCGAGGCTCCTTATAAAGGCTTCCGTCATGATCCTGGGTTCGAGGGAGCTCATCCTGATCCTCTCGAGCCCGCTGACTGCCTCAAGATCCGTCAGCAGATCCAGAAGGGCCGCGGCGGATCTTTCCGGGTCGAAACGGACCGGGCCTGCAGAGGGCCCGCCGAAATCCAGCCCGTAGGAGCTGACATGGATCCCGGTCAGGACGATCTCCCTGACGCCGCCCTGCACAAGGTTTTTCACCTCCCGGAGGATCTCCCCCTTCTCCCTGCTGCGGATACGCCCGCGGGCATACGGAATGATGCAGTAGCTGCAGAACTGATTGCAGCCGTCCTGGATCTTGATGAAAGCCCTGGTGTGGCCGGGACTGGTGAGCTGCATGTTTTCAAAAACCGCATCCTGGCCCATGCCGCACTCATTCCCCCATTTCCAGCTGTTTTCTTTATCCTGCCCGGTTTTATCCTTTTCTTTACTGCCCCCTTCAGGTTTGTCCTGGTCTTCCTTGTCCCATTCTCTTTTTTCCTGCTCCTGTCTGTCCGATTCTTTGTTTTCCCGCTCCTGTTCCTCCCGCTCTTTCATAAACGAATTCAGGATCCTGCCGATCTGAGACTTCTGATTATTGCCGACTACCAGATCGACCGCATCGTCCCTGCGCACCCTTTCCGGATCAGTCTCCACGTAGCAGCCCACTGCAACGACGACCGCATCCGGGTTCTGCTTCTTGGCCCTGTGCAGCATCTGGCGGCTCTTTCTGTCCGCGATATTGGTCACTGTACATGTATTGACCACGTAGACATCCGCCTTTTCGTGGAAGGGAACCTCCTCGTACCCCTCGTCCCTCAGGATCTGTCGCATAACGTCCAGTTCATAGCTGTTCACCTTGCAGCCCAGGTTATGAAATGCGGCCTTTTTGTTGACTTTTATGGCTCCTGAAATTATATTTAAATCATTCATGAATCTTTAAAAGGAAAGGAATATCACGTTATGAAGACTGTTACCATCTCACTTAACTCAATTGACAAGGTCAAGGCCTTTGTAAATGACCTGACCAAATTTGATGATGACTTCGATCTCGTCTCCGGTCGGTATGTGATCGACGCAAAATCGATCATGGGCATCTTCTCCCTCGATCTTTCCAGACCCATTGACCTCAACATTCACGCAGCGGAAAATATGGACGAGATCCTGAATGTCCTTGGGCCGTATATCATCAAGCAACAATAACCATACATCATCAAACAGTAATAACTGTTCAGATCCTCACAGCCTGCTGTGAGGATTTTTTTTTTCCGCCCTGCAGGGCCGGCAGACCTGCACAGATCGCTCAGGCCCCGCAGGCTGATCATTTTTCAGATCATGATGATCTCATCCGTCTCGATGGCGCGGTCGACCATTTCCCCGATCTTCTCATCGAGATACTGCTCGTGCTTACGGATGACGTCGGCTTTGGGCTTTGTCACCGGGTGTTTTGCCACGAAAATTGTGCAGCAGTCCTCATAGGGGAGGATAGATGTCTCAAAGGTACCGATCTTTTTGGACACCCGGATGATCTCCTCCTTGTCAAAGCCGATAAGCGGCCGGAAGACGGGCAGTGTGCAGACCTCGTTGGTCACAGCCAGGGCCGCAAGTGTCTGGGAGGCCACCTGTCCTATGCTCTCTCCCGTGATCAGGCCCAGACAGTCATTTTCCCTTGCGAGCCGCTCTGCGATGCGCATCATATACCGGCGCATGATGATCGTGAGCTCGTCATGGGGACATTTTTCGTAAATATAGAGCTGGATCTCGGTAAAATTGATGTTATGCAGGCGGATCGGGCCTGTGTATACGGAAATCTCTTTTGCAAGATCCACGACCTTCTGCAGGGCGCGCTCACTGGTATAGGGCGGAGCATTGAAGTAGACTGCGTCGATCCGCACGCCGCGCTTTGCGATCATATATCCCGCAACGGGGGAGTCGATCCCTCCTGAGAGCAGAAGCATGCACTTGCCGCCCACGCCCACGGGAAGCCCTCCGGGGCCGGGGATCACCTGAGAATAAATGTATATTTTTTCACGGATCTCCACATTCAGCATGATCTGGGGAGTGTGGACATCCACAGACATGTCGGGGCAGGCCTCGAGGACGGCGTGGCCGACCTGGGCGTTGACCTCCAGGGAGTCCTGGGGATACTGCTTGTTCATGCGGCGCGTATGCACCTTGAAGGTGCGCGGCGTCCCGGCAGGATATTCGGACTGGATGAATGCAGCCGCAGTCGCACAGAGCTCCTCAACCGGCATGATCTCATACTCCGCAACAGGGCAGATGCCCTGGATGCCGAAGACATGGGAGAGAGCCTCCGTGACCTCTGCAAAATCATAATCGCTCTGCGCTTCGACAAAAATCCTCCCGTAGGTACGGATCACGGAGAAACGTCCCTCGCAGGGCCTGAGGGCGATCCGGATCTGGCGGACAAGCGCCTCCTCGAAAACGTGGCGGTTTTTCCCTTTGATGCCGATCTCGGCATATTTGATGAGGAACGCATCATATCTGTTCATTATGTATCTTATCTCCTGGTATATTTTCTCAAAAAAGGAACGATCTCTGCGACAGCCCGGGCTGCCTCGTCCATTTCCTCCGGTGTATTCATCACGCCAAGACTCATACGGATGGAGTTGTCCATTTCTTCTCCCGGCACCCCGATCGCGGCAAGGGTCTCCGAGGGCCTGGGGTGATTGGACGAACATGCGCTGCCGGAGGAAACATAGATCCCCCTGTCTTCGAGCGCATGCAGCAGTACCTCCGCCCGGACGCCGCGGACGCGGACGCTCAGGATATGGGGCGCCGCCGTTTCATCCGTCCTGCCGTTAAAAACCACATCCGGGATCTGCCCCAGCTTTTCGATCAGGCGCCGCTTCATGGCAAAAAGTCTCTCCCTGTCGGCCTCCATGTCCCCGCAGAGCATCTGCGCGGCGAGAGCCATGCCGGCAATTCCCGGGACATTCTCCGTGCCTGAGCGCATTCCGCCCTGCTGGCCTCCGCCGTGCATCAGGGGTTCCAGGCGGACGCCGTCCGCCACGTACAAAAGTCCCACGCCCTTAGGACCGTGAATCTTGTGGCCGCTCGCTGCCAGAAGATCTATCTTCATCCTTTTGGGAAGAATCTGCGCCTTTCCAAAGCCCTGCACCGCGTCGACATGAAAGAGAGTCTGCGGATTTGCCGCCTTGACAGCGCTTCCGATCTCCTCCACCGGCTGCACAGAGCCGATCTCATTATTTGTATGCATCACGGAAACAAGGATCGTGTCGGGCCTTACCGCGGCGGCGACATCCTCCGCTCTCACCAGGCCGTCCCGGTCCACACCCAGCCGCGTGACCGTAAAGCCCAGCCCCTCCAGGTATTTCATGGACTCCAGCACGGCGGGATGCTCAATAGATGTAGTGATCAGGTGCTTCCCCCGCCTCTGCGCCGCCAGGGCAGCCCCTATGATCGCCAGGTTGTCCGACTCCGTCCCGCAGGATGTGAAATACAGGTTCTTCTCTTTTACTTTAAGAATGCCCGCAAGTGTCTTTTTCGCCTGTGTGATGCGGCGCTCCGCCGTGACGCCCCTGTGGTGCATGCTGGAGGGGTTTCCGTAGTCCTCCAGAAATATATCGCTCATCAGCGCAGCGACCTCCGGGAATACCCTGGTCGTCGCGGAATTATCAAGATAAATGTCTTTCTTTTCTTTCATCAGATTCTTTCTTTATCACTCACAGGGCACCGGCTCCGGCATCCCGGGGTACTAAGTTCCAGCCCGTTCCGGTGGTATTTCTTCCGGGCATCGGCTCCGGCATTTTGGGGTACAGAGGCATTCACAGTTCAAAGCGGTAGATCAAAAACGATAAAAACGCAAGTCCCGCTGTCTCAGTCCGAAGGATCCTCCGTCCCAAAGAGACGGCTTTTGCTCCGGCCCCCAGGGCAGCGTTGATCTCGGACTCCTCAAAGCCTCCCTCAGGGCCGATGAATACCGCGACGGTCTGTCCGGGACTGAGGGCTTCAAGAAGCGCCCTCGTCCCGTTTTCCTGCATGGGATCACTGTCAGCCATCATCTCGTAGGGCACCAACATAACATCCGCCTCTTCCGAAGCATATCGGAGCGCCACTTCCATGGACAGGATCTCATGAACCCGGGGGATATAGGCCCGCCGGCTCTGTTTTGCCGCCGACTCCGCAATGGCCTGCCACCGGTCATTCCTTTTCACCCTCTTAACGCCCGTAAGCTTTACGATGCTGCGGCGCGTCTCCATGGGGACGATCTCCGACACGCCCATTTCCACCGTCTTCTGGACGATAAAGTCCATTTTGTCTCCCTTGGCAATCCCCTGAAAGAGGATCACCTTTACCGGAAGCTCGACGTCAGCGCGCTTTACAAACCGCAGACGGCAGATGACCTGCGAATCAGAGAAGGATTCTATCCCGAAATGATATTCTCCCTCGCTTTCCCCCTCCGCATCGCGGACGATCAGCTCGTCTCCCGGATTCATGCGCAGGACATTCCTGATATGGTTGTAATCGCTCCCTTCGATGGACAGGATCCCGTCCATCATCTCGGAAAGATCAGCAAAAATATGCAGCATAACCGACACTCCCTCACCGCAGCGCACAGTCTCCGGCAGGCTTTCGCCCGACAACACAGCACCATTCCCCCTGCTGGGTCACTCCGATGATCTCCAGCCCTTCGCGGCGCATGGCATCCTCCACGCTCCCGGCCCTTTCGCAGAGAATCCCTGAAGTGATGTAGACAGCCCCCGGCTTCATGCAGCGCACAGCCTGAGGTGTCAGAGGTATCAGGACATCAGGCAGGATATTTGCGACGACCACGTCATAGCATGCTTCGCCCACCTGCTCCTGAACGGCAGGATCGCAGATCAGGTTTCCGAGTATTGCCCGAAATTTCGCGGGATCGACCCCGTTTGTCTCTGTATTTTCCCTGATTGCAGGGATCGCGCAGGGATCAAGATCCGTCCCGACCGCGCGAAGGATTCCCAGCTTTAAGGCAAGGAGGGCCAGGATACCGCTCCCTGTCCCCACATCGAGGAGAACCGTATCGGGCGTAATGTGCTTTTTCAGTTCACGGATGCACAGCTGCGTCGTCTCGTGCATGCCTGTACCGAAGGCTGTGCCGGGATCGATATGGAAAATAAGACGGGGCTCTTTCTCCACGCCGTTCTCCACTACCTTCTCGGGCTCCTCCCAGGAGGGGATCACCAGGATATCATCGATCCAGAACTGGTGGAAATACTGCTTCCAGTTGTTGATCCAGTCGATATCCTCCGTCTCGTCAATGGTGACCGTCCCCTCTCCCACATCGGTAAAGGTCCTGATCTCCCTGATCTTTTCCAGCATCCTTGCGCGGATCTCCTCGGGTGTGTACACGACATCGTCCACCAGCAGATGTCCGTCCTCTGTCTCCTCGAGAAAGAAGTGCAGGACCGCGGTGCCGTCATTCTCTGCGCCGGCAGGCATGATATCCACAAACATCTGCTCCTTTTCGGCGGCCGTCAGCGGGACATTGTCCTCGATCTGCGCACCGTAGAGGCCGACATCCTCCATCATGCTGATCAGAATATCTTCCGCGTCAGCCCTGGTGCGGACCCTGAAACGCATCCATTTCATAATTTTCCCTCAAAATTCTTTTTTACACGAAAAGTTGTCAGGAGACTCTTCCCCTGACAGTTTTCGTACTGTTTTGCATATTTGTGGTTACACCCTGCCGTCAGATCTCCCAGAAATGCTTCTTTTTACCCTTTTTTTCAGTCTTGTCGGTTTTTTCTGTTTTTTCCGACTTGTCGTCCTGCTCGGGTTCTGTCTTTCCGGCGCCTCCGGCCCGTTCCACTGCAGTCAGAGAGTTGCCGGTCAGCTCATCGAAACGGCGCAGGGCATCTTTTGCCTCTTTGCTGAGCCTGGTCGGTACCTCCACCACGAGCGTCACGTAATGGTTTCCGCGGATATCCCTGCTGCGCAGGGACGGTACGCCCTTGTTCCTGAAACGGATCTGGGTCCCGGTCTGGGTCCCGGCCTTGACATCGTATACGATCCTGCCGTCCACAGTGTCGATCATGATGCTGCCTCCCAGGGCAGCAATGGGATAGGAAATACTGACGATGGAATAAATATCCGTTCCCTGGCGTTCGAATGTCTCATGAGGCGAAACGATGACCTCCACCAGAAGGTCTCCGCGGGGGCCGCCGTTGATGCCGGGCTCGCCCTTCTCGCGTATGCGGACGCTCTGCCCGTTGTCGATGCCGGCAGGGATGGTGACATTAATGGTCTTTCGGCTGCTGATATAGCCGGTGCCGCCGCAGTCGGAACATTTATCCTTTATGATCTTGCCGCTTCCGCCGCAGTCCGGACAGGTCTGGACATTCCGGACCGTGCCGAAGAAGGACTGCTGTGTGAAGACGACCTGGCCCTTGCCGCCGCACTTGGGGCACATCTGGGGAGACGTGCCGGGCTTCGCGCCGGTCCCGTTACAGGTAGGGCAGGGATCCTTCAGGTTCAGAGTAAGCTCCTTCTCCGTGCCAAAGACCGCCTCAAGGAATGTGATGCGGACGCTCGTGCGGATATTCGCGCCTTTCATGGGCCCGTTCGAAGCGCCCCTTGTGCGGCCGCCGCCAAACATACCGCCGAACAGATCTCCGAAAATATCTGAGAAATCCGCTCCGCTGAAGTCGAATCCGCCCGCGCCAAAGCCTCCCGTGCCGTCGAAGGCCGCATGACCGAACTGATCATACTGGGCCCTCTTCTCCTTGTCACTGAGAACCGCGTAGGCCTCGGATGCCTCCTTGAACTTCTTCTCCGCCTCCTGATTGCCGGGGTTCATGTCCGGATGATACTTCTTGGCAAGCTTCCGGTATGCCTTCTTTATATCTTCCTCCGAAGCGTTCTTTTCAACGCCAAGGACCTCATAATAATCTCTTTTCTGTTCTGCCATATTTTAATCCCAAATTAAGTCCCGAATCAGTCTGCCCGGCCGCCCCTCCCGTTCAGGTTTTCGGACCAGGGGACAGTGAACAGCTGCAAAATTGCCAACTGCACGGTTGGATCGCTTTCAGCAGCCGCACAGGCTGCAATAAGCATAACTCAGAAACAGACACGCACACTGCCCAGACCGTTCTCACAGCCTGGGCAATGTCGTAAGCCGCAATTTTACTGACCTGTACGGTTATTCCCGCACTCATGCAGGCGGCCAAAGTGCTCAGCCCCGTACAGCTAGAATTTTTTTAACACATCTGCCGGAAAATGTAAAGCCGTTCCGCCTGTTCTGCGTCCAATAACGGTGTTTTCCGGTTACAGGCTGCGCTTGCGCCAGCCTTTTATACTTCTCTGTAGTCTCCGTCGACCACATCATCATCGGAGCCGGACTGTGTCTCCTGATAATTGCCGCCGGCTGCGCCGCCCATGTCGGGGCCTGCCGCGCCCTGCGCGCCCTGATACATCTGGGCGAACAGCTGCTGGGCGTCATTCATCAGTTTTTCCTTGCCGCTCTTAAGGGCGTCGATATCGGAATCGGAAATGTCGGACTGATCCTTTGTGCGCTCAAGGACAGCCTTGAGATCCGCAATGTCAGCCTCGACTGTGCCCTTGACGGCGCCGTCGATCTTGTCGCCGGCTTCCTTCATGGCCTTCTCGGTCTGGAAGACGATGGAGTCCGCTTCGTTCCTGGCCTCGACGGCCTCTTTGCGCTTGCGGTCCTCCGCCTCATACTGAGCGGCCTCCTTGACAGCCCTGTCGATCTCTTCATCGGACATGTTGGAGCCCGCAGTGATGGTGATGTGCTGCTC
>DEPS01000007.1:195-1022 GCA_002358875.1 Lachnospiraceae bacterium UBA3386 | reverse complement strand
ATGCCGTTGGCGTCGATGTCGAAAGTGACCTCGATCTGCGGCACGCCGCGCATTGCAGGCGGGATGCCGTCCAGGCGGAACTGGCCCAGGGACTTGTTGTCGCGGGCAAATTTGCGCTCGCCCTGAAGGACGTTGATGTCAACAGCGGGCTGGTTGTCGGCCGCCGTGGAGAACACCTGGCTCTTCCTGGTCGGGATGGTGGTATTGCGCTCGATCAGAGGAGTCGCGATTCCGCCCATGGTCTCGATGGACAGGGTCAGAGGGGTGACGTCCAGAAGCAGGATGTCCGTGCCGGCATCCGCGTCGCCGGAGAGCTTGCCGCCCTGGATGGAGGCGCCGAGCGCCACACACTCATCGGGGTTAAGGGTCTTGGAGGGCTCCTGGCCGGTCAGCTGTTTGACCTTCTCCTGTACGCAGGGAACACGTGTGGAGCCGCCCACCAGAAGGACCTTGCCGATATCGGAATTCGTCAGGCCTGCGTCACGCATGGCGTTCTGAACGGGGATGGCGGTCCTCTCGACCAGGTCGCTGATCAGCTCCTCGAATTTCGCGCGGGTCAGATCCATGTCGAAGTGCTTGGGGCCTTCCGCCGTCGCCGTGATGAAGGGCAGGTTGATGTTGGTCGTCGCGGAGCTGGAGAGCTCCTTCTTGGCCTTCTCAGCCGCCTCTTTCAGACGCTGCATGGCCATCTTATCGCCGGAGAGGTTGACGCCCTCCCTGGCCTTGAACTCGCGGACCATCCAGTCGATGATCTTCTGGTCGAAGTCGTCGCCGCCCAGATGCGTGTCGCCGTTGGTGGAAAGAACCTCGATGACGCCGTCGCCGAT
>DEPS01000007.1:0-142 GCA_002358875.1 Lachnospiraceae bacterium UBA3386 | reverse complement strand
CCGCCCAGGTCATAGACCATGATTTTCTGCTCTTTTTCGTTGTCAAGGCCGTAAGCCAGCGCTGCCGCAGTGGGCTCGTTGATGATACGCTTGACTTCGAGGCCTGCGATCTTGCCGGCATCCTTGGTTGCCTGACGCTGGG
>DEPS01000043.1:4356-17161 GCA_002358875.1 Lachnospiraceae bacterium UBA3386 | reverse complement strand
CAGGCGGGTCTGAACTGTAACTAGCTGTCAGGATTCTTAATTACGAGAGCAATTCCGCTCTTGCGCTCATACCACCACTTATGCTACACTACCATCAGGCGAGGCAGTGGTTCTCGCCTATTTCTCGTACAGGATCACACGTTATTTTATTGAAAATGGACTAGAACTCGGATATACTGTATTTATCTAAATGTATCGTTCCGGAGGGGTTAAGAATCCGGGGCGGTGTGCCGATATACATGGAAGGATGCGGCAGTTTGCCGATGGAGGATAGATTGCCGATGACGGAGCAAGAATTACTACAACAGCTGGAAGAGATTCAGGCAAAGCTCGATGAGATACGAGCGGGAAAAGCAGCCTTCTCTGTGAGCGTATCCCTGACAGAAGCTGAGAAGGAAAAGCAGCATCAGGAAGACCTCCAGCGGCTCAGAGGTCTGCGTCTGATCGACGATGACTTCATGAACGCTTGTTTTGACGGCTACACCGATGGCGCAGAGCTTCTGCTCAGGATCATCCTGAACAAGCCGGACATCCGCGTAAAGAGCGTGAAAACGCAGAGGCGGATGAAGAATCTCCTCGGAAGGGACATCTGCCTGGACATCGACGCCGACGATGAAACCGGCAAGGAATACAACGTCGAAGTGCAGAGGGCGGATAAGGGAGCGGACAGGAAGCGTGCGAGATACCATTCCAGTATCCTGGATGCGCATCTGCTTCAACCGGGTGATGATTTCAGCGACCTGCCGGAAACCTTTGTGATCTTCATCTCAGAGAATGATGTGATCGGTGATGGGCTGCCGTTGTACACGATTGACAGGCAGATTACGAACACGGGTAAAGCATTCGATGACGGTGAGCATATCATTTATGTGAACGGTGCGGACAAGGACGCATCCACGGAGCTGGGAAAGCTGATGCACGACTTCTTCTGTACAGATCCGGACGATATGCACTATAAGGAGTTGGCCGATAAGGTCCGTTATTTCAAGGAAGACGAGAAAGGAGTGGCGGCCATGTGTAAGGTTATGGAAGATATGAGGAATGAGGCAGAACGGGATGGAGCCAGGAAGGCCGAAGAACGTACGACAGTAAATCATATTAAAGACATTATGGATTCTTTTGGTGTTACTATGGAGAAGGCTATGGAGGCACTTAAGATTCCTGTGGCTCAATGGGATATGTATGCAAGACTTGTTGGGAAGAAAACGCTATGACCCTTGAAGAGGAAATCAGACTTGGCTTGCATGGCAACCATTGTAAGGTCATCGAAGATATGTTGATTGAAACAGTCAGAGAGACTCGTGAACGCACAACGAACCGGATTATCTGGAATATGATCGAGGATGGTACGTTTTCGCTGGATGAGATTGCTGAAGGATTAAAAGTTCCGATTGAGAAAGTTCAAGAACTTAACAGGCAGAGAGAAGAGTACGAAATGTAGGAACAGGAACTACTGCGGCAGATTGAAGAATTGAAGAAAAACTTGATGAAATAGATGGGAGGAGGGCTTACATATATGCCTGAAGCAGTTTATGATTTCGCATCGCATCGCATCGCATCGTAGAGGATAACTGCGCCCTTTTTGCGTCCTGCGAGGCGTTTGAAACTGAATACTACATTCGTGATGGATAACCGTCGGATTCTGACGGGGTTACTATACCCTGTCAGGTTCGGAGGGAAGCGGTTAGCGAATCGGAGGTGATTTTATGACATTGGTGCAGCAGGCAACGACGATGATGGAGAAATTGCCGGTAAGAAGCCAGCAAGTTGTAGTGGATTTGTTAAAAATGCTGAGCGGTATTTCCGAATCCTCCGTTATACCGAATGCCCATGAAGCCGGGTTTAAGCGGACGGGGAAATCTGATTTTTCCCTTCCGCCCGATTTTGACGAGCATTTTGACGATTTAAATGATGAGATTGCTGCAATGTTTATGGGTGAGGGTCTATGAAAATTTTGCTGGATACGCATATTCTGTTTTGGTCTATGTGCATGGAAGAGAAGCTGCCCCAGCGTGTACTTTCATGGATCAATGACCCGGAGAATGATATTTTCTTCAGCAGCGCCTCAGTGTGGGAAATTGTAATTAAACACAGCAAGAACCCCACCGCGATGCCAGTGGATGGAAATACGTTTGCAAACGAATGCATCAATGCGGGCTTTACGCCGCTGGCTATAGAAAATAGACATGTGCTTGCGGTAAGTGGCTTGAAAAGGGAAAATGGAGTACCTCCGCACAATGATCCCTTTGATAGGGTTTTGATTGCACAGGCGAAAACAGAGGAAATGACGCTGATCACGCACGACGGCTTGCTGGCCGGATATGGTGAGAAGTGTGTGGTGACGATTTAGTATTTTCGTTGTTTTTCATTCACACGGAAAGGGACTTGACAGCCATGGGGAATAGAACTACGCTCCTTACAGCAGAGCAGAGCAGAGCATGGGCTAACTGCGCCCTTTTTGCGTCTTACGAGGCATCTGAAACTGAATACCGTATTCGTGATGGATAACCGTCGGATTCTGACAGGGTAAGTGTATGTACCCCTGTCAGGTTCGGCGGTTTTTTGTGTTGTTAACTATTGTTCTGCGGCGGCCATAACAGCCGCAAATAAGAAATTTAGGAAGACTGTCGCTCCGACCGTGCGATAGTCCATCTACGAATATTTGGAGGTTGCTGTTTATGAAGAAGTTGAAAAGATTATTAGGGCTATTGCTTAGCCTAACACTGGTTATCGGGATGTTTCCCGGCATGAGTTTGACGGCGTATGCGGCGGCGCAATACAAGGTAATAGGAAGCGCTACGAATACGCCTAGATCGCTGCCCTCAGACTTTGTGGAAGTAACCCTCGAAGAAGCTACAGCTTATGATGTATACATGAACAACGCGTTTGAGTGTACATGCGGTCAGGTAATAAGACCTGTCAAAGGGTGGAAGTGATCTGAAATCGATATATACAGAGGTGAAAGTCAAGATGAAAGATAAATCAAGAAAGCATGTTTTGTGCGAGAAAGCGCCGCTTGTCGCAATGTTTCTGGCAGCAGCTCTCGCTTTATTAATTATATCCATACCGGGGCTGATCGGTCTTTCAGAAGTAGCAGGTAATCTGGCGTCCAGCGTAGTTGCTGTACTCTTTATGATAGCCTACACAAGGTGGTTTGCTCCTGAGTTCAAAGGTGTGTTCAAGACAAGCCATCTTGCGACAGGACTCGCCTTCGTATGGCTGGCTTTTGCATTTAAATTCTTCGGATCGTATTTCGTGGGCCTTGCAACTAGCGGCTTTTATTTCAAACCTACCGTATTAGCTCTTGCCATGGCAATTGCCGCAGGTTTTTACGAAGAGACGATATTCAGAGGAGTTACTGTACCTATCGGAATGAGATATTTCAAGAGTGAAAAAAGAGTGGGCATTATAGTGCTCATATCAGCTCTTGTGTTCGGCCTTATGCACATCGGAAACATCGTGAACGGTGCGAGCGTACAGATGGGAATTGCTCAGGGCTTCGCTACGACCTTCGCAGGAATATTATTTATAGCCGTATATCTCAGAACCGGAAACTTACTGATCCCTATCTTCATGCACGGCATTTATGACTACATGTGCTTTACAACGGATCCTACATTGGAAAACGGAATCATGGCCAACGAAATGGCTACGAAGGCATTGATACTTGCAGTATTGGTTGACGTAATAGCCGGCATTTGGGGGCTTTATCTTCTCCGACCTGCAAAAAGAGCAGAGATACATACAATCTGGAATGACAAGTGGAGCGTAAGCGCGGCGGAATACGAGCCGAAGCATATAACATCGGAAGGAGAAGAAAAATGACTTATCTGGCATCGATTGGAACAATTATTATTCTCGGATTCCTGTATTGGAGGATGGTCAAGAGGGAGATCCCCCAGCCCGTTGGCTGGCTGCAGGCCCTGCTCCCAATCGCGATCGGCATGCTTTCCTATCCGCTGACGGTGCCTTTCTCCATAGGCTTTATGAAGGCTCTGGCAAATAACCCTAATTCGCTGAAGCTGAGCGAAATGAATTTTATCCAGGCTCTCGGACGCGACTTGATCCTCGCCGGCGGTCTGGAGGAGATCGCCAAGTTTGTCATAATCGTTGTGATCCTGCTCATTTTCCGCAAAAAGGTCAAGAATGTCTATGAATACATCCTGATCGGCGCGTGCGTAGGCATTGGCTTTGCCCTGATCGAGGAGTTTACTTACGGTTCTGCGGACGATGCAAACATCGTTTCCACCATTGGAAGATTGATCTCGGTGCCGGCGCACATGACCTTCAATATTGTCATGGCGGAGTTTTTGGGTAGGGCCAGGCTCAGTAAGCTGACCGGCAAGGGCTCAGCGATCCTCAACTATGTGCTGGCACTTCTCGTTCCCCTGGTTATCCACACGCTGTATGACGTCTCCACGGCTTTCAATCCCAGCCTGATGAGAGGCGAGGAGAAAGGCGTAATCATAGCGCTGATCGGCTATGTGTGCCTGCTGGTCTATGAGCTCGTTGTGCTGCTGCGCTGCAAGAAGAAGACAGCAGAGCTCTGTGGCCTGAGCACTCTGGCGGAAGCATAGACTGAGCAATAATCACCCAATGTTGTCAATGAAAAGAGTTCATATGTATAACGGAAGAATAACAAAAAAACGGAGCTTAATAGGTCTTTGCATTGTGCTGACATTGATGATGTCAATACTTGGACCCGCATCTTTATCTGTAGCGTTTGCAGCAGACGGGGATAATAATGTCGGAAATGAGAGTAAAGCTGTTCGCACCATTATGATTTACCTAGATGGCAGTATATTAACGTTCGAGTAGCAACAGATGTATATAACCGCATCGATGAAATCTGCGCAGAGGCCGGGCACACAAAGTCCTATGTTGTGGAGAAGGCTCTGTCCGATTTCATTGAGGATTATGAGGCAAAACAGGAAGCCCTGCAGAGCATCAAAGATGGCAGCGCAAAGCTGGTAAAAACAGGGGACTAATCCAGAAAGGCAGGTATTCGTCATGGTTGATAAAAAGGACATGACCGAAGAAGAAATAAAGTTTCACTACATAACACCTGCTATTGAAGCAACATGGAATAGGACGAGCATCCGCATGGAATTTCCTGTGACGCTTGGCCGGATTATCATTGATGGGAAGAAAACCCGCCGTGATAAAAAAGGCGAGGCAGATTACCTGCTGTTCCACAATGACTCCGGATCATGGTTCCCGTTAGCGGTTGTAGAGGCGAAGAACAATAATCACACCGTTCTGGGCGGCATGGGGCAGGCGCGGAAGTATGCAAAGGCCATGAAAGTTCCGTTTGCCTTCTCATCAAACTATCAGAAATCGACGATATCCTGAAAGACCTGCTGAACAAATGCAAATTGATCACACCGGATTACCTGCCCATCGTAGCACCAGTGGACTACGATGAGAAGACGAAGCTGATTGTAATTTGGTGTCCGGGCGGTGCCGTCCGGCCTTACCGTAGTCCGACCACATTCACATACGAAAGGGGAAAAGCAAAGCACTCGAAAGAGGATACCTACTGGATTCGGAAGATGGCCAGTACGATAGCACCTTCCACGGAGGAATTGAACGATCTGTTTTCTCTGGCGAACAGAACGCCGTTCGACGACCGTATCAATCATAAGGCGGAATTGTCCGATCTTAACTACACATTGATAAAAGCGTACCTGAAGGAAATAGGAAGCAGCCTTTATGAGACAGCTGATGAGATGAGTTTTGAGACTCTGTGTGAAAATATGAACTTGATCAGCGAGCTGCCGGAGTATGTTAAACCGAAGAACGTAGCGTTGATGTTCTTTAATCCGGAGCCGAAGAAGTTCTTTCCGTGTGCGCAGATAGATGTCGTGCAGTTTCCTGATGGAGAAGGCGGGGATACGATTATCGAGCAGACCTTTACTGGGCCTCTGCATGAACAGCTGCGTGCCGCCCTTCGCTATATCAATAACGTGGTCATCACAGAACAGGTGGTGAAGATCCCCGGACAGGCGGAAGCGGAACGTTTCTTCAACTGGCCATATGAGGCGATAGAGGAAGGTTTGTCGAATGCCGTTTACCACAAGGCGTATGATGAGCGGGAACCGATTGAAGTTCGTGTGGAGAAGGATATGATTGAGATCATCAGCCATCCGGGACCGGATCGGTCAGTAACGCTTGAGGGACTTCGTAACTATAAGGTCAAGAGCCGCAGATACAGAAATCGTCGCATTGGTGACTTTTTGAAGGAACTGCATCTTACAGAAGGCCGAAATACTGGATTTGACAAGATTCTTAGGGCGCTGAAAAAGAATGGCTCTCCGCTTCCTGAGTTTGAGACAGATGAGGCGCACGACTATTTCATTACCCGGCTGTTTGTGCGGGAAGGCTTCTATGATTATGAAAATGTCGTAGAGAATGTCGTAGAGAATGTCGTAGAGAGATTTTCTGATGCAGCGAATAAACTTCTGAATTCTTATTCAAAGAAAAAGTGTGAAACAGCAAAGAAGATTCTTTCTGCGATTGCGAGAGACAATTCTGTGACGATAGCACAAATCGCTGGAACGGCAGAAATCAATGACAGAACTGTTCAGCGTTATCTGAAAGAATTTCAGGATGCTGAGATTCTCAGGCGAGAAGGCAGCGATACGGATGGCAAATGGATTCTGATGTAATGAGCAAGAGCTGCCACGAAAAACGAGGAGGCAGACGGATGATCTTATATGTTAACGCCTGTGTCCGCAAAGATTCCAGGACAAAAAGACTGGCGGACAGGCTTCTTGAGAAGCTGAATGGCGCTGTGGAAGAGGTAAGACTCGATACCATCAGCTTCCCTAAGGTTGACCAGGACTTCCTGATCCATCGTGATGAGCTGATTGTGTCTGGGGATTTTGATGCTCCCCTGTTCGATTCTGCCCGACAGTTTGCGGCAGCGGATGAAATCGTGGTGGCGGCTCCCTATTATGACCTGTCCTTCCCCGCTTCCCTGAAACAGTATCTTGAGCAGATCAATGTGGTCGGGATAACGTTCCGCTATTCCGATGCCGGAATTCCCATCCCTCTCTGCAAAGCGAAGAAGCTGTATTATATAACAACCGCCGGCGGAAATTACGTACCGGACGAGTTCGGCTTCGGATATATGAAGGCGCTTGCAGAAGGGTACTACGGGATTAAGGATGTGGAGCTGATCAAGGCCGTGGGACTGGATATCGTTGGCGCTGATGTGGAAGGAATCATAAAGGAAGCTGAGGATCGGATATGAAAAAAATAGCAGCGGGGGTTCTTGTCGTCATATTGATCCTGTCAATGGCGGCGTGTGCTTCCGGGGAGGAACTACAAAAACAAAGCAGCGCGGCAGATCAGTCTGTTACATACAGCTATACAGAATATCCTCTGGAAAGAAACGGCATCGATCTGCATCTTGACTGCCTGGAAGTCTCAGGGGGAGAGCGGGAAAAGAACATTCTCCTGATCCATGGCGTTACGTATTCCTCCCACGAGTTCGATATCGACTATGAGGATTACAGCCTGGTACGGTTTCTCGCGCGGGAAGGCTATGCCGTGTGGCGGCTGGACATCGCGGGATTCGGCCAGTCAGAGGAAGTAGAGGATGGTTTCCTTCCGAATTCGGATTATGCAGCGGAGGACATTCATGCCGCTGTGGATAAGATCTGCGAAGTATCAGGGCAGAATAAGATCGATCTGCTGGGATGGAGCTGGGGAACCGTGACGACCAGCCGATTTGTGTCGAATCATCCAGAGCATATAGATAGACTTGTTCTTTATGCGCCGATCTTAAGCGGTCTCGGAGAAGTCGATGTAACAGAACCGTTCCATCATAATACATGGGAGCATGCGGCGGATGATTTCCAGAAGAATGAAGACGGGACGTTCGATTATTCGATAGCGGATCCTGTTGTCATAGAAATGCTTTGTTCAAGCTCCTGGCATTATGACAAAGAGTCGAGCCCCAACGGCGGCAGACGGGATATTTGTGTGGACAAAACACAGTCTCTGATTGATCTGAAAAAGATCACTATTCCCACGCTTGTTATATGTGGGGATAAGGATCCCTATCTGAATTTTGACCGCGTGAACGCAGTTCTGGACGACCTGCCGGATGGTTCGGCGTTGGAAGTGATCGAAGGAGCGTCCCATGTCGCCTTTATTGAAAAACCGTATTATCGTGATTTCCAGGACAGGCTGATCGGATTCCTGGGCAGCGCACAGGCAGAGGACGAGGAAAATAATGTGCTGGATGCCATCCGTAGAAGCGGCGTGCTGAAGGTCGGGACTGCAGGAGATTATCAGCCGATGTCCTATCTGGATCCCGAGACGAACACCTATGTTGGGTTTGACGCTGCGCTGGCGGAGGACCTTGCCGCGTCGTTAGGCGTAAAGATAGAATATGTGAAAACTTCCTGGCCGACCCTGATGGAAGACACTCTGGCCGGGAAATTTGATCTGGCGATCTGCGGTATCACGATCACGGATGCAAGAAAAGAGCAGGCCCTGATGTCTGAGGGCTATCTGGAGAATGGAAAGACTGTTCTGTGTCGGGCAGAGGACGCAGAAAAATATACATCACTGGAAGCCATCAATCATCCGGAAGTCCGTGTGATGGAGAACCCCGGCGGGTTAAATGAGAAGTTTGCCCGTGAGAACCTTCCTGATGCCACGCTGATCATACATGATGTCAATCAGGAGATTCCGGGGCTTATTGCTTCCGGGGAAGCAGATGTCATGATCACGGAGATCATGGAAGCAGGTTACTATGTGGGGCTGGATGAGAGGCTTGCCGCACCTCTGATTTACGAGCCGTTCACACATGGTCAGCTTGGTGTGCTGATGCCGAAAGGATCGGACGAACTTCTGGATTATGTGAATGAATTCCTGGAAGAAGAAAAAAAGACGGGCCGAATCGATGAGCTGGCAGAGGAGTATATTTACCGATATGTTCAGGAGGAAATGGATGAAGCTGCCTGATGACAGGGACAAGTATAAAACCGGAACAGGAAGTTCGAGTATGTACAGGAGGCAAAATGAAGAAAATTGCAGCGGTGGTTCTTTCCGTCATGTTGATCTTTTTAATGGCGGCGTGTGCCGGAGCGGATGAAAAAACAGAGGTACAGGAGCAGACACAGGAGCAAGCACAGACCGAAACGGCCACACCGGATGCCGACTGGAACCTCCCGGAAACGACAGAAATGACGGAGGAGGTCACAGCGGTTTTTGAGAAGGCGATGGATGGCCTGACCGGAGTCGGATATGAGCCGGTTGGGTTTCTCGGTGAAAAGGACGGTGTGTACTGCGTTCTCTGCAGGGCAACAGTGGTTTATCCGGATGCAAAGCCGTATTACGCGCTTGTCTATGTGAGTGACGAAGGGCTACAGAACATCTGGGATATCTGGATGGGCGCTCATGCGGAGAAGAAGTAGGTGGCGGGTGAATCGGTATGCCGCAGTATCACACAATAGAAGACCCGGATGACGAATACATCTGGGCGAAGATGATAGAGAATGAGGGTGTGGAATTCCATACTTCCAGGGGTCTGCCCTTCACATATAAGATCAAAACCAATGCCGCCGGAGAGAAGCTGGGCGAGATGATCATCGACCGGCGCGGCGGCAAGACCATCACACGGGGAACCGTGGTGCTGGCGTATAAGAAGGCACTGGAACTGGGCGGCCTGGTGACTGGCCCGAAGAAGCTCGGGGTGTTTGGAGCAAGTTACATTTACCCGGTCTTTGTGGAGATCGGGGTATGCGGGAAGCCAAACAGCACTGAAAGGAACAGAAAAGCAATAGATGGAAAAGAAACTTGTTGAAGTCTTTCAATGGCTGCACCGCCATCCTGAACTGGCCATGAAAGAACATCAGACAACAGAATATTTACGAAAGATCCTTCTCGGGCACGGAGTCCGGCTGCTGGACACAAAACTCGAAACCGGACTGATTGCCGTGATCGGAACCGGCAAAGACCCTGTCATTGCATTAAGGGCAGATATAGATGCCCTTCCGATTGAAGAACAGACAGCCCTGCCTTATGCGTCGGAAGCACCGGGAGTCATGCATGCCTGCGGCCATGACTTCCACACGGCCTGTATGCTGGGAGCCGCGCTGATGCTGAAGGAACGGGAAGCATCCCTGCCCGGTACGGTGAAAGTGATCTTCCAGCCAGCCGAGGAGATCAATCGAGGTGCGGATCTGGTGGTGAACACCGGCCTGCTGGACGATGTCCGGCTGTTCCTCACCGGGCACACTTATCCGTGGTTCCCGGCCGGTACGATTGGTATAAGGCCGGGCTCTGTCATGGCTTCCGCGGACAGGTTTTCCGTCCGCATCAGGGGGAAAGGCTGCCATGCTGCCAACCCGGATGTGGGCATCGATCCCATCCCTGCATTAGGTGCGGTCATTTCCGCTTTTCAGACCGTGGTCAGCCGGCGGATCAACCCGTTTGACGGTGCTGTTGTTTCCATCACCAGGGTTGAGGCGGGAAACACCTGGAACGTGATCCCCGAATCAGCCGTCCTTGAAGGAACGGTCCGTGCCATGGATGAGACTGTCCGTGACGGTATCCATAAGCGTCTGGAACGGATGGCGGCGGATACAGCCAACGCCTATGATTGCGAGGCGGTATTTGAATATGAACAGGGGCCTGCTCCTGTAATCAATGACAGCGGAGTCTGTGAGCGGGCGGCGGCCGTTGCCGGAAAATTGGGACTTAATGTTGAATGCAATCCTCCGTCAATGATTGCCGAAGATTTCAGCAGGTATTTGAAACTCGCACCAGGCGCACTGTTCCGGATAGGGACCGGCGGTGGTTACGACAATCACCATCCCATGTTTACTGCGGATCAATCCGCCTTGCTGCCGGCAGCAGGATTCTTTGCTGCGCTGGCAGAAAGGGAGCTGGAACGGATTCACATGTAGAGAAGAATGATGAGTAGATTTCTCCTTCCTGATCCTCATCGTAGGGCTTCTTCAGCTGATCGTCATGCTGAGGAAGAGACAAGAGTGATCGGCTGCTCAAACGAGATCTGTCTTGCAGCCCGACATACAAAGTGCTATAATGGGTGGCATGAAGGGTGGTGTTTGAGATGGCAATCAAGAGTTCTAATGTGACGGCGCGAGTTGAGCCGGAGATTAAGGCAGAAGCTGAAGCGATTCTTGCACAGCTTGGTATTTCCGCATCCAATGGCATCAACATGTTTTACCGTCAGATTATTCTTTGGAGAGGGCTTCCTTTCCGTCCATCGATTCCTGCAAGCAGACCTCTTTCCCTGGATGAAATGACCAGGGAGGAATTTGACGCAAAGATGGCGCGCGGTCTTTCCCAGGCTAAGACGGGAGAGGGCATTCCTGCGGATGACTTCTTTGCTTCCTTGAGGCAGGAGGTACTCCAGTCCTATGTCTGAACAGTACAGGCTTATCATTCTCCCGGAAGCTCAGGAAGATATCAGAAGCATCATCCTGTATATCGCAAGGGAGCTGGCGGTCAAGGTCAACGCCGTGATCTATGTAGGAAGAGATCAATCCAGGCAGATGTCTGACCGGAAGATGGAAGACCTGTAACAACCGAATACAACACACAAGAAGCATCCTGGAGAAAATCCAGGGTGCTTTTTTTATGCGCATTTCCCGTTTCTGTGCGGGAGAAGGGAGAAATTTATGGGATATACGAATAGCGGACTGGTAGCCTATAAGAAGCTGAGCCCGAACCACTCGGGCTTAAGGACACACAGCATCGACCGCATCACGCCTCATTGTGTGGTCGGCCAGTGCATCCCTGATGAACACGCTGGCGATCAGCCAGGGGCGGGTGCTGGCGAGGGAGGTGGACGACAGGAACGAGCGTTACATCTTCCGGATATGGCTTCTGCATCTTGGCATGGAGGGAGAGGACTACAGGGAGGCGAGACGCATCCTGCTGGCTCCCCTTTCCGGGAGCAAGGCATTCAGGACGCCTGAGAACGAGGCGCGGTTTCGGGAGAGACTGAGGGAAAGGAGGGGCTTATGAAAAAAGTCCAAATCGGCAGAAGCCGCATGCTGGAGGAACTGGCGCGGCCTACATGGGAAGCGGCATCCAAGCCTGTGAGAGAGCACAAGAAGAAGGACGCCAGGCAGCCGCAGAAGGTGGAGACCATCTCATCCGCACCCACAAAACAGAAAAAGCTCAAAGCTGCAGCCTACGCCCGTGTCTCCACCGACCTCGATTCGCAGGAGACTTCCATCGAAAACCAGAGGGAGCATTACAAATCCTTCATCGCCTCCAACCCCGACTGGGAGCTTGCAGGCCTCTATGAAGAATCCGGCGTCAGCGGCACGAAGGCGGATACCAGACCGGAGCTTCAGAAGCTGCTTCATGACTGCGAAGCCGGAGCCGTGGATGTGATCATCACAAAGTCCATTTCCCGCTTTGCCCGCAACACCTCGGAGTGCCTGGAAATGGTAAGAGAACTGACCGGCCTTGGAATCCGGCTGATCTTCGAGAAGGAGAGCGTGAACACGTTGGAAGCCTCCGGGGAGCTGATGGTCACGATCCTCGCGTCCATCGCGCAACAGGAGAGTGCAAGCATCTCCCAGAACGTCCGCATGGGGATCAACTTCGGCTTCCAGGAAGGCAGAGGGCGCGTAAACTTCTCTTCCTTCCTCGGCTATAAGAAGGGCGATAAACCGGGAGCCTACGAGATCGTTCCTGCAGAGGCGGAGATCGTCCGCCGCATCTACAGAAGTTATCTGGAGGGCTTCAGCCCGAAGATGATCGCGGACGGGCTGATGGAGGACGGCATCTGCACCCCTTCCGGCGGGGA
>DEPS01000043.1:3017-4288 GCA_002358875.1 Lachnospiraceae bacterium UBA3386 | reverse complement strand
TGGTATGTGGAGGACTACCTGACCCACAAGTGCGTGAAGAACAGCGGGGAGAAGCCGCAGTATTTTGTGGAAGACGATCACGACCCCATCGTGCCGAAGGCGGTGTTCTACCAGGTGCAGGGCGAGAAGAAAAGAAGGAGCGGGCTGGCGAAGGACCCTTCGAAGCTCCGGTTCGGTAACCGGCTGGCGCTGAACGGCAGGCTCATCTGCGGGAAGTGCGGCAGGACGCTGAAGCGGTATGTGAAAAGCCAGGAGGATTTAACGGACTGGCGGTGCAGGCAGAGGGCGTTGGTGAAAAAGACGGACTTTCATGAGAATGTGGAATCCCGCTGTGACTGCCGGATCGTCAGGGAGACCGAGGTACAGAGGGCTGTGGTCATGGCGTTTAACGAATTACCGAGGCGGCGGGAGGAGATGGTGGTGGCGCAGGAGAGAATGATCACGGGCGAGATCGGCAGGATCGACGCACTGCTCAAAACCATCGACGAACAGCAGGACAGGCTGGAGGAAAGGTTGGAGGTGCTGGCGGCGGCCGTGCCGGAGGACGAGGAAGCCATCAACACCACGGTAGTTGACGAGGTTGGCAGCGAGAGGGCGGTCACGGGCGACATGAACGAGGTGGAGTTCCTCAGAACCCGCATCGTGGAGTTGAGGCGCCGGAAGGACGCACTCTACGCTGAGCGGGCGGAGCACGCCAACACGGAGGTGCAGATCAGGCTTTTGCTGGAGCTGGTGGACGAGATGGTGAAGGACAGCCTGCCGGAGTGGATGCAGACACATCCCTCCACGGATGGAGTAAAGAATGACGCTGTGATCACAGGGGCTTCTGCGGACGGAGGCGGAGGTGTGCAAGAGAAAGAAGCTGACGGTTCCTGCCTGGACTACGACGACTTCTTCAGCCGCACGAGGTACACAGTGCCGGAGGGCGTACTGGACGAGAACGGGCGGATGGAGAGGTTCAACAACGATCTGGTCATCCGCTACCTGGACAGGGTGGTCGTGAAGGACGACGGCTACGAGGTGGTTTTCAAGGCGGGGGTGAGAGTAGAGGCTGAGGTGTGAAGGTGAAGTGGCGGGCAGCTGTTCTGCGTGTGATCGTGGAAAGGCTGTCCGCTTTTTTGCGTTTGTGGGGAGTGTGACAATCTGGAACACCCTCTTGAAAAGCCGAGAAAGCTGTGTAGAATGAAGACGCACCCACTGTGGACACAAATCCGCTCTTGCGCCCATACCCCGTCTGTGCTACACTCTGCTCAGGCGAGGCAGGGGTTCTC
>DEPS01000043.1:0-2916 GCA_002358875.1 Lachnospiraceae bacterium UBA3386 | reverse complement strand
TGCCTGTTTGCAGGTGTTAAGTTCCCGTGCTGACATGCCGATACATGAGATGAGGACTGCGGTTCTCAGATTTTTTACAGAAAGGGGCTTGACAGCCATGTACGGAGCCTGCACAATAAAGCAAGCAAGCAAGCAAGCAAGCAAGCAAGCAAGCAAGCAAGCAGCATAACTGCGCCCAAAAGTACATAAACACGTTAAATCACGTCTGAACGGGTCTGCGCACGGCGCAAGGCCCGTTCAGGCGTTTTTTATGTCGCACGCCCCAAATCAATCATTATTCAGAAGGAGGATGCAAATGAAACGCAAGCAAAAACGCCTGCTCGCCCTGCTCCTGACCCTCGCCATGGTGCTGTCTCTGTTCAGCACCGGCGCATGGGCCGTGGAGACAGAGGACGAGCCCACCGAAGCCGAGGTTGTCACCGAGGCGGAGGAAGAGGAAGAAGCAACCGAAGCGGAGGAAGACACCGAGGCGGAGGTAATCACCGGGGCTGAGGAAGTGACCGAAGCGGAGGTTGTAACCGAAGCCGAGGAAGTCACCGAAGCCGAGGAAGTCACCGAAGCCGAGGAACCCACCGAGGCCGAGGAAGTGACCGAAGTGGAGAAACCCACCGAGGCCGAGGAGCCCACCGAGCTGGAGGAACTGCCTGAGGCCGAGGCGGAGGAGTCCGTCACGGAGGAGGCCATGCTGGCCCTCGCCCCCGTGTCCTACATGGCGTGGGATGAGACAGCGCAGGCGCTGGTGGAAAAGACCGGCGACGACGCCTGCAAGGACTACACCGTGGTGGGCGCCAGCACCACCGCCTTTGAGAACGGCAAGTGGTATGTGGTGAACACACCCAGCGCGAATAACCTGACCAACTCCAACCGCATCACCGTCACCGGCACAGCCAACCTGATTCTGGTGGACGGTGCGAAGCTCACCGCCAGCAAGGGCATCGAGGTGTCCAGCGGCAACACCCTGAACATCTACGCCCAGAGCGAGGGCACGGGTAAGTTGGACGCCGGTACCTCCAATGTTTCCGACGCAGTCATCGGCGGCGTCTCGGGCAGCGCAGGCGGCAGCATCGCCATCCACGGCGGCACGATCTCTGCATCAGGACGCTCTGCAAACAACGGCAGCAGCTTCGGCGCAGGCATCGGCGGCGGCGCAAACGGCGCAGGCGGCAATATTACCATCTACGGCGGCACGGTGACAGGCACAGACAGCTATCCGAAGGTTGGTTCCACATCAGGCGCAGGCATCGGCGGCGGCTCGAACGGTGCGGGCGGCACGGTTACGATCTACGGCGGCACAGTGACCGGAGACAGCGGCCGCAATGCGGGCATCGGCGGCAATGCCTCTGGCGTGCAAAGCACGGTCACCATCTACGGCGGTACAGTGACTGGAACGAGCGCTTACGGTCACGGCATCGGCGACCCGGGGGACAGCACGGTCACGATCCTCGGCGGCACCGTTACGGCCATCAACAGTGCTTCTATGGGCTTCGGTATCACCGGCAGTAGTGTCATCGTCGATGGCGGCACGCTTACGGCCCAGGGTTCCGGTGCGGGCATTGAGGAAAATACTCCTCTTACCGTCGCTGCGACACATGTGGCTTTCAGTCATACTGAGACAATCACAGCCGACAACAAGAGCAGTGTGGAGGCCAAGCAGGGCACCGGCAATGAGGTGAGAATCACCCGCAACCAGTATATGCTGGTGGAAGAGGGCAATATACACGCCCACAGCTTCACCTACTCCGCGGATGGCGCGACCATCACGGCGACCTGCGGCGCGGCGACCTGCGGCCTGACGAGCAATCCGACGCTGACCATCGTGAAGCCGACGCTGACCACCTACGGCGGCACGGGCGATGCGACGGCGACCCTGGACGGGATGGCTGATTTCAACACCGCCACCGGCCTGTCGGTCGCGGACACGGCCATCAAGTATTACAAGGCCACCAAGGGCGAGGGCGACGCTTACACCAAGGGCGACGAGATCACCACCGGCGCGCCCACCGGCGCGGGGGATTACATGGCGGAAATCACCCTGACAGGCGTGAAGACCAGCGAGGGCGAAAATCAGAGCGTCACCGCCAGCGTGGATTATACCATCTCCGTTCCCGTCACCGGCGTGGCGCTCGACCCGGGTGAAGTCACCGTGGCTGTTGGCGACACGCAAAAGCTGACCGCAACCATCGCCCCCGGCAACGCCACGGACAAGAGGGTGAAGTGGAAAGCAAATGGTGATGACGGTGAGATTGCTTTTTATTCTGACGAAGCGTGTACCATGCCAGTGGCACAGGAAACAGCTACCGACCTGCTCACGGTATATATCAAGGGCGTTTCGCCAAGCAGTGGGTCCGGGCTTAAAATTGATGCAGATTCTGTCAGCGCGGTGGGCACACATGCCAGCTGTTATGTGAAAGTAAGTAAAGCAAACGCAGTCGCGGCGACAGTCACCGCGAACAACCGCGCTTATGATGGGACGGAAAAACCGCTTGTAACCGTGGATAATTCAACGCTGGTCGGCGGCGCTATGCAGTATGCCCTCGGCACCGAGGCCGAAGCCACACAACCTTATACCACATCCATCCCTGCAGCCACCGACGCAGGAACCTACTACGTCTGGTACAAGGCTGTCGGCGACGATAACCATCAGGACAGCACCGCGGCCTGTGTCACCGTCAGAATCGCCTCCGTGGATCCCGGGAGCGGCAGCCCCCAAAAGGGAAGCCTGGTCTACAACGGATCCGCGCAGAAGCTGGTAAAGGGCGGCTCCGCCGTCGGCGGGACGATGAAATACGCCCTGGGCAAAAACGCTTCCACCGTCCCTCAGACCGGCTGGAGCGCAAACGTCCCTCAGGGAACCAATGCCGGCACCTATTACGTATGGTACCGGGTTGACGGAGACGCCAACCACAATGGAACGGC
>DEPS01000114.1 GCA_002358875.1 Lachnospiraceae bacterium UBA3386 | reverse complement strand
CTACAATGCAATGTTTTCTCTTGCATTCAGAAGTTCGAACGAGCTGGCTTCAAACCTGTTAGCGAGCCTTTGTAACACAAGCACTTACCAGTACTGGCACAGTACTACAGACGTTAAGAAATGTGGCCTGCTCGCGATTTAACCCATAGGAGCCAGACCAACACACTTCTTGACTAACACCAATTAATTAGATTCCTTTTTCCTTTCATCAGGGGAAAGTTTGTCTGAAGAATAGAAATCCTTCACCGAGCATCCTGCCCGGCCGGAGGAAGCGCAGGCGCAGGCGCATGCACAGGAGGAAGCGCAGGCGCATGAGGAAGCGCAGGAGGAAGCGCAGGAGGAGTGGTGCGAGGACCTGCCGGATCCGCCATAGCGTCCGGTATGTGAGATTGGTCTCGGACGGCTGACCGGGATGTTTATCACATTGACGCGAATGTAGGTGTTGTCGGAGTTTCCGTACCGGTAGGTGCCTTTCTTCGTGTATTTCTCGGGGTTGTCGATCTGGCTTTCCTCAACAACTTCCTTGCTTTTGATCATGTTGTGGCCGCAGTAAGGGCAGGCGTCCTTTCCTTCCACGCGGCCGGCGCCGCAGCTGGGGCAGCTTTCATAATACTCGATCTTCGTGCGGGTGATCTTTTTCTCCGTTGCCTGGTTAGAGCCGAATCCAACGCCTTCCAGGATCCACAGGAAAAATTTGATAACGAGGATGATCGGGGTTAAGAATATTGCAAGGAGCATGATTAATCCAATGATCACGTAGATGGTGTCGGCAACAGTCCAGTCATCTTGAGAGTCAGAGTATTCACTGCTGCCTCCGTCATTTTTGCCGTTCCCGCCGCTGCCTGCCTGGCGGTCCGCTGCAAAACCGAAGGTGTCGTTGGGGTAGACGACAGACATAGTGTACCGCTCCCCTTCTGCGAGGGAGGTCTGGAAGACGAGGTAGCCGTCTTCCTGCTGGCAGTCCGGCTGCCAGGCGCCTGCGTTTGCAGCGTTCCAGCGGATGGTGAGCCGGTCGACAGCCATGGTGTCGAACCATGCGGGTGTAAAGGTATAAGCTGTCTCGCCCTCGTTCCATTTATCAATCTGATACATGTGGTCCTGGGTCATCGAGAAGGATATGCTGACGGTCTCGTTTTCTCCGTACCTGCGGTCGAGGTAGATGGCAAGGGAGCTTCCGTTGTCATTGATGTGATCGATCGTGTCACTCAGAGGAGTGATGTCTTTGTGGTAGCTGTTTGGAACGCCGAGGTCGATCCACTCCAGTTTTCCGATGGAATCGTCCAGCACCGTCCAGTCGATCCGGTAGGTCATCTGGAGGGAGGCGTCGTCATTGACGTCCACGGTGATCGTAAAGTCCCTGATCTCGTCTGTCGCCGCTGCCCAGGCGGGGACGGCAGGGAAGAGAGCCAGCGCCAGGGAGAGGGCCAGGACGAGCGTAAGAACAGGGATGAGGACAGGAGAGAGGATCGAGGGCAGTCTCTTTCCTGCGGAGGTATTGAGTTTCTTTCCTGTAGAAGTATGGAGTTTCTTCCCTACAGAGTTATCCGGGGAACTTCCTGTAGAACTACCCTGCGCCCTTCCTACAGAGGTACTCAGGAGCCTTTCTCCAGTGGCATCCAGGGGCCTGTCTCCAGAGGTATTCGGATTTTTTTTGATTTTTAATAATATCCTCATTTGCAGTTCCTCCTGAGTGGGCATTTGCCCGTCATATCCGCGGCGTAATCCCTGTGCGTGGCACATGCAGGGCTGTCCCAGATCAATGGCCAGTCATCCCTGAGCATGTTTCCCAGCGGGTCTTCGGACAGCCAGCTCTGGCAGGGGACGACGTTTCCTCCCGGTGTGACGGCCATATTGGAAAGGCAGGCGCCGCAGGACGGAGAGGGTATATTGAGTTCATCGAATACTCGCTGTTTGATCCAGCCGGGGGAAGTGAAGGCGATCTCCATGCCGTTTTCGCCGCAGTAGGCGACTGCTTCCCGAAGGATGGCCTCCAGCTCCTGGCCGGTCAGCTGCAGGCGCTCGGAGGCTTCCTGAGCCGCGTGGCCGGTCGTGATCAGGCCGGAGCAGGTGACATAGATCACACCTTTTTCATGCAGGAATTCCAGTGTCTTTTTATAATCCCTGTTCAGAGTGCAGAGGGGTGTGTTGATGCTCACGGAGAGGCCTTCCGCCAGCGCGTTATCGATGCCGTTTACGGTGTCATCGTAACGCTGTGCTCCCACCAGCTGATTGTGCACTGAGGGATCACTGGAATAGAAGGTGACCTGCACGCTGTCGAGTTCAGCCTTGCGGAGCTCTCGGCAGTAGTCCTTCGTGAGGCGGATGCCGTTTGTATTGAGCCTGGAGACAAACCAGCGGGCGTGGCTGATCAGATCGCACAGGTCATCGCGCATGGTGGGCTCTCCGCCGGTGAAGGTCACCTGGGGGATTCCGATTTCGCGGCACTTATCAAGGATCGCTTTCCAGTCTTTAGTGGAGAGCTCTGCTTCATCGGAGAGCGTCTGGTCCGCCGCGTAACAGTGGATGCATTTCTGGTTGCAGTGCCAGTTCCCGTCTCTGGTCATGGCGCTGACCATCAGGTCCATGCGGTGAGGGGCCGTCATATATTCCGCGTACTCCCCTATGCTCATATAGAAGACGTCGGTGGTCACTTTCTCCCGGAAGGCGATCTGATGGAATGTCTGATAGATCGTCTGGATGTCTTTTATGATGCGCTTCTTCGAAAATACGGGGATGATCCTTTTTACATTTTTTGCCGACAGGTCGAGGATCTGCTCTATGTCTTCTTCTCCGAGCGCCCGCCCGTCATATTTGTTTGTCTCGCGGATCATTTCCGCCAGCATGACAGCCCAGGCGAAGTTCACCGGCACGATATCCGTGCCGTTAATGATCGCTATGCTGGGGTTCAGGGCGTCTTCTTCCTGCTTTGGCGGGACCAGGTGGATGCGGATGGCCCCGGGCCCGTCAGGATTCAGCGTCGTGTGAAGGACTTCATTGAAGGTGTCCTTCATATACGCCTGTATTCCCTTAACAGTTTTTGTTTTTTGGAAAAGCTTTGGTATTGGTATCATTTTGCCCTCCCTTCAGGAGAAATATTATAAGCTTATGAAACAGCAGAAAGAACTCCCTTTAATCTTGATGAGTGCGGGAATATCCGGCTCGCAGGGGCATAATCTTAACGTTTCCCCTATTCGATGCATTTATTTCATTCTACCAGATTCCTGTGCTCAAGTCATTTTTTTCCAGATCAATATCAACAGCCTGGAGCCGTACATGCCGATAAAACGCAAAAAAAGCCCGGCCCCGTGATGTGGCTTTCGCCGCCGGGATCGGGCTTTGCGCAATATTGGGTATTATGGCTGGTCAGAAAACCGCTGGTCAGAGGGAAGCGGCGATTCCGGACGAAGCCTTACATTGTCTTAAACAATGAGCTGGGCGGGCATGCCTACACTCTTTTCGATGGTGGCTGCCTCTGCTCCGGCGGGTGCGGAGATCATGTCACGGAAGATGGAGACCAGATCGCAGACAGGGGGTCCCATGGTGACCTCGGGCATGTCGATGAGCACCAGTTCTCCTTCCTGAATCATGATATTTCCGGGGTGCAGGTCGTTGTGGGTGACGGTGTCTACGTCGGGGATGTCGTCAATGATGCTGTGGAGCAGTTTGACCTCTTCCTCAGTCAGCCACTGTTTCATATTGTCCGCACGATGGTGCCAGACATCCTTGATGCTGCTGAAACTGTCCGCGGGGACATGGGTGGTGTGGAGGGTTTTGGCAAGTTCCACATACTTGTCCACATACTCGTCCATCTTTTCCGGGTGCTCCCGGACGGCGGCGCCCAGGGTGCCGGAGCTGAGCATCTCAAAGACCACGCCCAGGCATTCTCCTTCGTCAGTGGGAACTTTACTACGTCGTAGGCGATGACGGAGGGGATGCCGTTGATGAAGGCTGTGCGGGCGAAGTCCCTCTCCCTCTGGATTTCGTGGAGGGTCATCCAGGGCTTGTAGACCTTCACGATGGTATCCTGGTCCAGGCGGTAGACGGAGCCGTTGCCGCCCTGGCCGATCATTTCACAGCCATCCACGCTGATCTTTCTTAAAGCTTTATGGACATCCAGCAGGTCAGTGAAGCCGGTGACATCGAAGATATCATATACTTCCGGGGAGACGTTTTCCACCGGAATGGCCTTTTTTGCCTTCTTCCGGAGCTTCATCAGCACCCGCAGCCCGGCGGAGGAGATGTACTCTAGTTTTTCGGCATCCAGGACCAGCTCCGCGCCGGGAGCACCGGCAACAGCGGCCATGGCCTCCTGCTCTGCCTGAGCGGCGTTGTTGGAATCGATGCGGCCCTCCAGATAAAGAGTCAGTGTGTTGTCTTTCAGAGTGGTTTTCATTGTTTATCCTCCAATTTTGTATTGATTGATGGTGCTTGATACATATCGAAGGCGGCAGGCCGGGGTGTATCGAAGGATCAGCTGGAAATACCGGCCGTCAATCAATAGTAAAAATGGAATCAAAACCGGTCTGTTCCAATATATCCAAGACAAGAGTATTGATGTTCTGCAGCCTTATTCCGCCTTTACATCCCTTATGAAGGATCAGCAGTACCCGCAGACCGGCCGAGGAAATATAGTCCAGCTCCGCACAGTCTACTACGGCTTCCTGAATCATTTCCCTGTTCTTCTCATAGAAAGCCAAAAGACCCGGAGCGGTCATGGTGTCCAGTCTGCCTGTCAGCCTTAGATTCATTGTTCCGTCCTGAAGATCGGCGGATGCATCGAATTGCTTTGAGGTGACGGCGGATGTGTCCATCTTTTGGGCAGGACCGGCGAGCGTGACCTTCCAGTCAGCACACTTCTTCATGGCAGCTTTATACTGGGCAGCCTGTTCGGGGATCCGGGCGAGTGAGGCCAGTTCCGGCATATGATCAGCCAGTATCATTCTCTCGGCTTTCAGGCCGTGCATCGCCAGCAGCTTCATGGCTGACTTCATTCCATTTTCGAAATCGGCAACGGGTATCAGCATCCTGTTGCCCCCGACCAGGACACCGGATTTATCCACTGCCTGCTGTTTGGCATTGCCCAGGACCTCTTTGATCCTGTCGCCGCAAACCGCGCGCAGCGCCATGGTATAGGTCAGTGTTATTTCGGGATCAGGCGTGATCCAGCATCCTCCGTGCTTTTCCAGCAGAAGACGGATGTTGTCAAGAAACACATCCACTTCAGACTGTGGAAAATACATGAGCAGTCCCTCGGTCGTGATGCAGATGGGGCCTTCCACGTCGGCGAGCGCCCTGTCCAGCGTGTCGAAGTTGGTTGCGTCCACGGCGCGGAAGGACACAAACTTCTTCTCATCATCCGTCAGAAGAGAATCATACACTTTCCCCATCTCCTCGATCACCGCAGGGAGATCCAGGCCGATGTAGCGTTTTCCCGCTCTGGCAAAATGAATGGCACGGGGGGTGTAACCGCAGGGAAGGTCCACATGGACCGGGCAGCCGGACTGACCTGCAAGGGCTCCGGCAGTCCTGAAGCGGTTTTCCATGGTGATAGTACCGGCGAGGATCTGTTCAGGGGATGCGGTGGTATTCTTGCTGTTCTGTGTCTCTTCAAAGGTCAGCCCCAGCTTGTTGGAAATGGCGGCCGCATCTTTGTCGCCCATCCCTGCCAGTTGGTACAAAGTCATTTTTGCAGTGTTGAATACCGGGTTGGTCTGTTCCAAAATGTCCCTGTTGACTTCCTGCCCATCCAAAAATGCCATGAGAAACTCCTTTCAAGTTTATACAATCTCTGTGAATCGACGATGCAAAAACGCCTTGGGTGCCTTCGCGCCTGCGCGTCACACGCTTCATTGAGCCCATTGACGTTTTCTGCCTTCATCGAATGCTGCGCATTCGAGAAAACGCCTCGGGATGCCTTGCGCCTGTGCGCCGCGGCATGGAGTCTTAGTTTAACAAATCAAGCGTGCCGTATGTGTAACCCGGGAAAGAATCTATTCTGTTTTGCACGGGTGAATTATACACAGGACATAAATGTTTTGCAAATTTAAATTATAGTAAACGACATTAACAGC
>DEPS01000106.1:941-2929 GCA_002358875.1 Lachnospiraceae bacterium UBA3386 | reverse complement strand
GTTAATATAAAAGGAGGAAATCATGGGACTTATATTAGCAGCAGGCGCTTCTCTTAGTTCAGTACTCGGAGATCAGTGGAAGGATTATTTCTACTGCTCTGAAATGCCTACAGATGTGCTGGTCCGCAAGGGCGAGCACCACCACGGAAAATCAGGCCTTCTGAACAGAGGGGGAAATGACAACATCATCACCAACGGCTCCACGATCGTTGTCAACGAGGGGCAGTGCATGATCATTGTCGACCAGGGCGCGATCGTCGACATCTGCGCTGAACCCGGTGCTTACACCTATGACACATCCACGGAAGCCAGCGTCTTCTCCGGCAGCCTCGGCAAGGGCATCAAGGAGAGCTTTAAAAAGTTCGCGGCGCGCCTTGCCTACGGCGGCGTGACAGCCCACGACCAGCGCGTCTATTATTTCAATACGAAAAACATAGTCGGAAACAAATACGGCACGGCCAGCCCCGTTCCCTTCCGCGTTGTGGACGCGAACATCGGCCTCGACCTGGATATTTCCATCCGCTGCTTCGGCGAATATGTCTACAAGCTCACGGATCCGATCCTGTTTTACAAAAATATCTGCGGAAATGTGGACAGGGACTACACCCGCGACAAGATCGACGACCAGCTTAAGAGCGAGCTTCTGACCGCTCTGCAGCCTGCTTTCGCCAGGATCTCCGATCAGGGCATCCGCTACAGTTCCCTTCCCGGCCACACCAGGGAGCTCTCCGAGGCTCTCAATACAGAGCTTTCCTCCACCTGGGGCCAGGTATACGGCATTGAGATCGTCACCTGCGGCGTCAGCAGCGTCAAGGCCTCCGAGCAGGACGAGCAGGCGATCAAGGACCTGCAGCTGGGCCGCGCGGCAGGAAGCAACGCAGAGACGGCAGCGGGCATCACTATCCAGGCCAACGCCCAGGCCATGAAGGACGCCGCAAAGAACGCCAACGGCGCCATGATGGGCTTTGCCGGCATGGGTATGGCCCAGCAGGCAGGCGGCATCAACGTCGGTGAGCTCTTCCAGCAGGCGCAGGCACAGCAGGCTCAGCAGCCCGCCCAGCAGCAGGCACAGGGCGCGGCGGCAGGATGGACCTGCAGCTGCGGACAGACCGGCAACAAGGGCAAATTCTGCTCCAACTGCGGAAGCCCCAAGCCCGCCGAGCCGGAAGCCTGGACCTGCCCCAGCTGCGGCCACAGCGCAAACAAGGGCAAATTCTGTTCCAATTGCGGATCGCCCAGGCCGGCCGACAACGGCCCCTGGACCTGCCCTGAATGCGGCGAGACCGGAAATACCGGCAAATTCTGCGCCGGCTGCGGCAAGCCCCGTCCCTGATATGTGCTGAAAAGATACAATGAAAATGAATTCGGACTGCAGGTACGAAAGGAGCAGAGTGCCCGGGCCGCACAGGCCGAATGATAAGAAATACCAGTGATAAAAATACAGGAAAAAGCCCGGTCGGCCGTACTCGCCGGCCGGCTTGTCCTTTTATTACAGATCACTTATGAGAAAAACAGGAGAAATAAATGGCTGAACAGGCTGTCAATTACCAGTGCCCGGCATGTACCGGACCGCTTCGTTTCGACGGGAAGACAGGAAAACTTAAATGCGACTACTGCGGAAGTACTTTTACGACACAGGAAATAGAAAAGCTGTACGCCGAAAAGAACGCTGCCGCTGCCCGGGCGGGAAAGGAAGCACATAAAAAGGAAGAGGCACAGAAAAAGGAGGAGGCTGCTCACGCTGCAGCTGCTGCGGGAGGCGCGGCCGCGCCCGGGGGACGGGCCCCTGTCACCAAAGGCCCTGCCGGCTCTGATGAAGAAGCGGGCTCCGGATGGGGAAGCGATGCCGCGAAGATGCGCGCCTATAACTGCACATCCTGCGGAGCGGAGCTCATCTGCGACGAGACGACTGCCGCGACCCAGTGCCCCTACTGTGGAAATAATACCATTATCCCCGGCCAGTTTGCCGGGACCGCAAAGCCGGACTA
>DEPS01000106.1:0-839 GCA_002358875.1 Lachnospiraceae bacterium UBA3386 | reverse complement strand
AAGGGCAAGCTTCTCCTGCCCAAATCATTCAGCGATTCCAACCATCTGGAAGAGATCAAGGGAGTCTACGTCCCGTTCTGGCTTTACAGCGGGAGTGTCGAGGCCAGGGGGGCTTATAAGGCTCAGCAGGACGAGACCTTCGAACAGGGCGAGTATAAGATCACAAAGTCAAAGCACTACGAAGTGGACCGCGAGGGAACGATCAGCTTCAGCCGCATCCCTGTAGACGCGTCCAGCAAGATGCCGGACGATCTCATGGACAGCATCGAGCCTTTCGACTACAAGGCCATCACTGATTTTTCCCTGGCCTATATGCCCGGTTACCTTGCCAACAAATATGATGTCAGCAAGAAAGAGTGCGGGAAGCATGCGGCTGAGCGCGCAAAGAACAGCGCAAAGGAGGAGCTCCGTGCAACGGTGACCGGTTATACATCCGTTTCCACCAGCTCTCACGAGGAAAAGATCACTAAAGAGGAGACCGAATATGCTGTCTTTCCGGTATGGCTCCTGAGCACCAGATGGGAGGGAAAAAACTTCCTTTTCGCAATGAACGGCCAGACCGGAAGAATGATCGGAAATCTTCCTATATCAAAGGCCAAGCAGGCGATCTGGTTCTTTGTGATCTTTATCGTAAGCCTTTTCATCTTCGGATCCTTCATGCTGTCGGGAGATGACGTGACCTTCTCGTCCTACCTTATCACGATTATATTTGGTTTTATCCCGGCAATCATCGTGAACCTCGTTCTCATCGGCCAGATGAAGCCCGTCGCCCAGGAGAAGCGCGCAAGCGCCTACGTCACAGAGGGCGGCATGCACCTGAGCGTCAAGAAGGACCGCTA
>DEPS01000107.1 GCA_002358875.1 Lachnospiraceae bacterium UBA3386 | reverse complement strand
ATCTCCTGCACCGCGGCTTCGATCATCGTTTCGACTTCTTCCTTTGTGAGGTGGATCCCGCATTTACTACTCATCAGGAGTATTGCATCAGTCGCATACTTTTTCCTCTCCGTTCCATGGGGATCGTCATACTTGCGATACATCTGCTCCGCTGCGGCAACTGCCGTGCGTGCCCAGGCTTTTACCCTTTCAAGTTTTTCGTTATCAGTCCGCGCGCTGAGCCACTGCCGGAAAGCAGGAATGATGATCCCCGCCATAATGAGCACGGCCAACCTGATTAACAATTCAAAAATCTTCATTTCCATTTCCATTGATTTCTCCTCTCATATAAACTTCACGGTATTCCCTGCCAGATATTACTTTGATATCAGATACTGCTGAAGCCTGTCCTTTGCATCCTTCATGGCCTGTATGTCATTGCCGTCAATGCTATGTGCAAGCAGAGCAAGTATAGCCTGCTGAGTTATCCTGTTTCCTTCTTCAAGCAAGCCGATGCGTTTATTGTCACTATCAAAATACTTTCTATACTGCTCCAGCTTTTCTCCGTGCTCTTTAAGCACTTCATCCTGGTGCTTATTGGGCGCTTTTGCGGCCGTGTATATCTTCATAATCACTCCTGCCGCTGCTGATATAGCTATGATCGCACCACACATCCCTAAGATAGCTTCTACCATCTGGGCAGGAGTAAAAGTAATTGTAGTGTCCATTGATCCTCCTTAAATGATTTTAGCTCCCTGCGGGACCATAGAAGAGACCGCGTGGAATTTTACTTTGTCGCAGACATGCACGATCTTCGTGTACGTCTTTCCCCCGATGGAATATCTCACAGCTTTTCCAATCATATTTCTTTCACCTTTTGCTGTGATCATTCCATCACTGATGCTCAGCTCCACTCTTCCGCAAACATCCCCCGGAAGCAGATTCCCAACTTCCTGATACGCTTTCTGAGCCCTCTTTGTTTTGGGATCCTGCCAAACGGTAGCATTCGGCCACGACTGCCATCCCGGTCCAACGATCCACTCAGGGCTGATTTCCTTCATCCATTCCTCACCATCGCCAGTAAAGAGCATATGGTGTATATTACTTGTGCATTTCGATTCCTAAAATTTAATATTTTATTTTTTTTTTAGGTGATTGACATGCTCATAACGTTGAAAGAATATGCTTTGCGGCTCGGCAAAAATCCGGATGTCGTGAGACAGAAAGCCTTGAGGGGTACCTTTGAAACCGCCGTGAAGGTCGGGCGCGACTGGCTGATTGATGAAAACGAGCCGTATTCCGACCACCGCCGTGCGGATGTCAAAGCCGCCGCCAGTAAAGACGTAACATAAAAAGAGCCCTTGCCATCATGTTTGGCAAGGGCTCTTTTCGCATTTGTTACAGATTTACTTTGTCGGCAACACAGGCCAGCGCGCCTGTTTCCTCACAGAAGGCGCGGATCCTGTCCTTGATCCCGGAATCCTTTGTGTACTCCAGGAGCGCGGGGATCATCTTGTGGCGTGCCGCGCGTTTGAGGTGGCTCCGGTATTCGTCGCTCTGCTTTTCGGTCTGTGCCGAAAACTCGCCGTCTCCTTTGTAGCTTGTGATCCTGGAGAACACTTCCTCCTGGACCACGATGTCCACATTGCCGATGCCCTGATACTTTGATCCGTCCTTATCCATCGCCTTGTCGAGGTATGCCATGCCGCCGTTGACATTGACAATCCCGTGCCCGTGCAGCATGGTCAGGACGCCGCTGATCGCATCGTACATCTCGCTTGAAGGGTACTCCTCATACAGGTCGATGTTGTCAGCCCAGAATCCATTCGCGCCCTTGTTTTTCAGCTCCTTCGCCCGGTCGGACATCCAGCTCTGCGCCGCCTCTTTCCGAAGATCGAGATAGTATTCGTCAGGCCAGTCTTCGAGCTGTTTCAGGGCGCAGTCTTTGAGCCTTGCCCACGCCGCAGGGCGGTCTTTTTCCGCCGTGCCAACGGACAGGTAGGCCAGCACTGTCGCCCCGGTCGCCTTGAGCTTCCTGATCTCATCGGCGGTATAGTCGTCGAACTCGACCGCCACAAGGGTTTCCTTGTCCAGTTCCGAAGGAGAGACTTTTGTGGTGAGGCGCACCATGTACTTTGTCCATGCTGCCTTCGGCGTCCCTTTGGTGTATGTCTTTGTCTTGTTCTTGTTTCCGGAGCAGTAGACCTCTGCAGTCGATACGCCGTTCACCGCCACCATGTCCACATAAATTTCGCCGTCTTCGGAGTTGGAGAATACGGTCGCCCCCGCATTCCTGGCGACGTTGTATGTCCCCTTCCTGCCTCCGGAACTCTCTTTGTGGTGGTAGTTGGAGAACCAGCACTTCGCGCCGATGGCCTTGGCCAACCTCTGGCTGATGGCACCCCTGTCCCCGTGCCAGCGGAATTTTGCAAAATCGGCTTTGATTTCGCCGCCGACCGCGTCCAGCATCTGTGTGAGCGCGCCGCACTTGGATGACATATCCCCGCCGAAGTCAAACCGCCATTCATGCTCTGTCCCAGGATAGACCACCATCTGCATTTCCGGAGACATGTCATTGATAAAGTGGTGGGTATCGTGTGCCGACAGTTTTTTGGCGTCCGCCTGCCATAGGACCCTGAGCTTTAGCACATCGCCCATAAGGTAGTCCTTCCCCGGCTGCGCGTATATGACCGTAGCGCCCTTCATCCTCGCCTTTGCCGCAAGGGAATCGATGCGCTTCGCATAGCTTTTTTGGTACTTCCTCACGCCTGCCTGTTCGGGGAATATAACCTCGCCGACCCTGAATTTGTCGAGGATTGCCGAAAGACATCCATGGTGGTCGCCATGGTCGTGGGAAATGACGATGTGGGACAGGAAGGCAATGCCGGCTTTCTGCAAGAGCTTCACCGTGTCGGATTTCCCCATCCCGGTGTCAATCAGTACTGTCCGCTCAATTTTCCCATCATCGCCGTACTCGATGAACAGACTTGCATCGCCGTAGATGTGGTCGGGGTTGCTCTTAAAAAAGTGCATGAACCAGAACCGCACCGCGTGGAGCGTTTTCGCAGGGGCGGGCTGCGGCTCCGGCTCCGGTTCCGGCTCCTGGGCCGGCGTGCCCTGGACTACGATCAAGGCATTGAGCAGCCCTGCTTTTTTGCATTCTTTCAGGCGCTTTTCCGCATTCTCCCTGCTGGAAAACGCGCCGCACTGGACCTTGTACAGGCCGCCCGCCCGGACGATCGCCGCAGGGATTACGAGTTTCTTTATTGCTTTGGCTTTCTTCTTAGCGTTTGCCTTCTCCCGGTATGCCCCAATCTGGACTTTGTAAAGTGTTTTCATGATTATACCTCTATGATCACCGCGTCGAATCCTGCGGCCTTAAGCCTGTCCACGCGCTTCTGTGCGTTCTCCCTCGTCCCGAACGCGCCGCACTGGACGCGGTACAGAGCGGGCCGGCTTGCCGTATCCGCAGCGGCGGCCGGTGCCGTTTCGCCTGCCTCTTTTTTGCCGTCTGCAAGGAGCGCGGCGACGTCGTTCCTTACCGTGTCCATCGTCTTTTTGTATCTGCGGAACCAGTGCATAATGTCTGAGTGGTTGGTCCCCAGCCCAAGTTTGTGGCTTTCGGAATGGTCCAGGATAGTCGGGCATTTGGTTCCATTTACCTTTACAGTACCCTTTGGGTCGATGCCGTACAGCCTGCAGAGATAGGCCGTCAGCTCCACGGCCTCCTTGTAGCATTTTTCAAAGTACGTTTTGTCTCCCAGGCTGTCCTCGCAGATCTCAAACTGGATGTGCGTGCCGTTGCATCCGCCGCCGCAGCCCCACGGGGCATATGCCCATGGGAGCGTCTGGACCGCTGCCACTGTTCCATCGGCGAGCTTTCCGATCCACGCATTCACCCCGGCCTGGATCTCTGTATGATTCCAATCGTTGCGGCGCATGTTCTCCCCCAGCTTTTTCAAAAGCTCCGCCCTGTCCTGTGCTTTATCGGAAGGCTGTACATATCTTTTCAGATTCGGGTTGTTCACCCCGGTCGAGTGCCAGAGGACGCCAAGCGGTTTCATCCGCGTGGTGTGCCTGTAGCATGTAGACTGCGTCATGATGCACACCAGCGGAATGTTCGTTTTTTCTCCGTATTTCATTTTGCACCCTCCTAAAAACAGCCGGTCATATTTCGGCCCGGCTGTTTTTTGTTTCCTTATTCCTTCTGTTCGATGCTCTTGAGCGCTTTGATTTCCTTCTCAATGTCCGCCATCTTTTTCAGTGCCTCCGCTACGTCGTCCTCTTTTATGGCAGCGTCGACCGTCCTGAGTGCCTTGCTGATAAAGCCAGGGATTGGGACGCCCATCTTTTTGAAGTTCTCCATGATGCTCATGAACTCCATGAAGATGATATAGGCGGATATGCAGCTCATGATCCAGGGCGGGATGTTGAGCCCGTAGGAGAACATCTCCCCCAGGATCAGTATCATCAGCTCTCCGATTTTCTTTGTAAGTCCCGACCTCATCTTGCTGCTCTGGAACGACTGCGAGCTCAGAGCGTAAACCGTGCCGCTGATGTAATCCGCCCCCATCATCGCTACGGGGATGACGATCATCCAAATCTCATTCCTGAATTTAAAATTCATGAAGAAAGCAACCATGTCCATATAGCAGTGTCTCCTTTCTGGTTTTTAAAAAAAATATCATCATACTATGTAGGTCATGCAGAATACAGCAGCCTTTGCGGTGCTTACCGAAGGGTGGACATATACTCCGCCGCTCGTATCAATATAGAAAAATGCACTTGTAAATGCATTATAATAAGCTGCTCCGACTCCGCAGCTCATTCTGATCGGGCCTGCCGGGAGGGACACTCCCGAGATGGTGCCGATCTGCGTGTTGGCAGAGCTGATTGCACTTGATTTTGTTACATATCCGCGGACACATACCACGTTACCATACTGTTTCACGGACGCATTTCCAGCCGTGAATCCGCTTGCTGCGGTGAATGTGCCAGTTTTATTTGTAATTGTGGGTATGCTGTCTTTGAGTACTTTGCCCTGATATGCGTCCAGCACCGCCGTACCAGCAGAGGCCGTGGTAAGATTATTGGCGACAGCCTTAGATGCTGCCGCGCCAGTGGGTAT
>DEPS01000099.1:2994-4745 GCA_002358875.1 Lachnospiraceae bacterium UBA3386 | reverse complement strand
AGCCGGTGAGTTTAGCAGCGGTTCCCCCTCCGGAGCGCAGGAAGGATCATAGAGAAACTCCGTGAATTCAATACCTTCTCACCGGGCCCATCCATCCCTTTCCCTAAAAAAGGGCGCCGCCCTAAGAATCATTTCTTAGTGCGACAACCCCATTCTATCGTAATGTTCATAATAGATACCTGTGCAGCTGCACCGGAAGTGAGTTGACATAAATATCTGCTATTTCTTCCGGCTTTGCATCGTGCACTCCAAGAATCCACTCACAGGTCAGGCTGACTGTACCCAAACAATAAATTCGGACGTATAATTCCTCCTGCCGGGTCAGCTTTTCTTGACCGCCCGACGCCAGGATATGCTTTTTCACTGCATCGTAGCTGATCTCAGTCATGTACCGCATAAAAGAATCATGTCCGGATGTGTGCTGAAACAGATTCGCAAGATATTCCTTTTCTTTGTGATACCATTCTGCGGCGTCAATCATTGCCTGTTTCCAGGTGTGGGAATTATCGATTGTTCCTATGATTTTTGCAACACCTCTCGTATACTCCCACGCGATCAAATCGTATTTGTCCTTGAAGTTGCGGTAAAAGGTGGCCGGAGAGTATCCGCAGTTATCCACGATATCCTGGATGGTAATCTTGTCGATGTTTTTGTTTTTTGCCAGCTCATGGAAGGATTCCGCCAATATCTCTTTTGCTGTTTTACGTTTCATATCTTCACCCAAAATATCAGTTATGTCAGCTGAACTGCGCGGTAGATCTCTATAACCAGATGGTTAAGTGGTATGACGTTTTCCTTCAAACAGAAAACGGTAGGGATTGTATCGCGGTGTTCGACCGGACTCTGCCGGGATATGTATGGATGAGCGATGTGAAAAAGATAGATTTCTATCTCTGGAGCATCCGTGACTAAATCGGTATTTTCTCGCGGAGGTCGCTGAAACCAAAAGTATTGGAACCAGAAATATCCGTCTGTCTGGGTTAAAAGCGTATCTCCGTTACGCAGCAACAAGAAACATGGATGTGGTTCCTCTTCAGATCAGAGTTTCTTCGATCAAGTGTAAGAAAACTTACCCCAAACGGCATAACTGGCTGAGTCGGGAAGAAATCGATGCACTTCTGGCGAAGACCCCTGCCACAAAAATCGGCATCAGAGACCGTTTTATAATGCTGTTCTTATTCTCTACAGGTACACGCCTGGCAGAAATGCGGGCTGTACAGCTCAAAGACATCGTGACTGACGGGAAATATCCGTATATCAGAGTCATCGGCAAAGGGAATAAGGCGCGGATTATTCCGGTTCCGGAAACAACGTTTCTGGCAAACTTTAATTACTACTGTTCGCTGTATCATAAGAATCCTGATCCGGAGAACTACTTGTTTTTCCCTTCTGCACGTGGTGCGAAGGCAATGATGTCCGAGGACAATGTCCAAAGGATCGTGAAGAAATACGGAGACCTCGTGCGCAAGGACAATCCGAAGCTTCCGGAGATCCACCCACACTTGTTCCGACACTCATATGGAGCCCAGCTTTATCGTCAGGGCGTTACGCTCCCCGAGATTGCCAAGCTCCTTGGACACGAAGATATTTCCACCACTGAGATTTACGCCGAAACAGACCCGGAGATGGCTGCCGAAGCAATCTCAAAGATGTTAGGAAAACAACCAGTAAGGAAATGGGACTCCCTTACCGAGGATGAAAAGTTAAAACTCTTAGGACTGAAGTAACTCGAACTGTATATGAAAAATCAT
>DEPS01000099.1:457-2868 GCA_002358875.1 Lachnospiraceae bacterium UBA3386 | reverse complement strand
ATTACAGCTTCTGATGATGATATTATAATTCTCAAAAAGCTTTCTCATGGAGCCGATGCAGCACTCGCCCTCCGTGCCAAAATCATACTAAACTGCCTTGAAATGAAGAGGAACAAGGATGTAGCACATGCATTGTCTATTGATGAGAGAAGCGTCGCCTTGTGGAAGGAACGATTCCGAAAAAATGGGGTATCTGGTTTGTCCAGAAACCACGGCGGCGGCAAGCCTGTGGATATCGACATTGCGGTCCTTGACGCTGCGGTTAAAGCCAGGGCCGGAGGTTCTGGCAGCTGGACGATCAGTTCCCTGGCTAAGGAGCTTCGCGTGTCCGAACACATGGTGAAGGCATCCCTTACGCGGCAGGGCATTCGGCGGAGACGACTCCATTCATGGACCATGGATACCGCAGATGAGGTCATCTCAAAGTACATTGACATCAGGGGCCTTTACCTTTCCGGCGACACGCGGGCCATCATCATTTGCAGCAGCAGCGTCCTGCCGGAATCTTCTTCGGGATTGTTCACGACAAAGAACCGCCTTCTTGCCAGAGACCTTGCAGGCTCTGCGGAGGGAATAACCCTGGCAGATACGTTAGTGGCTGCCCAAAAGCACTGCGCCAGGCCTTTCTCCGGAAAGTTTGAGACGGCTGCCGCCTTCCTTTCGGATGTAATTGATGACGCCAACGTTGAAGGGCACGCTGAATGGCACGTCTTTCTTAAAAGCAGCCAGGAGTTCGAAGCAAAAGGGACCACCCGGACGGACATACACATCGAAACATTTGAAACTGACGGCTCGTGGCTTTCACAGGCAAGAGGGTGGATCGCAGGGACCTATGAAACAAGCAGGCTCGACCAGATTGCCCGCCTTTTCACGGCTATCGAGCAGTTCATTGCAGCCTGCGGGCCTGATACGGAGCCATTCCTCTGGAGGAAGAAAAGCCCTGGCAAAGCATGCGGCCCTGCCGCCTCCGCTGCGGGCGGTACGGCGCTGCCGGACGACCAGGCGGTTTCGCGCTCGGTCGGAAACCTCGTCCGCAGGATGGATGGCGACGCGTCAGATGTACAACTGGGGGCCCTTCTGATACTCAGGGACAAGGACGGCCTCTCCTTCAGCGAAGCCGTTTCAAAGGCGGGCCTGCCATCCCCCGGCTCATTTGATTTCAGCTCCCCGGAGACAATGGGCATGAGCATAGGGAAGGCCGAGGCGCCCATCCTCTCTTTCGCAAGGGAAATGGAAATCCAGATGCTCAGGCTGTATATTGAAAACGTCAAAAAAAACAAGGCGGATTAGGGCCCGTCAGGAACACGTGGGTCGAGACGTCCTGCGGCAGGTTCGAGATGGCGCTCCCACGCGCCTCCGGCGGATCCGGAGTCCGCTGCGGCCGTGTATTATCCTCCTGTTACCAGGAAAGGGTCTCCTTCCTTGCCACAAAGATGTCCTATCGCAATGCTGTCGCCGTATTCAACGTAATGACCGGGCGGGAGGGGACCGCGGACGAACTGTCGTTGGCCACTTTCAGCAGCGATGTCGAATTCCTGGGGGCCAGGCTGATCGCATACAAGGAATCCCTCGCGGGGGCGGTTCTCGCCGAGCATCATTTCCCGGATACAGGCCGCTGCCCTGGCAATGGCCTTCCTCCGGAATACAGGACCGCGCCGCATAAAACAATCACAATAAAGCCATCGGAAATAATGGGCTATACGGAGGATTCCTTTTCAAAAGAGTTCCTCAATCCTGGCCCGGGGCAGGCGGAAGGGGATTTCTCAAAGCCGGATATGGAGGAGTACCCTGCCGTAAAAATCCGGAGGACTTCAAGAAAGAGCCTTTCGCCCGCAGAAGCGGAAAATGCATGCCGCCAGTATGTGCTGAGCAATAACAGCAGGAGCCGGGACACCAATAAATGGGTCCTGCATCCATTTGAATTCGAGGCAGACAGTTCCGAAGTCCTTTATATTTCCATCGATGCCGTGCTGGTCCCCGAACAGTGCGGAACCAGGGTCGCAGGCGGAAAAAGCCGGCAGAAGGACAAGAAGACGTTCATCAGCCATTGGAACATCCGGCTGGAATTCGACAACACGCACTACTCGGTCACTTCCGCAGACAAAGACGAAGCCTATCGCGAGACGCTTGCCGTAATGCTGGCCAACAGGCTGTACAATAAATACATCGTTTTCTTCACGGACGGAGAAAGGTGCATCTTCGATGACATAGGCACGTACTTCTCGCCGTGGGAACACACGGTGTACCTTGACTGGTTCCATCTGCAGGAAAAAGTGTTCAGCTTAATGACCATGATCATTAAAGCGGAAAGGGTCATAGATCCCCATGGCAGGACTGAATACTACAAAAGAGGAGCACGGAAGGGCGAAGTAAAGTCCCAGGAGATGACATCCCTGTCGAGGCTGTATGCC
>DEPS01000099.1:0-381 GCA_002358875.1 Lachnospiraceae bacterium UBA3386 | reverse complement strand
CCAGACGTGGTAAAGAGCCAGCATTGGCTTAATGAGCTCATCGCTTACATAAAAAACAAGGAGCAATGGATTACCTGCTTTGCCCTGCGTAAAAAAGCTGGTTTACGGAATTCTTCAAACGGCGTTGAAAACCAAAACATGGTCACGGTGTCCAACCGCCAAAAGAAGAAAGGGATGAGCTGGAGGGAAAGAGGGAGTGCCGTTCTTGCTTCTCTTACAGCCTTGTTTGACAACTGCGAAGCGACGGAATGGTTCTACAACAATAGGTTTTCATTCCAGCTAAATAATCAATATACCTGTTAGAAACAATATGCGGTGGCGAATGAATAGCCATTATAATAGCGTGTTCGTTCGCCGTAACGAAAAACAAGATACAGTTCG
>DEPS01000112.1:3434-11485 GCA_002358875.1 Lachnospiraceae bacterium UBA3386 | reverse complement strand
GGCTGTGCGATCGGCGGCCAGCCGATTATGGGCTTTAATTACGGGGCCAGGCAGTATGACCGCGTGAAGGAGACTTTTTTCCTGATGCTCCGCTATATTCTCTTCATCGGGGCTGTGGAGACGGCCTGTTTCTGGATCTTTCCGCGCCAGATACTTGCGCTGTTCGGTAGCGGGGCCGGCGGCTATGAGGCTTTTGCCCTGCGTTACATGCACGAGTTCATGCTGCTTGTCATCCTGGCGGGGGTGCTGCCGATCTCCATGCAGACCATGGTCTCCATCAAGAGGCCGCAGAGCGGTATCATTATCTCGCTCTCCAAGCAGCTGGTGCTCATCGCGCTGCTGCTGATCCTGCCGCCCTTCATGGGCATTGACGGTATCCTGTGCGCGGGCCCTGTGGCCGACTTTCTCGTGGCGGCCGCAGCCTTTTTCGTGATCCGGTCGGCCTTCCGAAGGCTTGCGGACTGACCGTCGGGATCAGGTATGCGGAAGAAACAGTAAACCCGGGACAACCGGGACTTAAGCGTGCCGGGGCTGGTCAGTCTTCCTCCGCCTCCAGTCGCTGCCAGACCCTCACGTAATCGACCGTCATGGTGCGGACGGTATCTTCGGGCAGCAGGATTTCCTCCGGCGGGCAGAGGGACAGGATGACCTGTTCTTCGACCGGGGAGGTGCCGTACCCGAGAATCGGGAGGGTAAGACCCCACGAAGGAATTTTTAAGTTTATTACAGAATTATTGCACATAAATAAAGTATATACGGTTGCACGTCACATCATTATGCATGCATATAAGGGCATCCGTTAAGCACGAATCCGAGAGGCACCTGTCTTGCGCGCTGCGACCAGAACAACGACCGAGCCGCTATGGCAGCCTATGTCTTCCTGATCAAGGGCTTCGCGGATCCAGACTGCGTGGCGGAACTGATGAAGCTCTTTCAGAAAATGACCGGGAAAGTGCTGCCGCCGCTTTATTCGGATGTCATTGCCAAGGCGGTCTTCAGCGCCGACGTGCATCCGGACCGGCTGAATTTCCTGATGCGGGGGATCGCGAAGGATCCGACCATCAATGTCAGGTCCAGCGCGGTAAATTGTACCCCTTTCGGGAAATGAAAGACTTGAGTGACATTTAAGGTGAAGTATTATGGTGACATGTCACCGTAATTTTGTTATTATGTCACTATAAAAAGCAGGGGGGTCAGACCCCGCTGATTGAGGAGATATCTGTGGTGTGATATTAACGGTCATTTTCGGAACGACTGATCGAATAGATGAGGGAAAGAGATGGATATCAGCATTCTTCTGGCATTACAAAATTTGAGAAACGGTGGCGGTGCAATTCTGGTGGATTTTCTGTCAAAAATGACATACCTCGGGGAATTGAACACTGCGATCGTCATCATGGCGATTCTTTACTGGGGCGTCAGTAAGGAGCTGGGGACTTATCTCCTCATGGGCTGGAGCGGAAACCGGCTGGTGAACGGGACGTTGAAGGTGACGGTCTGCGCCTACCGGCCGTGGATCAGGGACGCCCGCATCGTGCCTTACGGGAATTCCATCACGACGGCGACCGGATATTCCTTTCCCAGCGGCCATACAATGAACGGAGCCACGGTATTCGGCGGCGGCGCGGTGCGCCCGGACATGCCGCGGGCTCTGCGGATCATGCTGGGCATTGTTGTGGCGCTGATAGCGTTCAGCCGCAATTTTCTGGGGGTACATACGCCGCAGGATGTGCTGGTCGGCGCGGGAGCAGGCCTTCTGGTGATGTGGCTCACCCTCAGGCTGATGCGTTGGCTTGAGGTTAATCCGGAGAAGGACAGGCCCGTGGTGTGCGCCGGAATCGGACTTGCCATGGCCGTGGCTCTTTACGCCGCGCTCAAACCCTATCCCGAAGATTTTGACGCGGCGGGGAAACTGGTCGTGGACGGGGCGAAGATGGTCAATGACACTTTTAAAGGAGTGGGTTGGTGTTCCGCCTTTCTGGTCGGCTGGATCCTGGAACGGCGATATGTCCGGTTTTCAACGGACATTTCTATGGCGCGGAAGCTGACAAGGACCGTCATCGGACTCATCAGTTATTACGCGGTAAGTCTGATTCTCGTACCTCTGGTCAAAGGGGCGATTCCGGGGCCTGCCGGCACGATCATATCCTGTTTCCTGCAGATGTTTTATGTATCGTTCCTTTTTCCCTGGTGTATCGTACATTTCGAGGATCCGGGACACAGTGACTGGCAGTGTGCATGAAAAATCAATTACACAGGCTGCCGCTATTAATCCAGACCGCGAGACGAATCCGGTCCGGTCGCTTGATGATCTGTATGCTTTCCTTGACTACTTCGTAACATGTATGCCGTGGAACATTATGCCGGAAGAGAGATATGGCAGCTTTGCGACAAAATGCGACCAGAGCATCCTATATGTTTATTGGCTGCTGGACAGCCGTTGCAGGAGCAGGAAAACAAAGACCTGTTTTATCCTTCGGTGGAATATCTGGAACCGGTATACCAGTGGCTGACTGAATACAACAATACCTGGAGAAATTTTCTGGATTCTGAGGAATCATGGAAGCGGGAATATCTTGATATGCTTTTGCAGGATTCTTCCTGGAATCTGGACAAAGGCTGGTATGAGTCTCCGGACAACTGGCATTCTTTCAATGACTTTTTCTCCAGAAAGCTTTCCAGTGATGCCGCACGGCCAATTGCCGCTCCACAGGACGATTCGGTTGTGATATCGCCGGCAGATTCACTTCCACAGGGCCTATGGAAGATTGACGATGAGGGATTGTTCCACGCTGATCCAATCCTGAGGGAAGACGGCGTGATGATCAAGGATTCCACTTTTATTTCCGTAGAGCAGCTGTTGGGAGAAGAAGGTGCCGAATATGCGTCCCTAATAGCTCCGGATTAAACTGTAACAAAATCAGCATTGACATATGAGAGGCTCACGAAAACGGGTGGCAAAGGCCACCCGTTTTTTATATAATCAAAAGGACAGGCGGAGATTCTATGGGGAGGACGCAGGCTGTGAAAAAGATTGGAATAGGATATGAAGACTATAGAGAGTTTATAAACGACAACATGTATTACATTGATAAAACCCTGCTGATAAGGGATGTCGTTGAACAGGGAGGGAAGGTCACGCTTTTTACACGCCCCAGACGATTTGGCAAGACACTGGCGCTTTCCATGCTGCGGACTTTTTTTGAGAGGGAATATGACAGCGGTGGAAAGATCGTGGACAAACACCGGTATTTCGAAGGGAAGAAGATCATGGACGCCCCGGAAGAGATTCTTTCCATGATGGGACGGTATCCCCTTATCAAGCTGTCTTTAAAATCGGCGAAGCAGCCCGATTACAGGGAGGCGGCATTACAGCTTCGGGATGAGATCGTGTCTGAGTTCAGCCGCCACATATATTTAAGGGATTCGGAAAGGCTGACAGAGGAAGAAAGGCAGTCCTTTGGGGAACTGTCATTAACAAAAAAAAGGGAAGAGATTGTGGACGAGGATGATTTCAGGAAAGAGGTTGGCCGTTATGCAACAGCGCTGAAAACACTTTCGGTATGCCTGAAAAAGCATCATGGTGAAAACGTCATCGTCCTCATCGACGAGTATGATGTGCCGCTCGAGAATGCTTATTATGAGGGCTTCTACAAGGAAATGGTCGGATTTATCCGCTCCCTGTTCGAATCCGTTTTAAAGACAAATGACGCCCTGCAGTTCGGGGTGGTGACGGGGTGCCTTAGGATCAGCAGGGAGAGTATTTTCACAGGACTGAATCATCTGCAGATTATTTCTATCAGGGACAACGATTTTGCGGAGGGCTTTGGCTTCACGGAGCAGGAAACGGAAGCCATGCTCAGGGACTACGGGATCGCCGGACGGATTCCCGAGGTGAAGGAATGGTACGACGGATATCTGTTCGGGAAGACGGAAATTTACAATCCCTGGAGCGTGATCAAATATGTGTACTCGATCGCAATAAGCGGCAGGGAGTTCCCGGAACCCTATTGGGCAAACACCTCGTCAAACGCCATCATCAGGGATCTGGTGTGGCAGGCGGATGAAAACATGAAACGCCAGCTTGATACCCTGATCGGAGGCGGCACCATCGAGAAGCGTATCCACGAGGATATCACTTATGACGGCATCCATGAGTCGGAGGACAATCTGTGGAATTTCCTGTTCTTTACGGGATATATGAGGAAGGTGTCGGAAAGGGCGGAAGGAGACGATGTATTGCTCACGATGCGTATTCCCAACAGAGAAATCCGCAGCATTTACAGAAACCAGATCTCAACATGGTTCGACAGGCAGATAAAGGATGCAGATAAAGGCGTTTTCAACAGGGCGGTGCTGGAAGGCGATACGGACGGGATTGCGGACTATGTGAGCGGCCTGCTGTCAAAGAGCATCAGTCTATTTGACAGCGGCGAGGATTTTTACCACGGCTTCTTTCTGTCTTTGTTATGCGGGGTGCCGGGCTATGCCCCGAGGTCCAACCGGGAGGAGGGGGACGGCCGGCCCGACATTGTGCTATATCCGGACCGCCCCCGGGATCCCGCAATCATTTTTGAAGTCAAGGCCAGGAAGAAGTTCACTGAGATGGAAGACGGGCTTCAGGAGGCCTGTGATCAGATCAAAGACAGGAAATACGAGGAAGGCGTGCTGGACGATGGCTACCTCGGCGTAAAGTCTTACGGCATCTGCTTCTGTAAGAAAAGCTGTATCGTGGGGGCGCTCCCGGGACGTTAGGCATATGGAATCTGCCCCCGCGAATGAGCGCATGGACTGGGTGACTTATGGGAATGAGAGGGAGAGAAAAGGTGAGAAGAAAGTCATTCCCGGCCATATCATTGACCTTGTATCTTCTTGGAAAATGAAATTTTGTGGTATACTGAATTACATCAATGTGAAATTTTGTGGTGTTTTTGATATTTTTAAACCGAAAAATGATTGTCTGCTTCTTGCTTCAGACTGAAATAATGGGGGTATGCCGTGTTTAAACGAAAGATTTACGACTCGCTGCTTACCTGGAAAGCTGAATCAGCCGGAAAAACGGCCGCGCTGATTGAAGGCGCCAGACGTGTAGGAAAGACTACCATCGTCCAGGAATTCGCAAAGAACGAATACGAAAGCAGCATCATGATCGACTTTGCCCGTGCGCCGCAAAGCATCTTCCGCCTGTTTGATGACATATCTGATCTGAACTATCTGTTCCTTCAGCTCCAGCTCCAGTACCACGTCGATCTGACCCCGCGTAAATCCGTTATCGTTTTTGATGAAGTGCAGCTCTGTCCACGTGCAAGGCAGGCAATCAAATATCTTGTTCAGGACCACCGCTATGATTTCATCGAAACCGGCTCGCTGATTTCCATCCGAAAGAATGTCAAGGATATCGTGATACCAAGCGAAGAACGAAAAATCTCCATGTACCCAATGGACTATGAGGAGTTTCTGTGGGCGACAGGCGATACTGCAACCTACGGTCTGATTCGGAAGTGCTTCGAATCCGGCAAACCAATCGGGCAGCAGGCAAACAGGATGCTGCTCCGCAATTTCAGGCTGTATATGCTTGTTGGAGGTATGCCGCAGGCTGTCCGGGAATATATCGAATCAAACAACTTCAGGCTGGTTGATGATGTCAAAAGAGATATCCTGAACCTGTATGAAGACGATTTCAACAAGGTGGACCAGACGGGAAGGGCTGCCAGGCTGTTTGATGCAATACCGGCCCAGCTGAACGGGAATGCCTCCCGCTACCGCGTTTCAAGTGTATTAAAATCATCCAGGGCGGAGGATATCCTGAAACTGGTCTCTGAAATGGAGAATTCAAAGACGATCCTTCTCTCTCACCATGTCAGCGATCCAAATACCGGCCTTGCTGCAAACAAGAGCCTGGAGCAGTTCAAGATGTTTGTCTGCGACACAGGTCTGTTTACGACTCTCATGTTTAAGGACAAATCCTTCACGGAGAACATCGTGTATGAAAAACTGCTGAGCGATAAACTCCCTGCAAATCTTGGATACCTATATGAGAATATGGTCGCGCAGATGCTCACAGCCAATGGTGATGAATTGTACTACTATACATTCAGGACAGATGCCCGAAGCCACCTGCGGGAAATCGATTTCCTCATCTCCAGAGGCGGTAAGATCTGTCCGATCGAGGTCAAGTCCTCAAGGATCGACCGGCATGTTTCTATGGATGAGTTTTGCACTAAGTACTCTGCCAGGATCCTGAAGAAGTACATCATTCACACAAAAGACTTTTGCAAAGACAAAGATATCATCTGCGCGCCCATCTATTCATGCCCGTTTATCTGAATGAAACAGGGGACGGTTCCCCCACCGGGGGTCAGACCCCGCGAAGGGAAACGAAAGAAGGCGAACCCCATGTTGAGGTCAGCCTGCTTTAAAGAACATACCGTCAGAACGAAATGGATCGGGAGTGGAGAATGAAGGCACTGAATCTGTTTACTCTCACAAGAGTCAGGGAAAAGGAGGATTTTTCGCGGCTTGCTCACGCGCTCAGCGGGCGCGTCTGGCAGAAATCATTCAGCCCGCATGAAGCGGCCTCTCTGTGCGCCCTGGTCGATTCCCTGACGCAGTGCTTTATAAAAGACGGCGGGGCAGAGGGACCGGGATCCGGTTCGGAAGGAGCTGCGGCGCAGGGATGGATGTCCTTATTTGACGGATTCTGGTTTTCCTATACCATTGAGCACATCAGCAAAGAGTTTGACCTGCTCAAGTTTTCTGCCGACGGGAGCTGTATCCTCAATGTCGAGCTCAAGAGCGAGGGCATAGAGGAGGAGCGGATCCGCAGGCAGCTGGATCAGAACCGCTATTATCTCTCCCATATCTCCCGCACGATTCTGTCCTACACCTACGTAATGGCGGAAGACGCTCTTTACTGCCTCAATGACCACGGTTATCTAAAAAAATGCCCGGTGGACGAACTTGCGCAGGCAATGAAAAGGCCCGCGCTGCAGAAATTTGTGGAGGACGAGATCGGTCGTTTTTTCCGTGCGCAGGATTATCTCATTTCTCCGGTCAAAACGCCGGAGAAATTTCTTTCCGGCAGGTATTTCCTGACGAACCAGCAGGCGGAGTTCCGCAGGCAGATCCTGGAGCAGATGGAAGCCAAAGAGAACATTCCCGCAATCTCCCGCCTGCGGGAAACCGGACAGCCGAAAGCAGGCAGGGGGGTAGCCAAAGAGAGCGTTCCCGCTATCTCCCGCCTGCGGGAAAAAGGACAGCCGAAAGCAGGCAGGGGGGAAGCCAAAGGCGGCGTTCCTGTTATCTCCCTGACCGGTAACGCGGGGACCGGCAAGACTCTCCTCATGTTCAACCTTGCGCTGGAGCTTTCGCGCAGGCGCAGGGTGCTGTTTCTCCATGGAGGCCCTCTCCTGGAGGGGCATCGGATAATCGACAGGCGTCTCCATAAGGTCAGGATCCTGTCCGGGACGCAGATGGGCGCAAAAGAAATCGTGAAAATGCTGGAGGGAAAAGAAGGGGTGCAGCCGCATCTGCAATTCGATTACCTTCTGGTTGATGAGGCAAACCGCTTTTCTCCACCCTCGCTTGAAAAGCTCCTCATGCGGGCAAAGGAATGCGGCATCCCCTGTATTTTCTCCTACGATCCGCACAGCATCCTGGAGCCGATTCCCTCGATGGAGGAGGCGGAGGCAGTGATCGCCCGATCGGAGACGCTGCGGCTGGAACTGTCCGGCAACATCCGGATCAACCGGCCGATCTTTTCCTTTTTGCGCACCTTATTCCATCAGAAGGATCGCACAGGCCATGCGGACTACAGCTGCATCGATATTCTCTATGCCGACAGCCGCAGGGAAGCACGCCTGCTGGCAGCGCACTATTTCGCGAAGGGATATGAGCGAATTGACGTTTCGCCGGAGTCGTTCAGATCCGGGAAAATCATCAGCCAGGAGTTTGACAGAGTTCTCATGGTCCTCGACAGGCGGTTTTATTATGATGAGTCGCTCCGCCTGTGCGCTGATGGCCTGCGCGCCGACGGCACGTGCGCCGACGGC
>DEPS01000112.1:2237-3349 GCA_002358875.1 Lachnospiraceae bacterium UBA3386 | reverse complement strand
GCGCCGACGTCATGTGCGCTGAAGGCACAAAAGGCGCGGCTATCCCGCTCCTTTATGAAGGCCTGTCGAGGGCGCGCGAAAAGCTGTGCCTGATCGTCGTGGAAAACAGGGAGCTTTTCTCACAGATTCTTGCGATTCGGACGATGAATCAGTGTTAAGAAAATTTCTGTTGCACTCTGAAAAGGTGGCGGAGGAATCCGCAGAAACCGAGTACCCCAACGCTTCTTTTATTTCGTCCGTAAAATATCCATTGTCGTCCGATTTCTATTGCGCTTGCCGTACGTTTCTGCTATACTGGTTCCAGAGGAAGGAGGCGTGTGTTATGTCTATTACAGCCACCGAATTAAAAGCCAATCTTGGCAAGTACCTGCTTTTGGCGGCAACAGAAGATGTGTTTATCACGCAGTACGGCAAGATCATAGCCAAGCTCACAAATCCATTTCAGGATCGCGTCGAGATTGCAGAGTCCCTTTTCGGCATTCTCCCGCAGACCATGACGCTTGAAGAGGCGAGGGAGGAGCGGCTGAACGCTATATGAAGGCCATACTTGATACCAACATCGTTGTGGACGTATTGCAGCGGCGCGAGCCCTGGTTTCAGGACGGAGCCGTTATCTTCCGTGCGATTGCCGTTAAACAGATCGAAGGCTGCCTGACCGCGAAACAAATCACGGATCTTTATTTCTTCTCTAGAAAACAGTTCAAAGGGGAAGAAAACGTCGATGTGAAAGCACGGCAGGTCATCGGGAAACTGCTGGCTATCTTCAGCCTGATCGATACGCTCGGAATCGACTGCCAGAACGCGCTCGGCAATGAGAACGGTGATTATGAAGATGCCGTCCTCATCGAGAGCGCCGTGCGTACCGGTGCTGACTGCATCGTGACAAGGAACCCTGAACACTTCAAAACGTCCAGAGTCCCGGTATATGCCCCGGATCAGTTCGTATCTGTGATCAGCCAGCCGGAATGATTACAAGCCCAGCCACAGCCATGTGCTCCGGCGTGCTGATAAAAACATGTATGAAAACAAGTGGCTCAGCAAGCACGGGTGAGCGTAAAAGCTCACCCACTGTTCCTGTCTCCGAGCCGGGAGTTTTCAACCGCTAATGGCGG
>DEPS01000112.1:0-2213 GCA_002358875.1 Lachnospiraceae bacterium UBA3386 | reverse complement strand
AATGGCGGCAGCCACGCCACGCCGCGACGTGTTTTTGGGGGAGGTGTAATGATGAGACAGCGGATGAAAACAGGATTTCCGGCTGTCATTGTAGTGGCAATGATGGCGATGATGCTGTTTCCCGGCATTGCTTTGGCACAGGAAAGCAGCGTGATCAGGCTCGATGAAGATGGCTATCTGTACTATATGGACTATACCAGGGACTACTATGATTCGGAAACCATTGAGGTCCTGAGGAAACAGGGATTCATTGATGCGGGCTGTTCAGCTTTTTTTACTCACAATGAGAATGGCGAGCCCATGACCTGCCGGAATTACGATTATCCTCATCATGTATCCCATGAGAATCGGACCATTACCGGCCTGAACATTGTCCTTCATTGCAAACCTGCGGGCAAATATGAATCCATAGCAATGGCAGACGCGGTCTGGTGCGACCGCTTCAATCCACTGCTGCAAAGAGGCGGACCGGATCTGGCAGGCTTTGATGTGGATATGCTGCGTGTTTTGCCCTATGAGTGTACGGACGGAATCAATGAAAAGGGCCTGTGCGTATCCTTTTTCAAGGTGGATATTCCGGAAGGTGACGAGCATGGGAGATTCGCCGTCGCCATCAGCATGCTGGTGCGGTATATGCTGGATGACTGCGCCAATGTGTCGGAAGCGATTGAGAAGGTGCACAGCACCATCGTCACGCCTGAGGATTGGCAGGATTGCCATCTTCTTGTCACGGACAGCGAGGGGGATCATGTTGTCATCGAGAGCAGAAACGGCGAGGTTTCCGTTATCGAAGCGGATATTGCAACCAATTTTTATCTGTGCGCCAATGATATCGAAGATCATTACAACGTCAGGGCGATCTATGATGACGCTGTGCGCATCCCGGATGAAAAAGGAGAGTTGAAGTTTAATCCTGCTTACAGCAAGGGATATTACCATCGTTTTGTCGCTATGGCTGCCCAGCTGGAGCGGTACCAGGACAGGGAGCTCGACCAGCGCTATACATCCATGCCGGAATCCGGCGCGCAGATCATTCTTCAGAGCGTGGTACAAAATCAATATACAAAATCAGGCAGTTCAGTGACACAGTTCAGCGTCATCTACAACAACGCGAAAAAGACGCTGGCGGTCTGGCCGTTTCAGAATTATGCAAGAGCCTACCGCTTTGATGTAACAGGCACGAGGCTTGATGCACAGTGAGACTAAAAGGCGGGCAGGGCTTTTGCCAGCTGAAAAACACCGGAATAGATGAGCTTTCCACGGCTTGCGGGATGTGGTCTTCGTTGATAAAATAATAGCACCGGAGGTCAGACCCAGCGAATCAGTAAGGGTACAAGGCAGCGGCGTGAAGAGCATCGGGGCTTGGAAAAGGCGAAGGGAGCAGCTATGGCAATAGGAATCATTGGAGCTATGGAAACGGAAATCGAGGCCCTGACGAAAAGAGAAATGGAGGCAGGGGAGACCATAGAAAAAGCGGGCATGGTTTTCCATGCGGGCAGGCTGGGCAGCAGGGATGTCGTTGTCGTGCGGAGCGGCATCGGAAAGGTCAATGCCGCGATCTGCGCGCAGATCCTGGTCGACTGCTTCGGGATCACGCATCTGATCAACACCGGCATTGCCGGTTCGCTGGATAAGCGGATCGGGATTGGCGACATCGTCGTCTCGACGGATGCCGTGCAACACGACATGGATCTGTCGCCTCTGGGGTTTGAAAGGGGGGCGATCCCGAGGCTGGACGCGCCGGTTGTCCTGAGGGAATTTCCGGCGGACCCCCTGCTCCGGGAAGCGGCCGCTGCGGTCTGCCGGGAGGCGGCGCCGGGGAGCCGGGTTTTTGAGGGCCGGATCGTGAGCGGGGACCAGTTCATCTGTGACGCGCAGCAGAAAACATTTCTCGCGGAAAGCTTCGGGGCGCTCTGCACGGAGATGGAGGGCGCCGCCATTGCCCACACGGCCTATGTCAACAGGGTTCCCTTCGTCATCGTGCGGGCCATTTCCGACAGTGCGGACGAAAAAGCGGATGTCTCTTTCGCCGAATTTGAGCGCAGGGCCGCTAAGACCTGCGCCGGGATCGTGGCGCACATGGTGCGCAGCCTGAAATAATAAGGGTATCAGGACGGAACCGTCCCTGGTCCTTTGGAGGAATTTGTCCCTTTTCGTTGCAGACAGGATCGCAGGCGTACCAGGACGGAACTGTTCATGAATACGGTCCTCAA
>DEPS01000148.1:51231-80942 GCA_002358875.1 Lachnospiraceae bacterium UBA3386 | reverse complement strand
ATGTGGAAGTTTTCTTCTTTGACGTCCTCAAGAAAGATATGATCACGAGTCTGTATCTCGTCAGAGGTTTCATCGTCAATATCCGCATCCGTCATCCCGACAGGGATCTCAACCGTATCCATACCGTTGTCAAATACCGCTTCCGGTTCTGCCGGATCTGTCCCGGAATCATCAGGTTCTTGTTCCGTATCAGGCTCTTCCACTTCATCCACCGGATAAATGACAATAAGGCTGTCCTTCCAGTTCTGATCCTCCAGTCCCTTCAGATGTTCCATCCTGTGTTTATCCAGCCGCTCGTGCTCTTTCTCCGCCATCGCAATTTCGTGATCCATCAGGCCAAGCGCGGCAAGGGTATCCGCATATTTCATCAAAAGGTCAAACCGCTCATTTTGGATAAGGCGGTAGAAGCATTTGCGGATCTCACGCAGATCCTCTTTGGCATCTTTGTAAAACACACAACCGCCAACTGCCAGCTTCTTAAGGGCAGTACAGTGTTCGGATACACAGGCAAAGCAGGAAGCAGCAAAACAGAGGGAACACTCTTCCAGATTAGTTTCTTCGCCGACCCGGTCAATAATATACCGCTGCTCCTGACCCATATGACTGGATCAGTTCACTCCTTATCTACATTGGCAGTTTGTTCATTCTTCTCCAATCTCCGATTCATATTTTAACCGATACATACCCTTTCCTTTTCCTGTAATAGGAACAACTACATCTATGGTCCTTAACATTCCTATCAACCGCCGTGCTGTGGAATCAGCACACTCCAATACTTTTTTTACATACGCTGCTCCGAATACCTGATTCACTTCGAGATTATCATAGAGCATTTTCATGTTTTCGACTGTTGGTCTGCTGTACCCTTCCTTTACGCACCTGAATTCAATCGCCGAAAAAGCAATCTTCTGAACCGCCGACTTTTCAATCAAATCGCCGACTTTTTGACTCTGAACCGCCGATTTTTCTATTGAATCGCCGACTTTATGCTCCATAACCGCCGGCTTTTCATACGCAGAACTCATCACCGTTGTTTTCAGTATGAAGTAATCATTGTTAAAAAGCGGATCAGGCAGCCCAATTGCCTCCAGCTCCCGGCACATACGGTCAACACCCTCACCATACTCTTTCACATAACCATAATCCTTAAGAAAAGCTGCAATCTTGGGATTCCTTGAAAAATGCGTATATCGGATGTTTTCTTTCTTCACCATTCCCGCAAAGGTTCCAGGACTGTCAACTTCAAGCCTGTCATCAAACATCTTGATCTGGATGTCCGTCCCCTTAATGCCATAATCACGGTGAGTGGCTGCATTGACCACAATCTCGGTGCGGACGAATTCGCTGTATTCCTCTTCCGTGACGAAAACCCCATCCTGCCCCAGATAGGTCTTCTCTTTCATCTGGGTCTTGATGTAGTCCACAGCTTTCTGCACCTGATCCAGAATGCGGCCTTCAAAGATCACATCCTTCACCACATTCATGTCTTTGCCGACCTGAGCCTCAATTCCATCATATCTAATGAACCGGATGAAGGCGCGTGGAAAAAACTGCTGCGGGTTTTTGCCAAACAGCAGAATGGCCGCTGTGCTTACCTGTTCTTTGCCGCTCTGAATTGTCACAAAGTTTTTATTCCCCCTGAGATAGTCTTCAGTGGTTTTTCCGTAGCCAATCCGGCGAATATACTCTTTCACAAAATCCAGATCGAGATCTTCCATCGCTGCGCCATAGACAGGTTCATCCTCAAAATAGCGTAGTCCCTTTGCGTACATCAGTGCAAGCCTATCCTGAAACGACAGTTTCTTACTCTTATCACCCACACGGAGAAAAGCCTCATCTGCCTGATTAGCATGAAGCAATGGGCTTGCTTCTATGTGCATCAGCAGAACATGATCTGGTTTACTTTCGTAATTAACGCATTCAACCATCTCCGTAGTCACCGGAACAGTAGGATTGCAGTAATCAATTGGTGTGCGCAGAATCTCATTCAATTGGTCCGTATGGTAATCTACTCCTTCAATCCTCCGCTTTTTATCAGAAATGCCTATGGCTACCGTGCCTCCATCCGCATTGGCAAAAGCGCAGATCGTGTCAGACAGGTCTGCCGGATTGATCTGAATGCTCTTTCGATCGAAGATTTGTTTTTCGTCTTTGGCAAGTACCTCATCTATCGTCATTTCTCTCTACCTGCCTTCCGGCTCTCATAAGCCTTCACCATATCGTCGTATTCATCTATCAATTTGTTTAGGGCACGCTCTATGGCCACAGTCTTCGACTGTCCGGCACGCTCACAGTATGCCTCAAGGCGGTCGAATGTAGCCTTGTCCATCTTAATACTGATCGGCTGGGCATCTTTTTTCTGTCTTGGCATGTCGCACCTCCCTGAACTTCTGTTCGTTTTTCGACTTTCATATTGTACATGACGTTTATAGAATATTCAATACGTTTCAGGGCAAAAAAATAAGACCTTCCCGGTCAAAATCATCTCTCAATCCATTTAGCTCAGATTTCGAGTTCAAAGCGAGGTTCCAACTCTCCTTGGCGCAAACACCTCTTCATAATCTGCCCCTTTTAAGAAGTTTTCTTGAAAAATCGGGGGATTTTCGGCGCAACATGAACGCCTTTCATCATCCTCGCGCCATGGCAAGTCGGTCATACTTGTCAAACCCTTCCAACGAATCCGGTACAGGCGGCTTTTTTCAATTGATTTTTAATTCTTAATATATGTTTTTCTTATAACGGGCTATTAAAAATCGGGATTATGCGGGAATTGAATTTTATCTGCAGGTATGTTACATTTTTTTAAGCCTTAAACGCCTATATAAATAGTAGGTTTATAGGCGTCATAAGGCATCCCCGATTCGTTGATCCCGTCGCCGTTTTTGCCTTCGCAAAAACGCCTCGGGTGCCTTCTCGCCTGCGCGCTGCGGCATGAGGTATAAATATGAGCATTTTTATTAATCAGAATAAATGCATCCGCTGCGGAGCATGTGCGGAGGTCTGTCCGGGAAACCTGATCCGGCTCTATGAGGGTCAGGGAGCCACGATCCGGCATCCCGAGGAGTGCTGGGGCTGCGCGTCCTGCCTCAAGGAGTGCAGGGCAGGCGCGATCTCGTATTTTCTCGGTGCGGATATCGGGGGGCGCGGGAGCCTGATGCAGACGGTACGGGAAGGCTCGCTCACACACTGGATCATCACAAAGCCCGGCGGGGAAGCGGTCACGATCACCGTGGACAGCCGGGATTCCAATAAATATTAGCAGTGAATTCGTGTCACAGTCTGGAGAGGACATCATGAGGGAATTATCACATCTGGATAAGCTGGAGGCAGAGGCAATTTATATCCTTCGGGAAGTGGCGGCGGAGTGTGAGAAGCCTGTCATGCTCTATTCAATCGGCAAGGACAGCTCCGTGCTGCTGCATCTGGCATTAAAGGCATTCTGGCCGGAGAAGCCTCCTTTTCCGTTTTTACATATCAATACGACCTGGAAATTTCACGACATGATCGAATTCCGGGACAGGACGGCAAAAAAATACGGCCTTGAGATGCTGGTTTATACAAATGAGGAGGGGGCCCGGAACGGGATCAATCCCTTTGACCACGGAGCCGCCTACACGGACATCATGAAGACCGAGGCGCTCAAGCAGGCCCTGACGATCTACGGGTTTACGGCGGCCTTCGGCGGCGGCCGGCGCGATGAGGAAAAGTCCCGCGCCAAGGAACGCATCTTCTCTTTCCGCAACGCCAGCCAGGCGTGGGATCCCAAAAACCAGCGGCCGGAGATGTGGAAGCTGTACAATACGCGCATCCGCAGGGGAGAAAGCATCAGGGTCTTTCCCATCTCCAACTGGACGGAGAAGGATATCTGGGAATATATCCGCCGCGAGCAGATAGAGATCGTGCCTCTGTATTTTGCAAAGGAGCGTCCTGTGATCGAGAGGGACGGAAACCTCATCATGGTGGACGACGACCGCATCCGGCTTCGTCCTGATGAAAAGATCAGTTTTAAAAGTGTCCGTTTCCGCACGCTGGGGTGCTGGCCGCTCACAGGCGGTATGGAGTCCACGGCGGATACGCTGGACGCTATTATAGAAGAGACCCTCGCTGCCGTCACAAGTGAGCGCACAAGCCGCGTGATCGATCAGGACGACGGAGAAGCCAGCATGGAGAAGCGAAAGCGCGAGGGTTATTTTTAACATCATTAAATGAGGGCAACAGAAAATGACTGCAAAAACAAAATCGAACAGCCTTCTGAAATTCATCACATGCGGCAGCGTGGATGACGGAAAGTCCACGCTGATCGGGCATATTTTATATGATACCAAGCTTCTGTACACCGACCAGAAGCGGGCACTTGAGCTTGAGAGCCGGGTGGGCTCCCGGGGCGGCGAGATCGACTACTCTCTCCTGCTCGACGGTCTGATGGCTGAGCGGGAGCAGGGCATCACGATCGATGTGGCCTACCGATATTTCAGCACAGAGCGGCGGAGCTTCATCGTGGCGGATACGCCGGGACACGAGGAATATACCCGCAATATGGCGGTCGGCGCAAGCTTCGCGGATCTGGCAGTGATCCTTATCGACGCTTCAAAGGGAGTCCTCGTGCAGACCCGCCGCCACGCCCGGATCTGCGCACTGATGGGGATCCGCTATTTCGTCTTTGCGGTCAACAAGATGGATCTCGTCGAATACCGGCAGGCGCCCTTTGAGGGGATACGCACCCAGATCCGGGAGCTGCAGGAGGAGCTTGGACTGGAAAACGTAACGATCATCCCACTGTGTGCGACCGACGGGGAAAACCTCACAGGCAGATCCTGGAAGATGCCCTGGTACGGCGGCGTCAGCCTTTTAGAATATCTGGAAACCGTAAAGATCGAGGGCGGCGCCCAGGAGGCGGGATTCTACATGCCTGTCCAGAGAGTGTGCCGGCCGGACCACACCTTCCGGGGATTTCAGGGCCAGATCGAAGCGGGATCCGTCCGCAGGGGCGATACGATCACAGTGCTTCCCAGTGGCAGCGAAGCGGTCGTCTCGGAAATCTTTGTCGGAGATAAGGAGGTTGAGGAAGCCGTCCGCGGCCAGCCGGTCACCATCCGGACCGACCGGGAAATCGATATTTCCCGCGGCAGCGTCCTTTCAAAGGGCACAGGACTTCGCATCGCGGATCACTTTGAGGCGACCCTGCTCTGGATGGATAACTCTGGAATGACACCGGGACGCGATCTTTTCGCAAAAATCGGGACACGTCTCATCCCCTGCCGCGTAACCGGCATCCGCTATCTGGTGGATGTAAATACGGGAGTCCACAGAAAGACCGTCCATCTGATGAAGAACGATATCGCCCTGTGCGTGGTCGAGCTGACACAGCCGGTCGTGCTCGACCGCTTTGCCTCCCACCGGACCATGGGGGAACTGATCCTGATCGACCGCATCACAAACGCCACCTCAGCCTGCGGTGTCATAGAAGTTGTCTACGATTCGGAGGAGTCAACGGCGGGAAAGATCACTTCCGCCCTTCGAGCGCATTACATGGGACAAAAGCCCTATATCATCCTGACAGGCAGCCGGGAACGCGCGCACGGTATTGAAAGAGAGCTCCTGGGCCAGGGTTATCACACCATGTCCGTACCCCTCTTTGATGAAAATCTCGTCACTGCCGCGGACATCCTGTGGCAGGCGGGCGTCATAACCGTAGCCTATGAGGGCGAACCCGACTCTCCTCAGGGTGCTCCCGGCGCGCAGCCGCTCCTTCCGGCTCTGGTTCTTTTGAAAAAAATGCTCCCGGGCGCGCAGATCCTTGACCTGCGGACGGGCGGTCCCGAAGAGGACCGGATGGTATACGAAAACATGGTCAACTATGTACTGTATTAGAGGATGGCAGGGTCAAAAGGTGGTTTTGACGAGTCCGCTTCGTCACAGACCTTTTGACCCTGACATCATTAAATGACTTCTTTTACATTTACAAGAAAGGAAACGAAAGATGGCAGTCGATTATGCGGCGCTGAAGGCCGGCGGCTTCATGCGCCAGAAACAGAAGGATAACTTTTCACTGCGCCTGCGTGTCGTCGGCGGAACGGTGACTGTGGAGCAGCTGGAAGCGATCGCCGCCGTGGCGAGAAAATACGGGAACGATTACGTGCATCTGACCAGCCGGCAGGGTGTAGAGATTCCTTTTATCAAGCTGCAGGACATTGAAGAAGTCAAAAGCGAACTCGAAAAGGGTAATGTCCAGCCCGGCGTCTGCGGTCCCCGCGTGAGGACTGTCACGGCCTGTCAGGGCGGGCGCTGCTGCCCGAGCGGCTGTATTGACGCTCTGGATATAGCGACAGATCTGGACGCCCGCTACTTCGGCCGCCAGCTGCCGCATAAATTCAAATTTGGCGTGACAGGATGTCAGAACAACTGCCTCAAGGCGGAAGAAAATGACATGGGCGTCAAGGGCGGCATGATCATACACTGGGAAAAGGACGAGTGCATTTTCTGCGGCGTTTGCGAAAAAGCCTGCCGTCTGGGCGCGATCTCCATTACAGATGACAAGATCAATGTTGATACGGAAAAATGCAACCACTGCGGACGCTGTGTCACAGCCTGCCCTACAGGCGCCTGGCACGGGGAGGGCGGCTTCATCGTATCCTTCGGCGGCACCTTCGGGAATGAGATCAAAAAAGGAACAGAGATCCTGCCCATCATCCGGGACAAGGAGACCCTCTACCGGGTGGCGGATGCTGCCATCGATTTCTTTGCGCAGAACGCAAAGCCCGGTGAGCGCTTCGCCAAAACGCTGGAACGCCTGGGATGGGATGACTTTACACAGAAGGTGCGGGAAGCGTACGGTGCGTGAGCAAACGTAAAACAGAAAACGAAATCCCGCGCAGGATCTCGTACGTCAAATGAACGACGGAAATAGCGTGCGAAGGATTATTCGCACGCTATGAGCCCCGGCACCAAAGGCTTTGAACGGAGGTAAAAAATGGCAGAACAGAACTATAAGATCACGGATACAGTCGATATCACGGACGTTGTATGTCCCGTCACCTTTGTCAAGGCAAAGGTCGCCCTGGAGGAACTGGACGAGGGAGACATCCTGTCCGTCCATATGAACGACGGAGAGCCGGTGCAGAACGTGCCCCGCAGCATCAAGGAGGAAGGCCATCGGGTGCTGAAGCTCGTCCACAATGCGGACGGCAGCTACGACCTTATCGTCCAGAAGGTCGGCGACTGACAGATGAGGAGCCCGCTCTTCTATGTCCGGCAAATGTACGTATTCGCAAAAACGCCCCGGTCTGTTTACACACCGGGAGAAAAATAAGGAAAAGAATTACAGGGAGGATAGACAGCATGACGCTTGTAGTGGCAGGTGAAAAGAAAGAATACCCGGAGGGACTGACGGTCGAGCAGCTCATTGAGGCGGAGAAGGTCGAGACGCCCCAGTACGTCACAGTGACCATCAACGACGAATTTCTTCCGAACGAAGACCGCCAGGCACATGTCCTGAAAGACGGGGATGAGATAGAATTTCTGTATTTTATGGGCGGCGGCCGGTGAAACCTTTTCCTGGATAAATTCTTTTTTCATTTTTTCAATGGAAAGCTTTTCCCTGGATAGTTCCGGGAACCGGCAAAAAACGACAGACCGCTGCCGGACAGGATCCGGACCCGGCTTTTTACTCAAAAAGCCCCGCCCCCCTGACTTCTATCCGGTCTGAGCAGCAAAGATCAGACATAAAGAAAGGTTAAAAAATGGCTTTTACCAATGAACAGCTGGAGCGGTACTCGCGCCATATCATTCTGAAAGAGATCGGCGTAAAGGGTCAGAAAAAGCTCCTGAATGCAAAAGTACTCATAATCGGCGCGGGCGGTCTGGGAGCGCCGGCCGCGCTTTACCTCGCTGCGGCCGGTGTGGGAACGATCGGAATCGCTGACGCGGATGTTGTGGATCTGTCCAACCTGCAGAGGCAGGTGATCCACACGACCGGGGACATCGGCAAGCCCAAGGTGGAATCCGCTAAAGAGACCATGCTGGCGATCAATCCGGATATCACTGTCAATACTTACCAGGATTTTATCTGCGCCGACAATATTGCCCAAATCATTGCGGACTATGATTTCATTCTGGACGGCACGGACAATTTCCCCGCAAAATTTCTCATCAACGACGCCTGCGTCATGGCCGGAAAGCCCTTTTCACACGCCGGGATCATCCGCTTTAACGGCCAGCTTATGACCTACGTGCCCGGCAAGGGGCCCTGCTACCGCTGCGTGTTTAAAAATCCTCCCCCGAAGGACGCCGTACCCACCTGTAAACAGGCCGGCGTGATCGGTGCCATGGCAGGTGTCATCGGATGCCTGCAGGCAATGGAGGCGATCAAATATATCACCGGCGCCGGAGAGCTTCTCACCGGACGTCTCCTGACCTATGACGGGCTGAAGATGAAATTCCGGGACGTAAAGATCCCCCGCGACTGCAGCTGCGCCGTCTGCAGTGACCACGCCACCATCCACGAGCTCATTGACTACGAGCAGGCTGTCTGCGAGCTGAAAGCACCTTCCTCAAAAAGCTAAGGAGGTTCAGGAAATTCAGAAAGCTCAGGAAGCTCAGAAAGCTCAGGAAGTTCAGAGAGCTCAGGCAGCTCAGAAAGCTCAGGAAGTTCAGAAAACTCAGGAAGTTCAGAAAGGGAAGAATCATGATCACACTGGAACGGAAGGAATATGATCTTCTTCTGGCTCATGCCCGCTCCTGTCTGCCCGAAGAAGCCTGCGGGCTCATCGGCGGGACGATCGACACGAAAGGCAACAGGCATATCGAAAAGGTTTATCTGCTGGAAAATACAGATCACAGCAGCGAGCACTTTTCGCTGAATCCAAAGGAACAGCTTGCCGCCGTAAAGGACATGCGGACCGGCGGCCTGGTGCCGCTTGGCAACTGGCACAGCCACCCCGAATCCCCTTCCAGGCCCAGCGAAGAAGACAAACGCCTCGCCTATGACAGCCGTGCCAGTTACCTGATCCTGTCCCTTATGGACCGCGATGATCCTGTTCTGAACTCCTTCCACATCGAAGGAGACCTGGTCGAAAAAGAAGCTCTCTGCGTCTTTGACACAGAAAAATAATTACGGAAAGAAATCAGATCAGACTTCATGTAACTGTGTTCATTGCATGCAGCATAAAAATGCTGTGATTGATGCGTAACTGTTTATTGCATGTGGCAAAAAAAACGCGCGGTACCGCGCGTTTTTGCCTATTAAAAAAATTGGGCTTAGATCGCTGACACATACCGTCCGCCCTGCTCATTGTTATGCGCTGCGGATGGCAGTGAGAAAATCATCGATCAGATCCGCGGCATCCTCGATACCCACAGAGACACGCAGCGTGTCCTCATAGACACCGGCCTTTTCACACTGCTCTTTTGTGTTTTTCAGGAAAATAGTAGAAAAAGGGTAGATCACCAGAGTACGCACGTCGCCGATATTGGAGGCAATAGAGGCATAGCGCAGGCTGTTCAGGATCCGGACCGCCTTTTCACGGGAACCGGCACGGAAGGTCAGGATCCCGCCGCCGAGACCGCCCAGCTCCCGCACACACAATTCGTGATCAGGATGGCCGGTCAGGGAGAGATGGCTGACGTTCAGTCCCTCCGCCTCCAGAGCCGCAGCCAAGGCAGCGGCATTCCGGCAGATTCTTTCCATGCGAAGTCCCAGTGTCTCGAGTCCCAGAACATTCAGAAAGGCATTCTGCGGAGCGAGGCATCCGCCGAAGTTCTCAAAGACATCCGTGCGCAGACGTGTCAGAAAAGCCAGTTTGCCCCATTTTTCAACCCCCTGCAGCGCAGGGAAACGGTCCGAAGACCAGGCAAAACGGCCGCTGTCAATGATGACACCGCTGATGGCATTCCCGCTTCCCGAGATGTACTTTGAGGAGGAATGCAGGACAATATCCGCTCCAAGCGCGATCGGAGACGCGATATAGGGCGTCGCTGTCGTACTGTCGACCAGCAGCGGCACACTGTGTGCATGAGCAAATTCAGAGACGGCGGGCACATCCAGGACCTGCAGGGCAGGGTTGGAAATGAGCTCGCCGAAAATACATCGCGTGCGGTCAGTGAAGGCCCGCCCTGTTTCTTCTGTATCCAGGCGGCTGACAAACCGGGTGCGGATCCCGAGTTTTTCCAGATCCTCAAACAGCTCGAGAGTCCCTCCGTACAGACTGTTTGCAGCGATCACCTCGTCACCGGGCGACAGAAAGGTCAGCAGGGTCTGTGAGATCGCAGCCATCCCGGATGCGGTCGCGACGGCTCCGGCGCCGCCCTCCAGTTCATTGATCCGCCGTTCAAAAGCGGCGACAGTCGGGTTGCCGATGCGCGAATAGGCATAACCCGCCGCCTTATGGGAAAAGACGCGCTCAAGCGTTTCGAAGCTGTCATATCGATAGGCGTTCGACTGAACTACAGGCGGCAGCGTCGAACCATACGGGTATTGCTCCACAGCTTTTCCGTGAAGCAGCTTTGTGTTGAAATTCATGTTCGTGACCTCCTGACAATATTTTGAATTTATAATTTTTGCCTGCGGGGAATTCCCCGGACCCGAGAACCAGCGAAAGACATGTAAAAATGCTTCCACTATCATGTAATGCCCTCGAAAAAAGCCTTGAATGTATTTTAACCTTTCATTCCGGATGCGGTTATACAGGCTGTCGATAACCAACCATCCATCAGAGAAATAGCAGGAGCAGCTCAGGATAAATAACCGGGGGGCTAAGCGCAGAGCGCATCTACATAGAGGTAAATATGACAATACAACAGCTTAAATATGCATTGGCAATTTCAGAGACCGTTTCCATAAACAGCGCTTCGAAGGAGCTTTTCATATCCCAGTCCAGGCTCTCCTGCGCGATCCGTGATCTTGAGCAGGAACTCGGGATCACCCTTTTTCTGCGAAACAACCGCGGCATACAGGTCACCGCGGAGGGCAAGGAATTTCTGGGATACGCCCGCCAGGTCATCGACCAGTACCGCCTGGTGGAGGAAAAATATCTCCGTTCAGGAAAGCGCAAGGCGCGTTTTTCCGTATCGATGCAGCACTACACGTTCGCAGTACAGGCTTTTATCAGGACCGTCCGCGCGAGCGGGGCGAACAATTATGAATTCGCCGTCCATGAGACACGCACAGAAGAAGTCATCCAAAACGTCAATACATTGAAGAGCGAAATTGGAGTACTTTATCTCAATGATTTCAACAGAAGCGTCATCACGAAGCTCCTGCTTGACTGTGATATAGAATTCGTGCCGCTGGTAAACTGCCCGATCTCCGTCTATCTCTGGCGGGAACATCCCCTCGCCGACCGCAGGGAGATCACCATCGAGCAGCTGGCGCCCTACCCCTGCATCTCCTTTGACCAGGGTACAGGCAATTCCTTCTATTTTGCGGAGGAGGTCCTGAGCACCTATAACTACCAGCAGGTCATCAAAGTGAGCGACCGCGCCACGATCCTGAACATGATGGTAGGTCTTAAGGGATACACTCTCTGCAGCGGGATCATCTGCGAAGATCTAAACGGCGATCTCTACAGGGCGGTGCCCCTGAAGACAGATGAGACCATGACGATCGGATATATCAGAAAAAAACAGGTGCGCCTGAGCCCCATCGCGGAAAAATTCATTGAAGAGCTGCAGGCATCCGCCAGCGGCAACTGTCCCGCCGGATCCTGACCGGAATTTCCGGCGATACAGAATCCATAAAAACGGGACAGCCAGGAAGACAACACACGTGAAACCTGCAGCCTTATGAAAATTCATAAGGCTGTGTTTGATGTAAGAAGCCTTTATTTACTTTATTTATCGGAAATACAGAAGTCGATATTTCCGGTTTAATTGATAATATTTCCGGTTTGTGGTATTATATTTCCGATGGAGGTGAAATGTATGGGAAATAAACCGGAATATGTAGGGACTTCAGAAGCATCAAAACTCCTTCAGGTGACAGGGCGCAGAGTGGTCGGCCTTTGCAGTGAAGGACGGTTGCCCGGTGCATTCAAGACAGGGCGGAACTGGAAGATTCCCATGAAGTCTGTGATACAATATATGACAGACACAGGAATAAACATTCCCGAAAAATCAGCCGACGCCGGCAAGCTGCTTCTTCCGTTTGCGATCGGCAATACATCTTATATTGAAATATCCAGTGAATGTTATTACGTGGATAAAACTCTTCTGATACAGGATCTGATCGACGACCACAATATGGTCACGCTGTTTACACGCCCGCGCCGGTTCGGCAAGACACTGGCCATCAATATGATCAAAACCTTTTTCGAGAAGACTGAGGAAGATACATCAAAGTATTTTGTCAACAGAAAGATCTGGCAGTGCGGCGAAAAATATCGTGCCATGCAGGGAATTTATCCTGTAATCATGCTCTCTTTTAAGGATGTCAAATACAATGGCTGGGAGGAATCTCTGGAGGCGATCCGGCTGGTTATAAAGGACGAATATAAGCGCCATCCCGAGCTCAGGGAAAGCAGCCTTCTGGACGAAGACGCCAAAAACTACATAGACCGTATGGAAAAGGGAGAAATCAGCAATGTTGAACTGCAGCGTTCGTTATTAAACCTCGCCCGCATGCTCTCCCTTCATCATGATTCAAAGACGGTGATCCTGATTGATGAATACGACACCCCGATCCAACAGGGTTTCACCAGGGGATTCTATAAAGACGTCATATCTTTCATGAGAAATTTTCTGTCCGGAGGGCTGAAGGATAACACAGATCTGGCTTTCGGTGCTCTGACAGGAATTCTTCGGGTATCAAAAGAAAACCTTTTCAGCGGCCTGAATAATCCTTTGGTAAACACTGTGCTCGACGAAAAATACAGTGAATACTTCGGCTTTACTGAAAATGAGGTTCGGGAAATGGCGGAATATTATGGCCGTACCTCTGCTATGGACGAGATACGTTTCTGGTATGATGGGTATCGTTTCGGAGATACAGAAATCTATAATCCGTGGTCAGTCACGAACTATTTTGCTTCCGGCGGACAGGCAAAGCCTTACTGGGCTAATACCAGTGATAATGAGATCATCAGAGAGATCCTTTCCGGTCTCACACCTGAGATTGCGGATGATCTGGCAAAGGTTATGCAGGATGAAGTGATCCATGCATCGCTCGATATGGAAGTCATATATCCCCTTTTGACCGACGGTAACGATTCGATCTTCAGCTTTCTTCTTCTGGCCGGTTACCTTACACCTGCAGACAGACCGAAGGAAACTGAAATCGGGACCTTTGCCGCCCTGTGCCTCCCAAATGCAGAGATCCGAAGAATTTATAATACTGAAGTCCTCAGCTGGATCCGCACACAGCAGTCCGGAAATATCATTTCTGAAATAGAAAAGGCTGTTTTTTTAAGTGACGAAAAACGTCTGCAGAATGCTCTGAGAAAATATATGGTCACAAGTATCTCCTGCTTTGACGGAGCTGCGGAGGGCTTCTACCACGGCATGGTTCTCGGCCTCGTGGCCAGCCTTTCCTCAAAGTATTTCATACAGTCTAATCGGGAAGCAGGAGAAGGCAGATTCGATCTTCAGCTTGAGCCAAAGGAAAAATCTCTTCCCGGAATACTGATGGAATTCAAAGCTGTATCCGCATCAGAAAAGGACAAACTTCCGGACCTGGCAGAGGAAGCACTTGCACAGATTGAAGACAAAGAATATTGGAGAGATTTAATAGAACGCGGAGTAAGTGATATCATCAGATACGGCATTGCTTTCTCCGGGAAAAATGTCGAAGTCAAAATGGAAAGATAAGGTGTAATGGTCTATTATAGAAGCATAGAAAGATCACAGTCTTTCCATGCCGTACCTGCGGCCGGACAGGAAAATACTTCAGATAATTACATGCGGCAAAACCCGCATCTGCGATGAGGAGAATAGAAATGAAGAAAATTGGCGTACTTGGTGCAGGAACCTGGGGCATGGCGCTGGCGCGCATGCTGTGTAATGCGGGCAATGACGTCCTGGTGTGGTCTGCCCTGGGACAGGAGATTGACAGCCTGCTGGCAACCCGCATACATCCCAACCTGCCGGAAATGAAAATACCGCAGGCCCTGGGGTTCACGAAATCCATTGAGGATGTCTGTACAGGGAAGGACATCCTGCTGTTCGCGGTACCTTCCGTTTTCGTGCGCCCTACCGCAGCGGCGGCACGTCCCTATATTCCCGACGGACAGCTGATTGTGGACGTTGCGAAAGGGATTGAGGCGGACACACTCATGACAATGTCCGAGGTCATCCGGAGTGAACTTGAGAAGACAGCAAAGACCGATCAGGATAACGATACCGAAAAACTCCGCGGAACTGCAGGTCCTGCAGGTGTGCGCATCGTCGCCCTCTCAGGCCCCACGCATGCAGAGGAAGTCGCGATGGACCTTCCTACGACGATCGTGTCTGCAAGCGAGGACCTCGAGGCGGCGGAAATCGTACAGGACGTCTTTATGGGATCCCCGGACCAGCCGACCTGCCTTCGTGTCTACACAAACACAGACATCAAGGGCGTGGAGCTGTGCGGGGCACTGAAAAACGTAATCGCGCTTTCCGCAGGTATCTCGACCGGCCTCGGCTACGGTGACAATGCGCGCGCGGCTCTGATCACCCGCGGACTGGCTGAGATCAAACGGCTGGGTGTCAAAATGGGCTGCAAGGAACAGACCTTCTACGGCCTGGCCGGCATGGGCGACCTGATCGTCACCGCAACCAGCCGCCACAGCCGCAACAACAGGGCAGGATTCCTGATCGGCACGGGAAGCACTCCGGAAGAAGCTGTGAAACAGGTCGGCATGGTTGTCGAGGGCATCAATGCCCTTCCCGCCGCTGTCCGACTCGCTGTACAGTACGGCGTCGAAATGCCGATCGTCGCATTTATGGACGGCGTCATCCGATGCGGAGCTGATCCGACAGAGGCCGCCGCGAAGCTCATGGGCCGCAGGAAAAAATCAGAGGTAGCCACGGGCGACGGTGAACACTACTTCGCAAAACTCCTCTCGGAAGCCATCCGAACCGGAGCACTTACGATCCGGTGAAGATAAAGAAACATACCTGTATTACGGCGGTGCTTCACAAAGAAAAGCAAATTGCCTGATCCCATCGGAGAAACCCGTTCCGGGCTTTCTCCTTGGGATGCCGCACTAACGTGCGGCATAGAGAATAAGGAGGATCCATCCAATGAAATCGCTTTTAATCAAAGATACAACACGTGAAGAGCGCATTCAGATCGTCCACCAGGCCCTTTGGGGCGCCTGCGGGATCGACTGTGAATTCTGTTCCGGCTGTGACAACCGCGGCGGAGGCAGGATTGAGAGCATCTACCAGCCCTACATCGACGGCGAGAAAGAGATCAGGGAAATCAATGCACAGTACCGTGCTCCGTTTGTGCATTAAGTTTGTGCATTAAGAAAGCACGGCATATAATGCCGGACAAATAAAATAGGGCTATCAGGGCAGGACTATTAAGGTCGGCTATTAAGGCCGGGCTATTAAAGCAGGCCGATAATTCGAGGTGAAGTATAATGAAAAACCCTCCGGGTATTTTTGAATCAACGGAAGATGAACGCAGAGATTACATAAAAAAAAGATATCCCTGTATTGCCGACTGCGATATGTGCGGAAACTGTCAGGTGTTCCGCGGAAAGACTCCGGAGACTGCATACTATGACTATATAGCCGGCAGGCGGTCCTTTGCGGAAATATCAGCTGACTACAGGAGATAGATTTCAATGATCAGGCCAATTGTAAAAGACACATTTTTTCTCGGTCAGAAGTCCGGGCCGGCAACGAAACAGGATCTGTCTGTCGGTCAGGATCTGACGGATACACTGCGCGCCAACCAGGACCGCTGTGTCGGGATGGCGGCAAACATGATCGGGGTAAAGAAGCGGGTCATCATCGTGAGCATGGGCATTCTCAATGTTGTCATGTACAATCCCGTAATCGTACAAAAGGATTCGCCTTACGAGACAGAGGAAGGATGCCTCTCCCTGTCCGGTGTCCGCAAGACGACCCGCTATAAAAATATTGAAGTCGAATATTACGACAGCAGCTGGAAAAAGAATCGTCAGAAATACTCAGGATGGACAGCTCAGATCATCCAGCACGAGTGCGATCATCTTGAGGGACGAATCATATAGGCAATTTCTTTCCATCCCTGGAGATCGTCACGATCTGCCAGGGATTTTTTTCCGCTGTGTCTCAGCATTACAGCTTGATGAGCCGCCTTTTTTTAAACCACAGGTTTAATGACGGCTCCATCCGGTGCTGTTATCATATAGTCATCGACAGGGAACAAAACACTTTCCCGGAGAAAGAAGTCAGGCAGAGAACCGACTTCTGGTGAAAAAGATTTCCTTGCCGGATCCAGGCGCATACAGCAGCGCTGTCAGAAAACACAAAGAAGGAAACACATGAGAAAGCCTCAAATGCCAGGCCGTGTGGAACCAGTGAACCATGCCTTAACCGTTCCGGAAAGAGGTACGGACCGATGGACTTCTGACAGAAATAAACGTCTATTTGAATTAATTATTTTCGCGTCTGCTTCAAATCCGGTTGATTTATCTTTGTTCATTATGGCGCCCGCCACGACCGACGTGCAAAACACCGCGGCTGAAGCGGAGCCGGAAGCGAACCATGGACAGAACCTTGCGATACGGAACGGTAACACAGGTCGTCATTAACATGGCTGGCGGATGGCGATGTGAACGCACGGTGCGCAGCATTCTCTGCCAAAACCACCCGAAACGGGGAGGACAGCAGTGTGAATATGAAGCAGAAAGGAATCGGGGAACGAGGACGGTTCTCCGCAGGCAGCCGCAACGGCTCATGGGCTGAAATGCCCATGATGACCGGGCCTTCTGAGGGCGAAGGAAGGCTGCTGCCGTCTGTCACCGGATCCGCGCATCGGCGAAATCGCGCGTTCCGGATGGATCACTCCCGTGGGAACGCCCCTGCGGGCACTTTCTGCCGGAATAACCTGCTGGCCTTGCGGCGGCTGAAATGCCGCCAGCAGTGCTTTCGTAAAGCTGAAAGCATGAAGGAAAGGAGGTAAAAAGGATGAGCTATCTGGACAATTTAAAAACAGAAGCCAATTATACGAGAACGCTCAATGGCGCAAAGACACACAGAAGCACCGGCAGCGCCTGCCTGGATTTCTTTGCAGTTGCCGGAGGTATGCGCTATCGCAGGCCTGCGGATCAGATCAGGCTGTTCGACCGCGCGTATATAGAGACGCCGGAGCTCGCCATGAAGCTTCTCTTCCACCTGCGGGATATCCGCGGCGGCATGGGCGAGCGGAAGCTTTTCAGGACCCTCCTTCGGCATGTAGCCTTTTCCTGGCCGGAATCCGCAAGGAAGAACACAGAGTATATCGCCGAATTCGGCCGCTGGGATGATGTCCTGTGCCTGCTTAACACTCCAGCCAAAATACAGGCGGTTGAGGTCATCAAAAAGCAGCTCGAAGAGGATGAAGCGGCGCTCAGGCGCAGGAAGGCAGGAGAAGAAGATGCCCACATATCGCTCCTTGCCAAGTGGCTCCCTTCGGACAATGCTTCCAGCCCTCGCACCCGAAAGACAGCTGCACGCCTGATCAGTTCCCTTGGAATGGACCAAAGGAGCTACCGCCGTCTGGTCACCTCTCTTCGTGCCAGGATTGGACTTACGGAATGCCAGCTGACCAGGAAGACGCCTGAAAAGATCAACTACGAAGCAGTACCTGCCCAGGCGATGCTGAAGTACCGCAATGCTTTTCAACGCAGCGACGGCCTGCGTTTCGGGATATATCTTGCCGAGGCAGAGCGCTCTGATAAATTGATACACGCAGAGACGCTGTTCCCCTACGAAGTGCTGCGTCCTTTCTTTAATAAGGGTTACTGGTGCTCTTCTGAGCCCGAAGGCATGGATGTCCTTGAACAGCTGTGGAACAACCTGCCGGGTACAATAGGAAATGTCAACGCCATCAGCGTGGTGGATACATCCGGATCCATGTACTTCAGCAAAGGCCCGTTGACTCCCGCTCTGATTTCCCAGGCCATGGGGCTTTACTGTGCCGAACGCTGTGAGGGACTATTCCACAACCACCTGATCACATTTGAGAGCTCACCGCATCTTGTAGAAATTCACGGTGCCACCCTGCGTGACAAGCTCCGCTATATCAGGACCCTGCCCTGGGGCGGCAGTACCAACCTGGAAGCTGTATTCTATCTGATCCTGACGGCCGCGGTAAACAGCGGTGCAAAGCAGAAAGAACTTCCCCGGGTCATTTATATTTTCTCGGACATGGAATTCAACTACTGCATGAGGAACGCCAATAAAACAGTGTACGAGAATGCCAGGAAAATTTTTGAAGCCTGCGGCTACGACATGCCTGCCGTCGTTTTCCACAATGTGAACAGCTGGCAGATGCAGACTCCGGTGACAGCGCATACAAAAGGCACAGCCCTGACCAGCGGCGCCGGCACTCATGCACTTGCTCACAAATTTGACGGCAACATCACCCCGATGGACCACATGCTGCGCGTCCTGAACAGTGACCGCTATGCCATGATCCATGCCTGATAAAAACAACCGGTCAGAAGCGGCTCTCCCGCAATTCACAAAGAGCGGCCGCAGAATATGAAAAGGATCAATTTGCGGACGCCTGAGAGCGGCCGCAGAAAGGAATCGTATGAAAAAATTTATCCCCAGGGACAAGCTGGGCAAAAAGGCCCGCAGGCTGCTCAACAGCCAGCGCCGAAGAACATGGGCTATTTCACCGGTCACAAGGACTGTGGAAAGCCGGAAAGTCTATAACCGCAAAAGAAAATCCCACGACTTCCAGGATGAATGGATTCGTGGGATTTTTTATGTTCATGTTCAGATGATCACAGGCGTCACAGGCCAGGGCTTTGCCTGATCCCGGAAGGTTTACTTTGTATCTTCGCAGCGCTCGTCGGTCACGGGCGTCACAGGCCAAGGCTTTGCCTGATCCCGGAAGGTTTACTTTGTATCTTCGTAGCGCTCGTCGATCACGCGCTTTGTCTTCTTTTCACTTCGGGGCAGAACACCGATCTCCACGACCTTGACCAGAGGCGTGAAGCCGATCCTGCTCTTGATCTCTCCTGCCAGCCTGACTGCCAGATCGGCGAAGTTCACGCTGCCGTTGGTCTCCACATAGAGCCGCAGCGTATCCCTCCTGTCAAGATGAGAGATACGGATCTGGTATTCACTGGACACCTCAGGGAACAGTGCCAGGATCTCTTCGATCTGTTTGGGGAAGAAATTCACGCCCTTGAATTTGACCATGTCATCGCTGCGTCCCTGGATCACATCGATCCTGGGGTAGTGTGATCCGCAGGGGCACTCGCCCGGGATGATACGGGAAATGTCGTGCGTCCTGTAGCGGATCAGGGGAGCCCCCTCCTTCACCAGGGTCGTCAGGACGATCTCTCCGAATTCACCGTCAGGAACATTTTCTCCGGTTACAGGATCGATAATCTCCAGATAAACATAATCATCCCAGATGTGCATTCCCTTGTCATAGCGGCAGTTGATCCCGATACCGGGGCCATAGATCTCCGTCAGGCCGTAAATATCGTACAGTTCTATCCCCAGCTCCGTGGCGATGCGCTTACGCATCTTCTCGCCCCAGCGCTCGGAGCCGATCACGCCCTTTTTCAGGCAGATCTGGTCCGAGATGCCCTGCTTCTCGATCTCCTCCGCCAGCAGAAGGGCGTAGCTCGAGGTAGCACACAGGACCGTAGCCTTCATATCGATCATAAATTTCAGCTGCTTGGGAGTATTACCTGGGCCCATGGGAATCGTCATGGCCCCCAGCTTTTCTGCTCCGTTCTGAAATCCGATGCCTGCAGTCCACAGCCCGTATCCCGGCGTGATCTGAATGCGGTCCCTGTTCGTGATCCCGGCGAACTCATAGCAGCGCTTGAACATCTCTGCCCAGTCATCTACATCCTTGGCCGTATAAGGGATGATCACAGGGGTTCCGGTGGTGCCGGACGAAGAATGAATACGCACGATCTCCTCCTCCGGGACTGCCGCCAGTCCGAGCGGATAGGCATCCCTGAGGTCCTGCTTATGGGAAAACGGCAGCCGCAGGAAATCCTCTGTCGTGCGGACACCCTCTATGCCCTTTTCCTTCAGCTTCCTTCCGTAGAAATTGTCCGCCTTCAGCAGTCTCTTGATCTGATTGTCCACCATCTGCAGCTGAGTTTCGCTGATCCTCATTATGTATCCTCCTGATCAGTAAATTTTTAATGCGTAAAAACCTGGTTTCTGCGCCAGAAAACGCATATAAACACCAGAGCTTAAATTAATCTAACTGTACGGTTGGATTTCTTTCAGCAATCCAACTCATCTCCCCGCATTCGCAAAACCCGCAGCTCCGAAGGAGATGTTACTTCGACGCTCAGGCCGTAAAGTCAAGCGCTTTCTGGTTCAAGGCGTGGAGCTTTGGCGGAAGCCTCCTCCGGATGGCTCCCATCAGATCCTCCTCTGTAAGGCCCAGCGCCCCGCTTCGGACGGCAGCGCCAAGAAGCACCACATTGAGGCATTTTGCCGAGCCCAGCTCCTGAGCCGCCTTCTCGCTGTCCACCCAGGTCAGATCGGGGACATTCTTCTCCAGGTAGTCCCGGATCTCATCCTCCAGATAGGGAGCCCCGCCGATCATGGCGCTGACAGGCATGATGGGCTTTTCGGAGACCACCGCGCTGCCCCCTTTCTTCAGATAGGGGAGCATCCTGACCGCCTCAGCCGGCTCAAAGGCTATGAGAAGATCTGCCTTTCCCAGTCCGATACGGGGCGTTGCGGCATCCGCCCCCAGGCGCAGATTCGTGAACACGCATCCGCCCCTCTGGGCCATGCCGATCGTCTCAGCCGACCGGACGTGCATTCCCTTTTCCATTGCGGCATCCGCGATCAGCCTGGACGCCAGGATGGTCCCCTGTCCGCCGACCCCGCACATGATAATATTTACTTCCTTCAGATTCCGCATGTTTCTCTCCTTTCGGAAGATCTTCGCCTGTACAGCTGCATCCCGCATTCATATATTTATCCAGGTGCTCTAAGGCGTTTTCAGGGAAATCGCGTCCTTGGGACAGATCTGGGCACACAGCATGCAGCCTGTACACAGTGAAGGATCTGCGGCGGCCTTCCCGTCCTTAAGGATCAGGCCCGGACATCCCAGCTCGCGTATGCATTTTCTGCATCCGATACATGCGTCCGCATCCACCACGGCCTGCTTGTGGGATTTCTCCAGCGCCACGCAGGGCGACCGGAAAATGACCGCCTTTACGCCCGGCAGGGCAGCTGCGCGCTTTACCGTGTCGACCGCCTGATTCAGGTCGAGCGGATCTGCCGTTTCCACGAAGGTGAGGCCGATCCCCTTCAGGACCTTTTCGATGCTTACCTTCTCCACGACCTGTCCCATCACTGTCCTTCCCGTTCCGGGGTGAGGCTGGTGGCCGGTCATGGCCGTCGTCGAATTATCCAGCACAATGAGCGTCAGATCCGCCTGATTGTAATAGGCATTGACGACTCCCGTGATGCCGGACGCAAAGAAGGTGGAGTCGCCCACGAAAGCAAAGCACTTCGTATCGGGCTCTGTCCTCCAGATCCCCTGGGCGATATTGATGCCTGCGCCCATGCACAGACAGGTGTCGCACATATCCAGAGGCTGGGCATTTCCCAGAGTATAGCAGCCTATATCGCCGCCGTAAAACGTTTTCTGCCCCTTCATGGCCTGCTTGACAGCGTAGAAGGATGCGCGGTGGGGACATCCGGCGCACAGCACGGGCGGCCTGACAGGAAGGGCCGGAGCTTCGGGGAGGTCCGGTGAGACCGTAAGGAGCGATTTATCTTCAAAGAAGGCGGAAAGCATAGCTGAGACCCGGTCCACACTGTTTTCACCGGAAAGCGGCGCATCGCCGGTGAGTTTTCCCCTGATCCTCGTCTTCAGATGATATTTTCCGCAGACCCGAAGCAGAGCCCGCTCGATCACAGGATCCAGCTCCTCCACGCACAGGACCTCATCCTTGTCCTTTAAAAAGGCAAGGGCCAGCTGATCCGGGAAGGGGAAGGGAACGCCCACGCGCAGGATCTGCGGCCTGTCTTTTCCGTCAAACACATCACATACATATGTATAGTTGATCCCGTGCGTGGCAATGGCCTTTTTCTTCCCCTCCCCATCTTTAAGGAAAGATCCTGCAGCGGGAAGGATGAAGTTCCGGCTGTATTCCGACAGGCTTTCGGAAAGCCCCGCATTTCTTTCTTCGATCTTTGCGTGATTGACCACGGAAAGCCTGGGAAAAATCACCCACCTGGAGGAATCCTTTTTAAACCCTTCACAGCTGTGCTGCCTGTATTCGGACGGCTCCGGAATGTCGATGGATTCATAGCCGTGATCCACTCTGGTGGTCGCCCTCAGAAAGACGGGAGTCTTCCATTTCTCGGACCAGTCAAAGGCCTCCTGGATCATCTGAAATGCCTCCTCAACTGAGGAAGGATCGAAAACAGGAACCTTGGAAAACATGGCAAAGGTCCTTGTATCCTGCTCCGTCTGGGAGGAGATCGGACCCGGATCGTCCGCCACCATGATCACCATGCCGCCCTTTACCCCGATATATTCCAGAGACATCAGAGGATCGCAGGCGACATTCAGCCCCACCTGCTTCATGGTCACAAGGGTCCTCGCGCCGGCATAGGCCGCGCCTGCCGCCGCCTCCATAGCCGCTTTTTCATTCACAGACCATTCCACATACACGTTGCCGGGATTTCTGGCAGCGATCGTCTCCAGGACCTCCGTGGAAGGAGTTCCCGGATAACCCGCGACAAAGTTCACTCCCGCCGCGAGGGCTCCGATCGCAATCGCCTCATTTCCCATCAGAAATTCTTTATGCATCTGCGACTTCCTTTCGTTACTTATCCAAATACGGCGGTTTTCCGCCCGGAGTTCTTTTGCTCACCTGCATGGATGCAGGATTCAGCCGTAAAGTTCGATATCTTTACATAGGGACCGGTTCAACCGGGAAATTTCGCCTCAAATTCGTCGACGGGAATGGGACGTGAGAAGTAGTAACCCTGGAAATGCCTGCAGCCCATTTCCGTGAGAGCATGGAGCTGCTGCTTCGTCTCTACTCCTTCGGTGATGACCTCCATCCCCAGTGAATCCGCCATGCCGATCAGGGATCTGAGGATGATCCGGCTGCGTTCTTTATCTCTGATCTCGCGCAGAAAGCTCATGTCGATCTTCAGAACATCCGCCTTAATATCCTTCAGAAGGCTCAGGGATGAATTATCCTTTCCAAAATCATCGATCTCTACAAGGAAGCCCTTCTCCCGAAGTCCTGACACGATTGAATCGCATTTTTCCGGATTTCCCAGCAGCGCCGTCTCGGTGATCTCCAGCCTGAGCAGGCGGCTGTCCACACCGTACCGGTCGGTAAGTTCTGTCAGCTCCCCGGCCACATCGATACTGTAAAAGTCCTTGGCGGAAACATTGACGGAGATCGTCAGATCTTTATTCCCTGTCTCTTTCCAGGCACTGAGCTGCCTGACCGCAAGCTCCCACATGCACTTGTCAAGCTTATGGATCTGGCCTGCGTTTTCCAGCGTCTCGATAAAATCCTTCGGCATCAGCATTGTGCCGTCAGGCCTTTGCCATCTCGCCAGAGCTTCCCCGCCGACCACACTGCCGTCTTCCCTGACAAGAGGCTGAAGGTACATTCTGATCTGACCGCTCTTCAAAGCCGCATCCAGGCTGCCCAGCACCGTCTGCTCCAGAACGATCTTCTGGAGGATGGTGTCATTGAAATAAGCGACAGTCTGTGTCAGGTCATCCCTGATCGTGCGAAGCGCCGAATTTGCGCGCCCGCACATAACGGACACCGGAATAGATGAATCGTCGATCTCGTAAACGCCGAAATGAATATAAAAGGTGTAAATACCGCTGTTATAGGTCTCTGCCAGCACTCTTGATGTGACCAGCAGCGCTTCTTCTTTGTACTTATCCGAAGGAATCAGCACCGCGAACTGGTCTCCGCCGAGCCGTCCGCACAGGCCCCTCGCGTCTTCCGAGATCTCCTTGAGCATGGCCGCTGTTTTTGCGAGGACCTCATTCCCCTTCTGGACGCCGAACAGTGTGTTGACCAGCCGGAAATTCATGATATTGCCGGTTATCATCACCCATGTCGTTTCCGGGCTGTTCTTTATCATCTCACGGGAAAGCTCATAGAAGGCATCCGAATTCAGGACATTGGTCAGACTGTCATGATGGGCCAGATAATGAGTTGCCCTCGTCCCGATATTTTCCGACTCTCTGTTGTTTACTGCGCCGTCTCTCTTCTTCTCAACATTCACCAGCTCCACGACGGCGTCGTGTACGCTCCCGTTCGAAAGCTTCAGCTTCACAGGGTTCGACTGTACGAAATAGAAATTCCCCTTGAAATGCTCCGCCTTCTCCTGGTGGCAGCCGGTCCTGCAGGCCATCGCGCTGGAGCAGTTGATGCATTTCTGCCCGGCATTCCAAATACCGTAGCAGCTTTCGTTCATGTTGATCTTTCCGTCGTCCTGAAGTTCGATAATACGGCACTCCATCGGATCCACCACACGGGCAAGAGCATACTTTCCGGACATCTGATCCAGGAATGTCTTCATCTCCGCAACAGTGTATTCGGACGCTTTCATCCTTTGCTGCTTTGCTTCATTTCCCGCAGCCGACGCTCTCTTTTTATCCCTCTTTTTCTCATACATCTTCTCATCCGCGCTGGTAATGAGGGTGCGGAGGACATCGGAATCATTCAGCATTCCGGACACATATCCCACGGAATACTGTACAGTGGAAGTACCCTCAATCACGGGACTGTTCTGGTTCATATATTCCAGCTTCTCATGGAATTCCGAAGCGGAAATATCCGGCATTATAATGAGAAATTCGTCGCCGCCGTAGCGGTAACAGTGGCTCGCGCCGAAGGCATCTGAAAGCAGCCTGCCGGTCTCCTTCAGGATCCGGTCTCCCTCCTCATGTCCCCGGGTGTCGTTTATCACCTTGAAGTCATTCAGATCGATCATCATTACCGAGACGACATGCCCCTGATACATATCGTAATCGTGGCGGAGGGCAAGACGGTTTTTGACACCCGTGAGCGCATCGATATAGGCCATGTCGTTCAGATCTCTGATATAAGTGTTCAGATTTGTGATAACCTTTTTAAAGGTATCAGTGAGAATACCGATCTCGTCCTTCTTGTCATAATCCAGATCACAGTCATAACAGCCTTTGCCTATCTGCTCCGCGGCCTTTGTGAGCTTTAAAAGAGGGCTGGTGATCCGTCCGACAAAGGTCATGATCAGGAAGATAAAAACCGCCAAAAGCACAGCGAAGGACACAGCGATCTCAACCACCCACTTATGCCAGTCCGCATTGATCTCCTGAACGGGGGCTGAGACAATAATGCTCATTCCGTTGCTCAAAGAAAGCCTCACAGCATCTTTTACAACGCCGTCAAAGCTGTAACGGACGAACTTGCCATTCCCCTTAAGGCCTTCCGGTGTCTCCGGCTGTGTTTTCATCGTCGTGACGTCCATGCGGGGATGATAAACGAGCCTGCCTTCCGAGTCAGTGAGAAAAGCATAGCCGTTATCATAAAGCGTGATATTGTTGACTTCCTCCGCCATCGTTGAGTAATCGATCTCAATGCCGATATCGCCGACGAACTGCCCTTTATAATAGATCGGAACATTATAAGAGATCACCCGGACATCCAGATTATCCGTCACATAAGGCGGCAGCCAGACAGCCGCCCCGGTCGCCTTGGGCACAGTAAACCAGACCAGCGATGAAGTGTCATCCGTATCATAACGGGAAATATCCGTCACTTTATGCTCCAGAAACCCCCTTCCGTCCAGATTGACATACCAGAATCCTTTCACCGCCTCCGAGACTTCCGGATCGATCCGGTAATAATAAGTCAGAATACCATTTGTCCTGTAAGTGAGCTTTTTAAAAATATCGCTGACCCGGTCCAGATGAGCCTGGAGCTGCACATCCTCAAGCCCGTCAAGATCCGATTCCACATAGGCCGAGACCACCTCTACCGACTGCTCAACATTATGAAAATAATAATCCAGATCCCTCTGCCCTGTCTGACATAACAGAAACAGGGTCTGCTCCGCATTACGATTTCCAATATTCCTTATTGCAGTCACACCCAAAAAAGCAGCAATGCTCATGGCGATAACAATGACGCACACTGTCATAGATGTTATTTTGGTCCTTATAGAGTGCATGACACAGCCTTCCTTCTGAACGATCAATATATATTTTCTAATCTGCATGGCCCGACACACTGCAGGTCTTTAATATATAAAGATAACACACTGAGGGACTTTTTTCCACAAAAGTGAAATTCAAACAAAAACTTAGACCGCATGCCGCAGCGCGTAAGCATGAAGGCCGTTTAAATGTTTTACCTTCGGGCAAAACAAATAAAAATCCCGGCTTCCTCTGCAGCAGTCCGGCATTTTGCCGTTGCCACAGATGAAACCGGGAAGTCCATCATTTCATATTATTTCTTTTCATTTCACTCAGTCAGTTCCGGCAGGAGTCAGCGCAATACACTCATAAGGTCTCAGGCAGATCGCTGCCCCTTTCAGCTCCATTTCAGGGTAATTACCGATCAGGGTGCCAGTCTGTCCCCGGAACTTCTCCGGAAGCTCCAGCTCCACCGTCTCCTCCGTAAAGTTGCACAGGACCATCAGCTCATCGCTCTCGTTCCAGCGCCTGTAGGCGACCACCCTCTGCTCCTCCGGATACAGGAACTGAATCTGTCCGCGGCTGACGACGCTCATCGTTTTTCGCAGGCGGATCAGCTGCTGATAGAATTCAAAAACAGAGTTCTTCGTGCCCAGCGCTGCCTCCGCGTTGATCGTCCTGTAGTTTTCCGGCGGCATCAGCCAGGGAGTTCCCGTGGTGAAACCGGCATTTTCACCGGCGCTCCACTGCATGGGTGTGCGGCCGTTGTCTCTGGAGCGCTGAGCCAGTATTTCCAGCGCTTCGTCTTCGGTCCTGCCGCGCTCCAGCAGGATCTTATAGTAGTTCAGGCTCTCCACATCCCGATACTGGCTGATGGCGGTGTAATGGGCATTGGTCATGCCCAGCTCCTCGCCCTGGAAAATATAGGGCGTGCCGCGCATCAGGTGTATGCAGGCAGCCAGCATCTTGGCGCTCTCATCCCGATACTGCTCATCGTTGCCGAAGCGGGACACTGCGCGGGGCTGGTCGTGGTTGCACCAGAATACCGCGTTCCAGCCGTCGTGGGCCTGCATTCCCTCCTGCCAGGTGCCAAAGAGCTCCTTCAGTTTATTCAGGTCCGGCGGCATCAGGGACCACTTGTCCCCGTCCTTGTAATCCACCTTCAGGTGGTGGAAGTTGAACACCATGGTCAGCTCTCCGCTCTCAGGATTCGTGTAACGCACACAGTTGTCCAGAGATGTGGAGGACATTTCGCCGACCGTAATGTAGCTTCCGATCTCAGCATCCGTCACCAGCTCGTGCAGGAACTCGTGGACGTGGGGGCCATCGGTATAGAAGCGGCGGCCGTCGCCCTCCGTATCATTCTCCAGCACAGCGGGCTTGGAGATGAGGTTCACCACGTCGAAGCGGAAGCCCTTCACTCCCTTCTTCTTCCAGAAGCGGAGAACATTCTTGAGTTCCTCTCTTACCATGGGATTATCCCAGTTGAGGTCCGCCTGGCTGACGTCGAAGAGATGGAGATACCATTTTTTCAGATGAGGGACGTACTCCCAGGCATTGCCGCCAAACTTGGACTCCCAGTTTGTAGGCGGCGTGTCCGGCTCACCGTCCCGGAACATATAGTAATCCAGGTATTTCTGCTCTCCTGCCAGAGCCCGCTGGAACCATTCATGGTCTGTAGAGGTGTGATTAAACACCATATCAAACATCAGGCCGATGCCCCGCTGATCCGCCTCTCTGATGAGCTCCTCCACGTCCTCCATGGTGCCGAAAACCGGGTCAATAGCCAGGTAGTCCGCCACATCGTAACCGTTGTCGTTGAGGGGGGACTTGAAAAACGGAGTCATCCAGATGTAGTCCACCCCAAGAGTCTGCAAATAATCCAGCTTCTGCGTGACGCCCCGGATATCACCCAGCCCGTCACCATTGGAATCCATAAAGGATTTTGTATAAATCTGATAAACTACTTTATCTTCAAAGCCGTTCATGTGCCGCTCCTTTCTGTGCTCCTGCCGCCATCCCCATTGGGAAAAGACTCAGGCTGCCCCGGGTCGGGACAAGAATATTTACCCTGCCGCCATCCCCTTTGGGAAAAGAATCAGGATGCCCCGGGCCGGAGCAAAAGTATGTACCCTGCCGCCCTCCCCGGCAGGAAAAGACTTCAGGCCGACCCGGGGCGGGAAACTCATTCAATACTGACCACCTGATCACGGCCCGCTTTGACCTCAAGGCCGGCGTGGAAGGTCATTTTCTTACCGTTTTCATCGGTGATGACCAGCATGGTGGTCGTAGGATGTCCTGCGGCACGGATCTTAACAGGATCAAAGGTGATGAGCTTTTCTCCTGTCTTCACCTTCTGTCCCTGCTTCACATGCATGGTGAAGCCCTCACCGTTCATGGCAACAGTATCCAGACCTACGTGCATCAGTATTTCAACGCCGTTGCCCAGCTTCATGCCGACGGCATGATTGCTGCCTTCCATGACCACGGTGATCTCGCCGTCAGCCGGAGCTTTCAGAATGTTGTCCGTGGGCTCGATGGCAATGCCTTCTCCAAGAGCTTTGGAAGCAAATACCTGATCGGGAACATCTTCGATGGCGATGGTTTTGCCGGTAAGGAAAGCCTTCAGAGTCTTGACCTCCTGGTCATAAACGGGAGCTGCCTTAGCGGCCTCCTGGGCTTCGCCGTCAATGTTTGCGGCGTTGGCGATCCCTTTGCGGGTGCCGACGATGACCGTGAGAATAAAGGGAACGACCACAGCGATCAACATGCACAGAGCGAAGGGAGCCATCGAAGCCGCCTGCATGGACAGGATTCCGGGAAGGCCGCCCACGCCGATGGCGTTAGCAGTGGAAGAAGTGGCGGTACAAACCACAGCGGCACAGGCGGAACCGATCATGCCGCAGATAAAGGGGAAGGAATACTTCAGGTTGACACCGAAGATAGCAGGCTCCGTAACACCCAGGTAACAGGAAATGCAGACGGGCACGTTGACTTCCTGAGCATCCGCATCCTTGCGCTGCAGATAAGCCATACCCAGAACGGCGCTGCCCTGAGCGATGTTGGAAAGGGCGATCATGGGCCACAGCATAGTGCCGCCAAAGTCCGCGATCAGCTGCATGTCGATGGCGTTGGTCATGTGGTGCAGTCCGGTGATGACCAGAGGCGCATACACGAAACCGAAGATGGCGCCGAAGATGACGCGGAAGGATCCGGAAATTCCTGCATAGACCACAGTGGAAATAGCGGAGCCGATCTTCCAGCCGATGGGGCCCAGCACGAAGTGGGCCGCGATCACAGCCAGAAGCAGTGAACAGAATGGTACGACGATCATTTGTACCACCTGCGGTGTTATCTTTTTAAACAATCGTTCCAGATAGACCAGAGTGAAGGCTGCCAGGATGGCCGGAATGACCTGTGCCTGATAACCGAT
>DEPS01000148.1:29141-51155 GCA_002358875.1 Lachnospiraceae bacterium UBA3386 | reverse complement strand
GGCGGGGGCGGTCCCTGCCACTGCATAAGCGTTGAGCAGCTGGCCGGACACCAGGGTCAGGCCAAGGACGATGCCCAGCATCTGGGTCCCGCCCATCTTTCTGACCACGCTCCAGCAGATGCCTACCGGAAGCATGTGGAAGACGGCCTCACCGATGAGCCAGAGGAAGCTGTCCAGACCTGTCCAGAACTGGCTCAGGTCACAGAGGGTCTTGGTGCCGTTCTCAAACAGATACAGACTGTCGATCACGTTTCTGAAACCCAGGATCAGACCTCCGGTGATCAGGGCGGGAATCAGGGGAGCAAAGATCTCCGCCAGAGCGCTCATGGCGCGCTGGAGCGGATTCTGGTTCTGCTTTGCCGCCTGCTTCACTGCGTCCTTGGACACGCCGGATATTCCGGATACGGAAACAAAATCATTATAAAACTCAGCGACGGTGTTACCGATGATGACCTGAAACTGACCAGCCTGGGTAAAAGTCCCTTTGACACATTTCATCTTCTCGATACCCGGTACATCGGCAACAGCCGGGTCGTTGAGCACGAAACGCATCCTGGTCATGCAGTGAGAGACGGCCGCGATGTTGGTTTTTCCTCCAACCAGCTTCAGCAGCTCACCTGCGTCCTTGGAATACTGTCCCATAGAAATCCTCCTTAACTTCTATTCATCCCGTGAATTACTCGTTCAAACATGTTTGATGATTATTTTATACCATACTTATTCCCACAAGTCAACACCTTGTTTAAACAATATTGAAATTTCTTGTCAACAAGGTCTCATTTTTGAAAAATCTCTATAAACAATCCTTGATTTTTGTACGAAATCACAATATAATCTTGTTTATACAAGGACGGAGGGGTAAAGAATCATGCCCAAGGCAAAATATGAGGATATTTACAGAAGTTTAAAAAGAAAAATTGAAGAAGGGATCTACCCCTTCGGGGAATTGATGCCCTCGGAGAGCATACTGGTCGAAGATTACCAGTGCTCCCGTAACACAGTGCGCCGCGCTCTTGCTGTGCTGGCGGAGGAAGGCCATGTACAGCCCATCCACGGGAAGGGAGTCCGGGTCATCTACCAGCCTGTGGAACGCACAGCTTTCACAGTGGGAGGCATCGAGACCTTTAAGGAAACGGTTGAGCGCAATCATCTGAGCGCCACGACCAAAGTGATCAAACTCCAGTGCTGCCCGGCAGACGAAGCCATGTCCGCGATGAGCGGGTTTCCGGTCGGGGAGCAGGTTTACTATGTCCAGCGGGTGCGCTATCTCAACGGGAAGCCTCTGATCCTGGACATCAATATCTTTCTCGCTTCCCTGGTCCCGAATCTGACAGAAGAGATCGCCAGGTCTTCTATTTACGCCTACATTGAAAAGGTGCTGGGCATGCAGATCGCCACCAGCAAGCGCCGCATCACAGTGGAACACGCCACGGAGCTGGACACGCAGGTGCTGGAACTGGGCAGCTACGACTGCCTTGCTGTCATCAGCGGCCAGACCTTCAATGCAGACGGCGTGATGTTTGAATACACCCAGTCCCGCCACCAGCCGGATTACTTCTGCTTCCTGAATACAGCGATCCGAAAGAAGGTGTGAGGACTTCATAAAGATCAAAAGAATAAATTCATTCACTAAAAAAGCCCTTCACAAGAGCGCCGAAATGCAGGACATATCTGCCTCAGAGCTCTTGTGAAGGGCTTTCATTATTATTCCAAGGTCAAAAGGTGGTTTTGCCGAACCCGCTTCGTCGCTTTGCACAAACGCTTCGGGCACGCTCGCGCTCCAGCTCTCTGACAGCGGTCAGCGAATCATTTCCTCTTCGAAGCCGCCATCTTCAGGCTCCGCAGATAGTCCTTGTGTTCTGCAGATACCCGATAGCTTTCTACTGCCTTTTGAATGGTCTTGTTATGGACCCAGGGGTCGAGCCGCCTCTCCTCAATATAAGGCAGAACCGCCTCATACTGCTTTGCCAGCGCCGTCGCAAAATACCATGCAATCATCATATTGACGTAATACTCTTCCGAATGGATCCCGGCAGCAAGTTCAGCATATGCCGGATCAAAATCCTCATCAAGAAAATACTGCATCAGCATCCCGATGCCAAATCTCACTGTATACGTGTGCCCGGACGAGATCCATTCCCTGATCTTTACCAGAAGCTCCTGCCTGTGTTTTTTAAACACCTTCGGAGACATCTGGTCGCACGTTGCCCAGTTGTCGACAAAGGGCAGGAACCTTTCCACTTCATCCTTGCAAAGCTCATAGTTTTTTATCTCTGAAACAATGAAGGCGTGGACCTGGTTCTCGTCAAAATAACGATGAGGAAGATCCTGCAGAAAGTCCCCGATATCCTCCCGCTTATACATTTGCTTTGCCAGCTTTCGCAGATCGGGCGTCCTGACACCGATCATAGTCTCCGTATCCATTCCCGGAATCAGTTTTGCCTGAAAGTCCCGGTATTTAATATCCTGCAGGCCAAACAGTGACTGCCTGATTTCTTCCGTGATCATAATTGTTGTCATAACCTCGCGTGCGCAAACACGTATGAATAAAACTGCGCGCTGACCCGGCCGGAATTACGGGCGCTTTCCAACGCAGAGTCAACATCCCTCTTATGTCAGATAATTCCCAGCTTCATCATTTCATCCAGATCATAGAGAAACTCGTAAAATCCCTCTCCGGGAATATCATCCGGGAGCTTCTCGCCGGCTGCGGCTTCAGGCTGCGGCTCCGGCTGAATATCCTGCTGAACTTCCTGCCCGGGTGCCTGACCAAACTCCAGCGAAGGGTTGAAAGCCGCCTCGGCTTTCGTGCCTGATCCGTCCCCTCCGTCCTCCTCTGCCTCCGGAGCAGCATTGGCATCATCCGCGTTTTCGATCACATCATCTTCTGATCTTGCCCGGCTCAGAGCTTCTTTAATGTCTGCTTCATTACTGGCAATGGCGCGCTCCATCGTGACAAGCGGAAATTTATAACGATTGATAAAGTCGTCGGCGTCGGCCAGAATCAGCCCCATAAACTGCTGGGCAGTCTCGGCATAAGCGTACACAGATTCCCGCGCCCCCGGGAGCATCAGGATTTCCTGCAGGGTCATCTGCCCGATCGCGGTCTGGAGAATGAAAGGCGATTTCGGGAAGTTATAAGCCTCATCGGGCCCGACGATCCGGTCCGCACAGCGCAGATCCGCCCGCACCTGCATCAGGGCTTTGCCTGTCTGATTCCTTTCCTTCCATTTTCCGGGATCGCGGACCCATTCCTCGCTGGGCGGAAGGATGCGATCCAGAAAGCCCGGCCTGGGTATTTCCACAAGCAGACTGAAACCTGTTCCGAGCAGCTTTTTTCGCAGTTCCGGATTCTGCAGAAACTTCTGACGCATGCCGATACGCATGATCTGTGAACGGACTTCCTCCCAGCTGTTGCTTTCCAGAACAAACTGTTTTCTGGATGCTCTTGCCAGGGCAGCGGAATCTGCCCCGCAGGCAAGGACCTTCTCAGCAGTGGCTTTACTGCGTCCCAACACCGCTTTCATGTAATAGAGGAACTGCTCTACGGTCTCAAAGCGGTTCCCCATATAGGTAAAAGGAGCTGTATATTGGTTGCTGAACTCTCCCCATTCATCCTCCGGTGTTTTGAAAACAAGAAAATTATCTCCGGCTGCCATGATATAGTACCTCCTCCCTTACATCGAAATCAGTGAATCGAAATTCTCATCTATAATGGTGGGTTTTCATCCCTTATGTCTGACGTACAGACGCTTCCACGCCTGCCCGGCTGCTTAATATTATTATAACGCCCCGGCGGGAAGATTAAAAGCTCCGGGCGGGTCCTGCTCACCGCGAAGTAGAAGTCGGGGTTACAGTTCACACTTACCAGAATGCCATACAACCGTGATTCAGCCCTTGCAGCAAATGATTCAGCCAGATAAGGAACTGTATCTTAATAACTTGCACATTTCACTTGCCCGTTTGCCCGTGAACTGTGTCAAAAAGCCTCGCCGTAGCCCGCTACGACTGCGTTTTTTTCCTTGTTCACGGGCAAACGTTCTGCGCGAAATGGACAAGTTATTTACGTACAGTTCCTAAGTTGGAGGCCCAGCAGCAAGAGCTCCTTTCAGAGATGGAAGTGCTCAACGGCATGATCCAGCAAATGATCCGGCAGAACGCCACGGTCGCACAGGACCAGACCGAATACAACCAGCGCTTCGATTCCCTCAGCCAGAAGTTCAAAGAAGCCGAGGCCAAGAAGGATGCGGTGGCCCAGCAGATCAGCGACATCCTCGACCGGCGTGGCACGATGGAGGACTTCCTCCGTATCCTGAAACAGCAGGACGGCGAGGTCACCGCCTTCAGCGAAAAGCTCTGGTGCGGTCTGCTGGACTACGCCACGGCCTACGCGGATGGCCGCCTGACCTTCACCTTCAAAAACGGCTCCACCTTCGAGGGCTGAGTCGGGTAAATGCAGAGCTCCCGATCATCGGATTGTTGCCGGTGACCGGGAGCTTTTTTTCGTTATAAACTGGAATTTAGACAACAGTACGTCCTTTCCCAAACTCCTGACGAATATCAAAAGGAAAAACCACATAGGCTCCGCCGTTATCTACTGTTTCATGCAAAATAGCATCCTATTCATATCGCTTCATATCACTTTGTTCCTATCCCAGCAAATCCCGGTTTGTCGGGGTCATATTCTTTAGCTCTTGTACAGAAGAAGTATTCCGACGCGGTCAGTTCATCAGAGAAGCAATAACCGCCGTCTCCTTGAGGATATCCCCGTGCAGTTTTTCATAATCGCCGGGCGTTTTGCTCCGGAGAAGCTCGGTCAACTCGCACACGGGAGCGGCGATCGGATCAAGCGCAAGATTGCTTACACCGCCCTTCCACTTGTGAGCGACTTCGAACGCGCGGTCAAGATCGCCTTCCTTCAAAGCCGCGCCGAGCGCGTCGGCGGAGATCTCCTGTATACAGATCTTTACAAGGCGCAGATAAAGCGACTCGTTGTTTGCGCAACGGGACAATCCCTTTTCGACGTCGGCGCCGTATTCCTTTAGTTTTTCAACGGTAAGCATATAGTATTCCTCCGATAAAGAATTATTTACACGAGAACAGGCTGTTTTACTTTGATGAACTTTTCAAATTCATCTGCGGGAATCGGACGTGAAAAATAGTACCCCTGGATGATATCGCACCCCATCCGTTTCAATACGGAGACCTGCTCGGCGGTCTCGACGCCCTCGGCGATCGTCGGCACTTCAAAGGAAGCGGCAAGGCAGATCATGGTATCAAGAAGTCTCGTATCCCTGCGACCCGTGAACGCGCTCCTGATAAACTGCATATCCAGTTTTAATGCGTCAATGGGAAGATATGAAAGCATACTGAGAGAAGAGTAACCTGAACCGAAATCGTCCATTTCGATCTTAAATCCGAGCTTGCGTAGTTTTTTCACCTTCTCAACGATATGGTCCGAGTTTTCCGCATACGCGGATTCTGTGATTTCAAGCAGCAGTTCTTCAACGCTCAGTCCGTTTGCTTTGACGATGCCGAGAAGCCTGTCGGTGAGGTCCGGATCATATAGGTCTATTCGGGAAACGTTCACCGATACCGGTATGGAAACGTTGAGCCGCTTTTTCCAGTCGCTTATCTGCGCCGCCGTTTCGGACCATACGTAACGGTCGAGCTCCTGTATCAGTCCGTTCTTTTCAAACAGCGGTATAAATGTGCCGGGGCTGACCATGCCGAGCTTCGGGTGTTTCCAGCGAACGAGCGCTTCGGCGCTGCATAGAGCCGGCTCGTCCCCGCGCACATTGAATTTCGGCTGATAGAATACGACGAACTGTTTATCGCGGAGCGCGGTCGGAAAATCGTTTATCAGCCGGTCGGCAAGCATCTCCGCCTCGCGCATGGAGTTATCGTAAATACCTATGGGACTTGCCAGATTGTCTCTTACGCTGTCCGACGCCATTTTCGCACGGTCGAATCTGCGCTCGATGTCAAGAGTTTTGTCCGCGTCGGAGTAAACGCCCATTCTGAGCCGGACGTGATTTTCACCGTCTCCGAGCGGTACGGAAAGAGCGTTCAGAACAACGCCGTAATCCGCGCGGTGCGGGCAATAGATCATAAACGTGTCCGCGTCGCACCGGCAAACGATGCCTCCGGCTTCGTTTACAAAGCCGAGCGCCTTATCTGCAATGCTTTTCAGGATCTCGTCGCCGTGCGTTTTGCCGAAGCGGTCGTTGATCGTGCGGAAGTGGTTTATATCAAATACGATCGCGTCGGTCTGCGCGTCCTTGTGATACAGATCGAGTTGTTCCGCGTAACGATAGAAGAATTCTTTGTTATACAGCCCAGTAAGGTGATCGCGTTCCGTAAAACGCAGTATATCGCGGTTTTCGAAAAATTCTACCGTTCTGAGGATGCGGGCGAGAATGACTTTTGAAGCCGGATAGGGCTTCGGTATAAAGTCGATCGCGCCGAGCGACAGGCATTCCACTTCCGCCTCGCTGTCCGACGTCATAACAATCACCGGCAGACGGGAATACACGGGAACGCTCCTGATTTTTTTCAGTACCTCGATGCCTTTTATGCCGGGAAGATTCAGGTCGAGCAGAACGATGCTCAGCGTTTCATACTGCTCGCCGATGATCAAAAGCGCCTCCTCGCCGGTCTCTGCGACGATCAGGTCGTAGGTATCGCTCACGCTTTCCCTGATCATCTCCTGATTGATGATATCGTCCTCAACGAGAAGTATCCTTCTTCTTTCCTCGGATATCCGGAACTTTGATTTGTTATCGGTCATGTAGTTTTCCTCCGTGCCGCATACGCGAAGCCTCACACTTACTCTTTGTCTTCCGCAACCTTCACAATTCGGTTTTATTGTTGTTTTGAAATTCGGCGGTTATTACCGTTATTATCTCACTCATTCAAAACTTCCGTATTTTGCCACAGCTTCATCAATCGTCAGGGTTCCGTTTCCGACCTGATAAGAGGCGCTTTGGATTTGAGAGAAAAGCGTATCCTCGATACCGAGCGCGGTCGGCGAGATGACAAGGTCCGGCGCGACTCCGGCGATGGGAGCGTATACCTTATCGAAAGACAGATCCTTCGACGGCGTGATCAGACGTTTGAGCGACGCCATCTGATTCAGTTCCGTATTCGAAATGAGGAAGCGTATAAACTCATTCGTCATGTCCAGATTGTTGCAGTATTTGTTGACCGAAAAATGAATCGAAGGACTGTCAAGGAAGTATCCGCCCTTGTCGGTCGTCGGGATCGGAGCAAACGAATATGAAAACGGGTGTGCCTTAAAGGCTTCCGACTGGCTTTCGCGTTTGCCCGTGCCGGATACCGTGTCGCCGGTGCAGATCATCATCGGGACGTCTCCCTCGAAGAACCGCAGTATGACGGCAGTGTAATTATCACCGATTTCAGCGCATTTCTCCAGATTGACGCATCCTTTATCGATCAATTGAGAGAGCGTTTCGAGTGCCGGACGCATATATTCGCCCGCCGCGGGATCACACTTGTTGGCGAGAGCAACCGCCTCCGGATGCTCAGCAAGCGTCCCCGCAAAAATCGGATAAGCGACGGTATTCATCAAGCTGCCGTTCGACTTTGCGCTGTATCCCATCATCGGGCTTTCGTATCCTTTTTCTTTAAAAGACTCGCATACGGTCAAAAGTTCCTGCAACGTCGTCGGCACCTTGAGTCCTTCTTTTTCAAACAGACTGTTATTGACCAGCATCCCGTATGACGTGGAAAAAATCGGGACCATCAGAACGCGCCCCTGAGAATCGCGGTTCATAAGACCGGGCCGGATGCAATCGAGATTCAATCCGAGAGACGCGTCGGCAAGGTTTTCCATTTGTGCGAAAACCTCATCGTACGCCGAGTTGCCGATCATCGCTTTGGACGAAAAGAAAATGTTCGGCGCATCGTTCCCCTTAAGGACGGTAGCGATCATGTTGTTGTAATCGCCGTCGATTTTCGTGTAGCTCATTTCGACGTTCGGGTAATACTCCTTGAAACGGTCAAACTCAGCCTCAAGAGCCTCGAAATTGCTGTAATTACCCACTATACTGATTTTACAAACGGTGGATTGGTCAAGTTTAGGCGCGAAGCTTTCCTCTTTTTCCTCCTGATTCCCGGAATTGCACGACGCCAATCCGAGGATCATGAGCGCCACCATGAAAATAATGAAGATTTTTTTCATTGTTTGTTCCTCCTCTCTTTTATTTTGCGAATTTCTTTGATTACAAGTTTAACATCCACGGGCTTGGCGATATGCCCGTCCATACCCGCGTTCAGACATTCGGTTATGTTTTCGGAAAACGCGTCCGCCGTCATCGCGATGATGGGTATCGACGCGGCCCACGGGTTATCCAGTTTGCGGATCGCTCTTGTGGCGTCAAGACCGTTCATTTCGGGCATTTGCACATCCATGAAAACAAGCGTGTAACTTCCTTCCTCGGCGTTTCTCATCATATCAACGCAAACGCGGCCGTTTTCCGCACGATCCGCGGTAATGCCGAACATACCGAGCGTTGCCTGAATGACCTCCCAGTTGATATCGTAATCCTCCGCCACGAGGACGTGCACTCCTTCGAGATCCGAGTAATCGTCCTCCGGTTCGACTGATTTTACCTCTCTTCCCACGAGTTGGCTGATTTTATCATAAAGCGTGGATCGGAAAAGGGGCTTGCTGACAAAGCCGTTGGCTCCCGCCTTTTTCGCCTCGTCTTCGATGTCCGATCTGTCGTAGGCGGACATCAGTAGAGCGGGGATCTTTTCGTCTATTTCCGACCGGATACGGCGCACCGTGTCGATCCCGTTCATATCGGGCATCTTCCAGTCGAGAATAATGACGCCGTAGTCCCGTCCTTCACAGTGGCGAGCGGAAATCATCCCGATCGCGTCGCTGCCGCTCTTCGCGCATTCCGCGGTAACGCCCAAGGATTCAAGCATATCCGTCGTCGTCTGAAGCATCACTTCATCATCGTCGACGACCAGAACGTCGATCGGATCGAGCTGCATATTGTCTCTTTGTCTGTCAGATACCGGTATATCTATGACGACGGTAAACGTCGTTCCTTTGCCTTGCTCGCTCTGGCACTCTATCGTTCCGCCCATCAGATCGACCATCTTTTTCGTGATGGCGAGACCGAGCCCGGTCCCCTGGATACTGTTCACGCGGCTGTCCGTCTGGCGGGAAAACGGCTGGAACATCCTTTCCATGAACTCCGGACTCATACCGATACCGGTGTCTGATACACGATAGGTCATCCTCACACAACCGGCGACCGGACTTTCGTCCTCCATAATATCCACGCTGACGCTGCCGCCGGGTTCCGTGTATTTGACGGAGTTTGAAAGGATATTGATATATATTTGATTCAACCTGAGTTGATCCGCGTACAGATACTCTTTTTCCATTCGATGGACGCGGAAATTGAAATCTATATTCTTTTCTTTTACCATCGGCTGAGACAGGTTGACGAGATTTTCCACCGTTTCAACCACGGAAAACGTCACCGGCGATAAATTCAACTTTCCGCTTTCCACTTTCGAGATATCCAGAATATCGTTGATAAGCGTCAGCAAGTGGTTGCCGGCAAGACTGATTTTGCGGAGGTTTTCCCCCGTTGACTCTATATCGTTGAGATTTTTTTGCGCTATCGCCGTAAGACCGATGATCGCGTTCATCGGAGTACGGATATCGTGCGACATGGTTGAAAGGAAATCTGTTTTTGCTTTGTTTGCGGAATCCGCTTCCATTGCCGCTTTCCGCAGTTTTTTATTGAATTGCTGAACGAAGAGCAAATCTATAATGAACATCACGAGCAGCCCGGCGGAAATGACGCCGATCAGAAGCCAGTTCTCCGTGTTCGCGTTCAGATCCGAAGCGGGAAGCAGACCAAGCAACGTCCACCCCAGCGTATCCGCCACCGGAGTATAGGCAAGGAGCATTTCTTTTCCCCTTGAGTTGAGCATCGTAAACGATCCCGTGGAGGACGTCATATTTGTATGAAGCCTGTCGAGAAGAGCCGGATCGGAAACGTTGTATGATTTGTAAAATTCAAAGAAGTTTGAATTCTTCAGCGTTTTGTTTTTTATAATATAGTCGCCGTCATAATCGATCAGAGTGATTTCCGCGTTCTCGAATTCCTCCTGCGGGAATATCCACTTCTGTTCCAGCTCGGATATCGGCAGCACGCGAAGCAAAACGGCAGCTTTCATGGTGCCGTCGTCGGGATCGCGGAGCATGATCCTGTTGCAGAAAGCAAGAGATTGTTCGCCGTTCATTGGATTGGTATAGGCGCGCGAAATATTTATTGACGTGCCGATCTCCGATATCCACGACGTATCGTTCATAAAATCCATTGCGTCGTAAGATACGGCGTATTCTTCGGACGTGCTGAGATGAGGCCGCGTCGATAATCCCTTTTTGATGTCAAGATAAATCAGATGGGCGGACGCGTTCGGAAGCACGTGTGAAATGCGAATAAAGGCAACCGCTTCTTCCATAGACATTTCTCTGCTGTTGATATAACGCGCCCAGACGTCGCAAATGCGCTGTTCACCTTCAAGATAGTTTTCGGTAATGTGTTCCATTGCGGTCGTGGTGTTTTCAAAATGCTCGGTCTGCCTTTGCTGATTGTTCCTGTTTTCGAACACAGTATAGACCGCAACGAAAACAAGGATCGCGATCATAATGAGAACGTTGATGATGATTATTCCTATTTTCTTCATAATACGCAATCGCCTTTATTCTAAGATTATCAAAGCGCCGGCTCAATGCAATTCTGAAACAATCTTTTCCGGATCCGGCTCTTATTAAAATAGCTCACTAAGGAACTGTACGTAAATAACTTGTCCATTTCGCGCAGAACGTTTGCCCGTGAACAAGGAAAAAAACGCAGTCGTAGCGGGCTACGGCGAGGCTTTTTGACACAGTTCACGGGCAAACGGGCAAGTGAAATGTGCAAGTTATTAAGATACAGTTCCTAACCGTCCGCACAGCCGTATCCGTATTGTATTTTGTGCTTTGCCCCACCAGAGCGTTCCGAGCACGAGAAGCAATACTACGAACATGCTGAAGACCGTTATGATCACGACTGTTTTTTACTTTACGGCATAGCGATCATTTGGTTTTTTCTTCGCGCTTGATATATCTCAACTCAACGTCATAGCCGAGCGCTTCCATCATCTGAATAAAGGTTTTGTTTACGATCCCGCCCGGTTTTTTGATCAACCGGTTCACGTAAGACGCGGGTCTGCCGACTGCTTCGGCAATTTTCAACTGCGTGGTCTGGTTTTCGATGAATTTGGTCTTTACGTCTACCTCAACGTTGTTGATCAACATTCGGTTCACCTCGTTTGCAATAAATTATCTAAACTGATAATTTATTATACTTCAAGAATTCTTTGAAGTCCATGGGGTTAACGAAAAAATCATCCGCGCAGGGAAAAGCGGCGTCAAAACCGTGGTCTTTCAAAATAGAGGCAATATCTTCAATTTGCTTTGTCAGTTCTTCTTTTGAAATTGTTTTATCATAGTTGGCTTCCTCGTAAAAATCGTTTTCGCACCATCTGTATCGTTCAAAAGGACGTTTTTCGGCATCGATACCCCATTCAAAAAACTCCGCGGGAGCAACAGATGATTTTGAACAAATAACGATATGACCGTTTTCATCGGCTTCGAAAGCAGGCTCAGAATATTGCCATCGTCCGACGGAAACCGTTTTGTTTTCCATTCGTTTTTTCCTCCGCAAATCCCGGTTTAGTCTACGATCCCTTCATTCCTGAACTTGGCCAGCATCTCCAGCATGTGAATGCCGATCTTCTCCGGATCATTATCGAACCCAGCACAGATGACGCGCAGCCCGTCCGGTGTCAGTATCCGACCGTGCAGCTTGTCGGTCTGGTATTGCTGGTACTTCTCATATTCCTTATTTGATATCTGCTTCATGGTGACCTCCGATTATCTTCTCGAACCGGAACAACCGTTTGTCCCGTCGCTCCTGGTGGAATTCAGAAAGAGGCTGAACGAAAAAGTCCTCGCTGAGATCAACGAGATAATCATTGAATTCAACAAACCTACTGATCCGCCGCCGAAGGGAGGAAAACCTTCAGAGAAACCCTCAGCTTCTGATGAAGATTCAGAAAGTCCTTCCAAAGAGAAGCCGTGTGAGAACTGGGGGACCCTGATCGCAGATGCCACGTGTGCACCGCAGAACATCCGTTTCCCCCAGGATGTAAACATCCTGAATGAAGGCAGGGAAAAGCTGGAGGATATCATCTGCAGCATCTGCTACATGCATAACCTGTACCGGCCCAGGATGTACAGGAGGAATGCCCGCAAGGATTATCTGAACTTCGCGAGAAGCCGGAAAAGGACCCTGAAAAAGATCCGGAATGCGATAAAAAAGCAGCTGCCATATATCAAAAGAGACATTGACTACATCCGCTGGTTCGCTGATTACGGTTATGAGGCAGATGACAAACAAAAGGCTCTGATAGAGATCATTGAGAAGGTCTACGAACAGCAGAAGTACATGTACGATAACAGGACACATACGGTGCTGCACAGGATCGTTAGCATCAGCCAGCCGTTTATCCGCCCTATCATCCGCGGAAAAGCCGCAGCAGATGTCGAGTTCGGAGCAAAGCTGGATCTGAGCATCGTGGACGGTCTGGGACGTATCGAAAAACTCTCTTTCGAGGCCTATAACGAAAGTGAGATCCTTAAGGATGTCATCGAAAGGTATTATCAGAGAGAAGGTCATTATCCTGAAAGAGTCCTGGCGTATAAGATCTACCGGAACAGGGAAAATCTGCAGTACTGCAAGTCAAAAGGGATCCGTCTGTCAGGCTCTTCCCTGGGGAGACCTAAAAAAGATCCTTCAGTCGATAAAAGAACTGAATACATCGATAACGCGGATCGTGTAGAGGTAGAGCGTGCATTCAGCCTTTCGAAGCGGAGCTTCGGCATGGGGCTGATCAGGACCAGGCTCGAAGGAACTACACGAAGTTCGATTGCGCTCTCGATCATAGCGATGAACATCGACAAACTGGCGAAAGCCTTTTTGTGCCAAAAAACAGCTCTGGAATTTTCAAGGTACAATTGCGGAACAAGGGCAGGGATCCTGCTGTTTATTCCGCATAATCACTGGGATTATCGTAAGGCGGCTTAACAGCCACTTATTGAGCATTCATTATTTATTAATTCTATTATTCTTATTCCTTTATTCTTATTTCCGGCCAGCTTTCTGTCTCCCGAAAGGAAAGATTTTTGTCCATGAGAGGGATAGTTTTCTTTCTGTTCGGCAGACAGTTTTTCTTTTCAACTGCTGAACACATTTTTTAAGGATATATTGAGAGGACTGAAAGGTGTACTTTTTTTGTTACACCTTTCAGCCCTTTAAAATGGTCAGTTCAATTGTCTTTTGCATGCGGCTGTTCATTCCAGTGATCGAAATGGAAGGGATTGCTGGCTTCCAGATAGAGATCAGAATATAAAAAGGCAATAGCATCCAACGTATCCGGCATCGCGTAGAGCCAGCCATCAAACAGTTCAGGCTCTTCTTCATCAGCAGATCCTTTCATCCCACGTATTATCTCCAGATAACCGCTTGACTCCTCCCCGCAGAGATAGAAGAGCAATGCATCTGTAATATTCTCTGCCTCTAATTCGGATTCTGATCTCGCGGCACTTCTTAACAGAGCCAGCCGGCATTTCATGCGATATAAGAATTCATAATTGTAGTTCATCAAGAACTGTTCCGGAAGCTATGCCCTTAAAAAGAAAGATCCAGCTGTCCTATATGAGAGCCGACGGGCATAGTTGACAAGTCTTTCAGATCATCTTCGATATGCTGAAGGAGCAGATTGCTCCCTACTGTAAAAGAGATCGCTGCCTGGACACCATAGGGCGGTCGCTCTACTCTCATACGTATGCCGAAGATGATTCATCCTTCCAGGCTTGAATGCACCGATAAACTTATATGGGTTCTTAGAATCGGGCTTTACAAAGATGAGCCTTCTATAGTGGCGAGACGCTGCTTGCCAATCTGATCAAAAAGGTAAGCGAGTTCTTCTCTGTCAATTATCCCAGTGCCACATCCAGCACCATCATCAGAACAAAACCCAGCGCGAAAGCCACAGTGCCAACATTGGAGTGTTCGCCTTCGGACATCTCCGGGATCAGTTCCTCCACCACTACGTATATCATGGCACCGGCAGCGAAGGCCAGCAGGTATGGCAAAACCGAAACTACGGCGCTGACCGCTGCAATGGTGAGCAATGAAGCAACAGGTTCTACGATGCCGGATAAGACACCGTACCCAAAGGTCCTGGCCTTCGGCATGCCCGCCGCCCTGAGCGGCATGGACACGATAGCTCCCTCCGGGAAATTCTGAAGTGCGATACCCAGCGCCAGCGCAAAGGCCGCCGCCCGGCTGATGCCCGTTTCTCCGGCGATCCAGCCTGCATATACCACACCTACAGCCATGCCTTCCGGGATGTTGTGGAGCGTCACGGCAAGGATCAGCTTGGTCGTGCGCTTCAGGTTGCTCCTGGGACCCTCTGACTGCTCATCCATGTGCATGTGCGGTGTCACGTTGTCCAGCAGCAGCAAAAAGCCAATACCGAGCAGGAAGCCCACAGCGGCGGGAATGAAGGACAGCCTGCCCATGTGCTCCGCGCCGTCCAGCGCGGGCTGCAAAAGGCTCCAGAAAGAAGCCGCCACCATGACGCCCGCGGCAAAGCCGGTGAGCATGCGCTGAACACCATCGGATATTTTGTCCCCCAGGCTCACCTTCTGTCATGCCTCCGAATTCCCGAAGCACCATCCTCACAACATATCGTGCACAACTATTCTAAACGGAAATGAGAGAGGTTTTCAATTTATACATATCGAAAAAAGTCCCATAACGGGACTTTTTCCTTAATTAGTTCTGTTTTTCAAAGAAGGTATTTATGAAGAGGAACCGGCAGGCAGTCCTCAAAAACTGCCGCCAATTCCTCAGGCGTCACCTGAAATGTACCCATGATCCAATCGCAGCCCAGATCCACGGATCCCTGACAATAAGTTCGTACATACATCTTTGTCTTAACATCCAGCTCCTCCAGGCCGGATGCATCAAGAACACACTTTATTAAGCCTTCGATATGAAGCTGCTTCATGTGCCTTGAAAAGGGCTCATAGCCGCTTGTATGCAGGAGCAGGTTTCTCAGATAGTCTTTCTGCTCGTTGTAAAGCAAGGCGACATCCCACAGTATTTGCTTCCACTCGTAGTCTGCTTTTTCGGTCTGACCCACGATTGCCTGCAGCCTTTGAGCGTAATCCCAGGCCATCAGATCGTATTTATCTTTAAATAACCGATAAAAGGTGGTTTTTGAGTAACCGCAGTTTTCTATAATATTCGGGACAGTGATTTTATCCACCGGCTTGCTTCCGGCAAGCTCCCGGAAGGATTCTACGAGGATTTCCCTGGCTGTTTTTCGTTTCACTAGCTTTACTCTCCAAATGCTCCTTTGTCATTTCATAACTTTTCACAGTAAACTGCCATGGCAGCGCGACTGCCTCCACCAAAAGAGTAAAAGTTGATTGCTCCGCATGGCGGGGCCATGCTCCCGCAATCGCTTGATCGAACTTTTACAGTAAATGATAGGGGCTTTCATTCAGTAGGACAGACTGTTCTGCTTTCGCTCTTCAGGCCAATAACAGTCTTCTGCCGCAGAGCAGTGGCAGCAGGGGCGGCCGGTTTTGTCCGCTCGATACAGCAACTCTCCCAGGGAACCAAAAGAGGAAGCATCTTTTTCTCCATGAGCGGAAATGGCTCGGACGATCTCGTCGATCTCGACCTCGGTATAGCTGCACTGGCCCAAAATCTCTCGTACAACTGGCTCTGCGGCAATCTCATGGGGCGTCCCCCCGGTGTACTCGATATACCGTCCTATGTCATGGAGAAGCCCCGCGCCGTAGGCTAAATCCATGGAGTACGGGTACCCGCCTTCCAGAACCATTGTATATAAGATTCTGGCTGTATCAAGAAAATGGGGCAAGTCATGTTTACAAAAGACACGGTCCCCTTCCATTTGCTCTAACTGATTTAGGATCTTCAGAAAGAGTGGATGGCGCAAAATGCCCCGCCAGCGTTTCTCCGTTTGTTCTGAGATTGATACAGGGGTCTCTCCAATCCTTCGATAGTGCATCACCACCGTTCCCGCCTGATTCAGAGGAATGAGATTCGCCAATATCCACCTGGAGTCCAGTTCCCCCGCGCTCAGGCGCAAGCCTGTTCCCAGCAGGACAGGCTCAATGGTCAGAAAAATTTCATCCACCAGATTTTCCTTCAGAAAGGCGTGGTTGGTGGCAGGTCCACCCAACAGCGCCACCCGGTGATTGCCGTCGGACGCGATCCGGGCGTAAATATCCCGAACATCGCCGGACAGGATTTGGACGCGGGCACTGTGGATCGAAACCGACGAATCATGGGTCAGCAAATAGATTCTGTCGCATTTCACCTCTGAATTGTAGGATCGACGGCCCATAACGACGGCGTCGCAGGCCTCCGCCTGTTGCATAAAAAAGGCGTGATCTTCGGCGGATGACCAGGCGCGGATGTCTGTATGCGCATCCTTCGCCACCACTCCGTCAGCACTCATGACCATGTATAGGATCAGTTTCATCGGCCAGACCTCCCTTTCGCCGCAGCTTGCAACACCGCCTCGTAGCGGGTGATAATAGCCTCATAGTCGTAGATTTTACGGACGGACAGATAGGACTTTTCCGCCATACTGTCCGCTAAGGCCGGGTTCCTCAACAGCCGAACAAGGGCGGCGGCCAACTGGTCCGTGGAGGCAGGCTCTACCAGAAGGCCTTCGCATTGCTCCGGGTGGATCAGCTCCGGGATTCCACCCACCCGGGAAGCCACAAAGGCTTTCTTCCATAGCAGCAGTTCAATCATGGCGTTTGGGACGCTTTCAAACAGAGAGGGCTGAACGAAAATGCGGTGGCGCTTTGCCAACTCAGACAAACCTGTCACAGGAGGAAATGTCCCCTCAAACACAACATTCCCCATAAGGCCAAGATCTTCTTCTGTGCCAGCGGCCCAACCTGCTCCGCTATGAACGTTCGCTCCGCATCCAATGCCTGGGTCTGCTGATAGGGTGTCTCCGAAGTATAGAAGGGGATGCCCAATTCCCTGATTCGGTCCGGCCACATGGGAAAAGAGGGTTTCTCCCCCACGCACACCATCAGTTCATGCCCCCGCGCATTCAGTCCTTTCAGCAGAGCGAAGTTGACGGCCTCCGTTCCCCCTAGAAAGCTGAAAAAATCCACCAGAAATAATATACGAAGATTATTTCCCATAGCCGTCACCTTAACCCAGGGATTGCAGGAAGGTGTTCTGGAAAGCGGTATCTTTTTCCAGAGAGCCGTCTACCGCCGTGGTCACCGTCCTGGCCCCATCCTTCTTGATTCCACGCATGGACATACACATATGCTCAGCCTCAACCACCACCATCACTCCTTTGGGATGCAGCACCCGGACCATGGCGTCCATGATCTGATGTGTCAGATTTTCCTGAATCTGGGGGCGGCGGGCAAAAACCTCTACCGTCCGGGCCAGCTTGCTCAGTCCCGTCACCTTGCCATCAGGCAGATAGGCGATGTGAACATACCCCCAGAAGGGCATAAGATGATGCTCGCACAGGGAGTAAAAGCGAATGTTCCTCTCGATGACCAGCCCACTGCTCTCAGTGTGCTTTGAAAAATCCTGTCGAAACCGTTTAAAAATCCTGCAGCAATGCTTTGAAAAATCCCGCCGTTGTCCTCTGGAATGGTCAAAAAGGCTTGAGCGCAATCAACAGCACACCGACGATCAAAAGTACCGGCAGCGCATAATAGAAGACCCCAATAAAGGATACCGCAAGAATAATAGAAATGATAAATCCCAGTCCGCTGAACAGCCAGCCAAGAAGATGAAGGCCCGCGCCGAATATCATTCCCACGATTTTCAGAAACAGAACTAACAGAACAATAGAAATCAAAATAATCATGGTTTTTCCTTTCATCACAAATGCGGTCTGAAAATTTTGCCGCCGCACATAATTAAAAACTTATACAAATGTCATAACCGCCATCAGCGCGGTATTAATGTCACGCTTGTATAAACATTCAATCTTAATTCCCCTGAAGTTTTCCTATGCATCCTGAGATGTACCGGCCTCCCCGATCATTCCGACCGGCCCCGCTTTCCTTCGATTAAAGACAGCATACACGAGGATAAGGATCAGATCATCAACAGGACCGGGAGCGCAGTCCACAGGTGAAAAGACATACAGACACAGTGCAGCAAACAGCAATATCTTAAGAGCCTTATTCATGGTTCATGCCTCCTTTTAAATAAATCTGTTTTTTACCCGTTTCTTTTTTTCCGCCCGTATTCTCAACAGTGATCCCAAGCCGCTGTGCGTATGCAGGCTTTCTGTCGAGTTTTTCCAAAAGCCGGGCGGTAAGGACCCTGGTTTTTATGTCCATTTTTTCTTTCCTCTTTTTTCTATCCTCTTTTTCCTATGCCTGATCGGCAGCCTGCTCTTTGTCTGTCAGGCCAATCATAAACCAATTACATCACATTATAAACCGCCGGAACAGCGAATTTGGACGTCATTTTTCTGCCGAAACAGAGAAAAAGCACCCCGGAAGTGAATCGGAATCCCCCGGGGCGCCCTTCAAATCCGGCATATATAAACAATTCCAACTGTACGGTTAAACCGCTTTGCCGCGCCTGTAAAATGCAGAATGCATCCGTACAGGTCTAAATTAATTTGGTGGTTATGTCGATCTGCTGCTTTCATACAGCTTACGGTCGATCTTTCCTTCTGCAAGCATCTGTTCAGACCAGAGCTGCAGGGTCTCGACCGTGATCGAGATCTTTTCAAGAGTCGCCTGTATCTGTACGAAATCGGCGATCTCATCTTCCTGGATCTCTCCGTCAGCAGTAATCTCGATCAGCCTCTCCTGCATTTTCTGTGCGGAATTCAGAGAAGCAAGCATTTCGAGGACGATCCTGGAGAGATCCTTGACCCTGACCTCCGGGACATATTGTTTTCCGATGGGGCACACATTCGCGCAGTAATAGTTGCACAGATGAGGCGCTTTGTAGCCCTCCGACATCAGAAGGATCTCGTCGGGATGCGGCAGGGAGCGCTCATTTTCAATTTTCTCAATGCGGTCCGCTGTAATGCCCTTCAGGGCTTCGCTGGCCTCCTCGCGGGTCAGGCCCAGCTCCTCTCTGAGGCGGAAATAGATGTTCTTATTTTCTCTTGATGAAGATTTTGGCATCTTTCTGCCCTCCCCGTCTTTTTTAGGAACTTACGGCAGCAGTTCAGTTATACTTCTGTCAAAGTTTATCAGAAACCCTTTCACAAGTGAAGCCTTACGCACTTAAAGAAAAAGAATACTGCGAAAGATTGCAAGAAAACATTATTTGTGCCATGATAAAGTTGTTTTAACCCTCTTTCCGGAGATATTGACTGCATCAGCCTTGAAACGCAGGTAATAAACATCCTCCGGAAGGCGGAAGGGATATGGAAATTTTGCAGACCGGATTGGAGAAATAAACATAGTGGATAGAGATACAGTGTTCAAAAACACCCTGAATAAAGATACCGCGGATAAGGTCGCAATAAAAAAAGACACGCTCATCCGGCGGCTTAAAATAAAACTCCTGTATTCTTATGCAGGAATTATTACCTGCGGCATTGCCGTCCTGGTCCTCTTTCAGCTGCTTTCACTGATACTCTTCAGACAGCTGCTGGTGCCCAGGGACATACTCAGGATCTTCACCGTCATATCTTCTGTCCTGACCGTATTTATGGGAGTCAGCTGTGTCTCGCTGTTACGCCATGAGGGCTTTCAGGCAAAAAATACTGTAGGCGTGGTTCTGGGAATCGGATGGATCACGGGAAATCTGATCTGCCTGGCATTGTCGAAAATGCTTAACGAAACCGGCCTGCTGTGCAGATTTGCGGAGCTGTTCGGGTGCTATGTGAACTTTATCCTGTCCGGCATGCTCCTGGCGGCGCTGATTGCAGCAAAGCACAAGCCGGCATATGACAAGGATTTTGTCATCATACCGGGCTGTTCCATCAGCAGACAGGGAGGCCTGCTTCCGCTCTTGAAGGGAAGAACAAACCGCGCCATCCGCTTCGCCTGGGATCAGGAGAGGGCGACGGAAAAGCAGGCCCACTATATTCCCACAGGCGGGCAGGGGCCGGACGAGATCATGAGCGAGGGATCCGCCATGGAATTCTATCTGCTGTCGCACGGCGCGGAGCAAAATGAAGTCCTTTCGGAAAAGGCATCCTTCAACACTCACGAAAATATGCTTTTTTCAAAGAAAATCATCGACCAGGTAAAGCCGGACGCAAAGGTATGCTTCGTGACGACAAACTTCCATGTCCTCCGAAGCGGCATTCTGGCCAGAAAAGCCGGGCTCGACGCAGAGGGCCTTGCCAGTGTGACAAAATGGTATTTCTGGCCAAATGCTCTGGCAAGAGAGATCGTCGCTCTCTTTTCCATGTACTGGCGGCAGCAGGCTGCGGCGCTCGGCATTTCCTTCATCCTCGCTCTGATAATGAAATAAGCGGGCCGCAAAAGGGCGGTCAGCAGTGATTTAAGGCCTCCCCCGGAACTTTCTACAGATCTGCATCCGGCATTTTTCCGACAAGCCGCAGGATCTCGCGGTCCGCCGCGTTCGGGTACATTTCCTTCACGTGATCATAGATCCTCTGCCACGACCTGACCGGCGATTCGGAATATGCTGCTGTCACCTGGTCGCGGCCCCAGACCGCTTCCGGGGGAAGCATGATCGAGACAGACATTCCGTACTCCGCCCCGCGTTTATTCTTTCGTCTGGCAAACTCCGATATGACCAGATAAGTCTGCATCTGCAGGTTCGTGATCACGCCGGGATAGTTTTTCTCGCCGCTCTTTCCGAAGCCCGCCGCCTTTTTCAGGTCTGTCGAGAGTATCTTCTTCTCTTTGTACACAATATCCCCGTCCGGATCCTCTCCCATGAAAAAATCCATGATCTTCTTTTCCCGCCTGTCGGCGAGGCCGTCCTCCCAGCGGGCGTCAAAATCATAACCCGCCCTGCGGCAGTTGACAAAAAACGGCAGCCAGTCCAGGCTGATAAAGCCCGCCTTTTTATCAAAGAACTTTCCATAGGCGACCTGCCCGCTTCCGGCCATGATCTCGCGCCACTCCCAGGGATCTTCCCTTCTGTCCCCGGACCACCAGAAGCGGGGAGATGTGTGTTCCTCTACAGAAAAGCCTTCCACTCCGTTCCCGAAGAGCGGCAGAAAACCGATTTCATTGATCCAGTTTACGAGTTCCTGCCAGGTGCGGATCCTGTATGGGTTATCCCAGTCCAGACCGCGCATGATCCACTCGCCGTTTTCTACAGACATTTTTTATATCTCCAATCCAGTCAGTGCGTTTTTCCTGTGCGTTACTATCCGTCTTTGTCAATATTTCATTCCCTAATGGTCAGGATATAAAAACCCTGCCCTTCCACTGAACCAACAGGAGAAGGGGCAGGGTTTTTTATTTTCCTGTTTTGAAAGGCCGGGGTTTTTATTTACACTTTCCGAAATCCCGGCTTCTCATTCCCCGCTGTCCAGGACCTCAATACGCCCCTGGCCGTAAGGGTTCTCGTATCCCTCTCCGATCACACCTCCAAGTGTGCCTGTGATATAATCAATCAGCAGCTGATTGTCCAGCTTCACGCGGTCCTGCAGAAGAGGGGCGCCGTCAAACATTGTATATCCGTCGCCGTTTTTCAGCAGCATATAGCTGTGGCTGGCAAGTGTATAGGTCTTCTTTGGATCCAGAGGTTCTTCTCCCACCTTCACATTCTTTACTCTGCGTTCTCCCTTTACACCCAAAAACATGCCGTTTTCGTCCTGTTGACAGGGATTGCTTACCTTACTGTCAATGGTATAGCTCAGTCCGGA
>DEPS01000148.1:0-29028 GCA_002358875.1 Lachnospiraceae bacterium UBA3386 | reverse complement strand
CCGGTAACTTCTATTACACAGAGCTCATTTCCGTAGGGAAATACGTCAATGATATTTTTATAGGTTATATCACCTTTTTCAATACCGGCACGTATGCCTCCGCCATTCATAAGAGCAATATCGGCACCTGACTGATCCCGGAAGGCGTCAGCGCACAGATCTCCCAGATTGGTCTCTGCCGTTCTGATTATCCGGACAGGATTGCCGGATGCATCTTTCAATTCGGGATCATCAACGACCAGACTGACTGCCGTGGAAGCCACTGTATGATTTACCTGTTTCAGTACGTCCTCTTGTGCCGCATCCACCTTGTCGCGGATCTCATTTTTAATATTAAGAAGTTCAGGGGCAGGCTTTTTATTCGGCCATGTCCAGATTCCTGTCTCGACGATCTCTCCTTTCGCGGAAATATGGCTGTAGCCGATGCAGTTCATCTTTGTACCGACCGCGGACCGGGTCACATCCTTCCCGTCTTTGTTTTTCATAACGATCTGATCCGTATCATGGCTGTGGCCGTCCAGTAAAACATCGATGCCGTTTGTATTGGCGATCACATCCGCATAGGTCCAGGGTCTGCATTCTTCTTCATTGCCCAGGTGCGCTATCACATAGACATACTCTGCTCCATCTGCCCGCGCAGCGTCCGCCGCCTCCTGGACAGCCTGATAAACGCGCTCGCCGGTCTGATCTCCCATAAAACCATAGACATATTCTCCATTTTCATCCTGAAAATAGGAGGGTGTCGAAGTGCGGATCGTGTAAGGGGTCGTCACGCCTACAAAACCGATTTTCTTTCCCGCAGCCTCTAAGATAGTATATGGCTTAAAAACAAGTTTGTCCTGGTAGGTGAAATTGCAGCTGATATAGGGGAAATCCGCCTTCTTCACAAGGTCAAGAAACTGTTCCACTCCATAATCGAAGTCATGGTTCCCGGGGATCACCACATCGTAACCGACCTCATTCATCAAATCGATGATCGCATCCCCTTTGGTAATTGTCCCTATGACCTCCCCCTGGACCGAATCTCCGTCGTCCACCAGGATCGTCTCATATCCGTTTTCTTCCAGTGTATCCCTGACCTGCTTTAAGCCCGCATAGCCAAAGCCCTGATCAATACCGCAGTGGACATCACTTGTGTAAAGGATATAAATATCCCCGTTCTTTTCCGCAGGAGCATCCTTTGCAGACTTGTCCTCCACTGTTCCAGTGGATGCTGTTCCGGCAGATGTCGTTTCGGCAGATGCTGCTTCATCTGATGCAGTTTCGGCAGTTGCCGCTTCAGATGTTGCTGAAACCTGTACCGTGTCAGAGCCGCCCTCTGCCGTCTGCGCTGCTGCCCCGCTGACAGTCATGCAAAGGACCGCAATGATCATCAGCAGAACCGTTGATAAGGTCCTTTTTTGTTTTCTCATGCTTTTGCTCCTTTCTGCTTTTATAGCCATCTCCTTCCTACACCCCAGGGTAGATAAGTGTTTTATCTAAAAATAATTATAACAGAAATGCAGGGAACCAATCAAAGGAAAGGAACAAAGTTGAAACAGCTCTTTTATTGATTCCTGGTCACAAAGCAGCCAGGAACCTTCCCGCGGTCATCAAAAAGGTGCTATTATTAATCTATAAAATATCAATCTATAAAAAGAGAAAAATCAGGCAGCCAGAATGCTTCCGGTAATACAGGCAGCAAAAGTTCGCTCAGGGAGAGGAAAAAATAATGATCAGCAGAAATGAACTTATTGAATCCTTTAAAGATACACAGAGGATGATCCGCAGTGATGAGACTTTACGGAATCTGACTCTGAAGGCACAGGCAGGGACGCTTTTGTATTTGAGCGGCTTTGAAGCAAAAAATCCCGCTGTCAAAACACAGATCCCGGTAATCGAGGTTGAGGAGGATACGACCTTCCATTGCGCACAGTCTTACGCGGGCGGCTCCGACAAAGTGGCCGTTCTGAACTTTGCAAATGCCTATTCGCCAGGCGGCGGGGTGGTTCACGGCGCTATGGCTCAGGAGGAATGCCTGTGCCGGAGCAGCAGCCTTTATGCTTCACTGACAATTCCTTATATTATAAAAAACTATTACAAATGGAATTCAAAGAATACCGGCAGCCTGGGGACAGACTCCGTGATCTACTCTCCTGAAATCACAGTGTTTAAAACGGATGACCCGGTCCCTGAGAAAATGAGCCAGTGGTTCAGCGTGGACGTGCTGACATGCGCCGCTCCCTACTATGATCCCAATAAAAAGAAACCGATTTCCCTGGAGAAGCTGGAAGAAGTGTTCTTCTCCAGGATCAAAAATATCCTCGAAGTGGCTGCCGCAAATGACGTGGATATTCTGATCCTCGGAGCTTTTGGCTGCGGCGCCTTCAATAATCCTCCGGCACTTGTTTCCGGGGTCTTTCGACGCCTCCTTGAGGACAAGGGGTATGGCAGGTATTTCAAAAAAATCATCTTTGCCATCAAAAGGAACAATGCTCAGAACACGAACCTGCTCGCATTTCAGAATGCCTTTCATGCGTGAACTGTTTTCAGGCGTGATCCGTTTTCAGGCGTGAACTGCTTTCAGGCGTGAGCTGTTTTCAGGCATGAGCTGTTTTCAGGCATGAGCTGTTTTCAGGCATGATCTGTTTTCAGGTATGAGCTGTTTTCAGGTATGAACTGACAGGCACCATTTCCGGAAGACCCAAATCAGGGCCATGTAGCAGACCGTCTTGGGCAGCATCAGCATCCCGAGAGCGGGAACTATACCCGCAGCCACGGCCACAGGCATATAGAACATGAATGAAAGCATGATCAGCAGCCACACGTTCCTGAAATGGGATATCTTTCTGCGCTTTTGAAAATACAGCACAATATTGATTCCGCCGATGACCAGGAAGGGGATATTCCTGGCGATTCCCCAGAACACAGAACTGTCATTTGTCAGCCAGCCGTTCTGCGGCATGAGGCAGAGAACGACGCGCAGTGCTGTCAGCGCATATACGGCACAGGTCAGCTTTCTGTTTTCCCCTGCCCTGTACAAAACATGCCAGAGCCGGTAAAAGATCATATAGAAAACCGTCATCGTGAGAGATGTCACCAGCTTTCCGGCACCAAGCGCCGCGGTGAGATCCGCGTCGGTGAAATAGCTGAGCACGCGCGGGACCAGGTGGAAGGCGTCTCCGCAGCCCAGGATCAGCACCGCACTGCCCATCAGCCTCTTTCCACGATTTTTTCCTCTCAGCAGGATTTCGATGCCGGAAAAAATGGCAAAGAGCAGATAAGCGATATCAAAAAAACTTTCTCCGTATTTCATAGCGAGCCTTAATCCCCTTCTGATCAGAGAACTGTTCTGAACTGTTCTAAACTGTTCTGAACTATTTTGATCTGTTCAGCCTCCCGCGGCAGGCAGTTCGAAAATTTCCTCACCAGGGCAGACCCTCGTCCACGTTTTCCCAGCCTTCACCCGGATTTCCCATCCCCCCGAAGTCCCAGCCTCCGTCTCCATATCCCGCATCCTGCTGGGAAGAGATGCTGTCGACGAGGGACGCAAAGGCGGGATCATCGTCAAAAGCCGGCACTGTTTTTTCAAAATTCCCTGCTGCAAAAGACCTGCCTGACGAAGAGCGGGAATCAGGCCTGTTTTCCGTATTCGATCCGGCAGGATTTTTTTCGACACTTGTTCCGGCAGGATATTTCCCCGTTTGTGTTCCGGACGGATATTTTCCCGTTTGCGTTTCGGCCGTATATTTCCCTGAGCCTGATTCTCTTCCTGATACAGGGGCAAAAAGCCCCATATTCCCTTCCTGCCGGCCCGGTGTCTTCTGCTGCCTTGTGCTGCGCGCTTTCCGGGGGATGGACTGGGTCTCGGTCAGAATCTTCTCGAAATTATCTACAAGGAACTGCTGCGCCTTTTCGTTATAGAAGACCCGATAATACTCATTGGGTGCCATGCCTGCTTTTTCTGCATACAGACCCAGGGCAGCCCCGGATTCTGTCGGGACAGAATTCTCTTTTCCGATATCCTTCATCATCCGCTTTTCAAGATAACCCTTTTCCCTCAGCCAGTTGGTGATCATCGTAGCCCTGACGGGCATTTCCTGTCCTTCCGGCAGAAGACTTCCAAGCTGGTCCAAAAAGCGGGAGATCTGCCTGTCTTCCACATACTGAAAGCCTTTCAGGACCTCGTAGGGAAACAGCTTCGATATATCGGGCTTCTGCGCTCTTGATGTTCTTGCTGTGCTGCTGACGACCCCTCCTGTGCTTTTGACATCTGCCAGTATCTCCTCAACAAATTTCAGACAGCGGTTGACATTGGCGTTGATCAGCACCTCATTCTCCGGAGCCGGGCGGTTTGTGACCGGATTTCTTCCCTCTGCCATCCTGCGGATATATTGAATCGCGACGTCAAGCCGCCTTGTGTCATACGTTCCCATTCCTGCCTCCTCCGCTTTTCATACGCTGCAAGCATTTTTATATTCTATGATCATTTCACACTGCTATCATTTCCATATGCTGCAGGCATTTCAGTCATTTCATGCGACGCGGGCCTTTCAGCCATTTCAGTCCTTTCAGCCATTTCAGTCCTTTCAGCCATTTCAGTCCTTTCAGCCATTTCATGCGCCGCGGGCCTTTCAGCCATTTCGACTATCATTTAGTATATCGGAAAAAGAACTGTTCATCAATGTGCGCTGACTGTTTCCCTGATGCTCACACAAACAGAGCGTTACTATTCCAGACCGCTGCGAAACTGTCTGCTGAAGCGGGATCATTTTTACTGCTTAGGCTTTCGCGGCCGTCCTGCTCTCTCCAAATTCCGGACATTCTCGCGAGAATATCCTGTTTTTGCGCACAAATACCGTGTTTAACTGAATCAACTGAAGCGATTCCGGAAAGCAGTCCTTTTTCTTATATTCTTTTAAGAAAATTCACGGGCTATTTCTGCTATAATGATTTGTAATCATTCAGCTTAAGCGGGATTCTCACAGCGAGCGATAAAGGCGCATTGCGCCCCGCGGGAAGCTGAATATTTATCTTATCAAAATGCTCAGTTCGTTTGGGTAATATTCATTCAATCGTTGACTGGCATCATTCCTTGGCGAAATTCACGGAGGAGGAAAGACATGGGAATCAAAATCATTACGGATTCAGGAAGCGATATCAGGCAGGAACTGGCAAGGAAATGGGGGGTCACAGTTCTGCCCCTGAGCATCCGTTTTGGAGAAGAGGAATTTCTGGATGATATAACGCTGAAGGCGGATGATCTGTACAGAAGGATGATCGAGACGGGCGAGATCCCGAAGACCAGCCAGGTGCCTCCTTTTACTTTTGAGATCGCTTTTGCTAAGGCTGTCCAGGAAGGCGACACAGTCATCTGCATTACTCTGTCCTCAGGGATGTCCGGCTGCTATCAGAGCGCCTGCATTGCGGCAAAAAAATTCGAGGACAAGGTGTCGGTCGTCGACAGTCTCGGAGTCTGTGCCTCCCAGTACGCCCTGGTGCGCTATGCGATCGGGCTGGTTAAAATGGGGAAGACCCACGAGGAAATCGTCCGCAGGCTCGAGCGTGACAAGAAAAGGCTCCATGTCATTTCACTGGTTGATACCCTTGATTATGTGTACAAGGGCGGGCGCCTGTCTCTCGCAGCCAAATTTGCCGGCAATATCCTTAACATCAAACCGATCATTACGGCGGATGAGGACGGAAAGGTAAAGGTCCTCAGCAAGGTCCGGGGACAGAAAAATGCCTTCCGTATGTTTACACAGCTGGTTGAGAAGACAGGCGGCATCGATTTTTCCCTGCCGATATGCATGGCATATTCCGGATTGAGCGACGGAAACATGCGGGACTATATGAAACAGGAAGCCAGCCTTTTTGAGGGACAGGAAAACCATATCCATGTGATGCAGTTCGGGCCGACAGTCGGCACCTATTCCGGGCCGGGAGCATTTGCCATCGGATTTTTCCATCGCCGGGCGTAATCCTCTTGCTCTGCATGGGATCGGCTGTTATAAAACCGCAGGAGAAAAAAGATGTCCAGCTATCGGAAATCCAGCTATCGGAAATTCCCCTCCACACGTGTACGGAACCACAGCGGAGAGCTCCTTGCCGGCTATGATACCATCATGGACCGCATTCGCACGGAATATGGAAAAGCCCCTTCACCGGACTATCTGATTTCCATCGACACCTATCCGGGCGTGGACGACAAAGAAGTGCTCGACGCCCTGAGATCGCTTGGCTGCAGACACCTTTTTGACATGCGCACCGTTTTCCGCTCCGAAGAGGAGCTTGCTTTCCTTCTGCACAGCAGCCTCACAGACGACCGCGTCTTCGGCAGAATGTATTTCGGAGATCTCGAAGACCTCATGGACCCGGCAGGATTAAGGCAGATGCGTGATGAGATCCGCAAAGCGCAGGGACTTACCATTGTCTTCGGCTTTGGCGCATTCCTGGCTGCTCCCCCCGCCGGGACGGGGGGACAGGTCTCTCCTCAGCAGAACGCCCCCAATGGAATGGAAATCGCCGGCACACCCGGCGCAAGTGCGGTACACTGCACTGAGGCAAAGGCAAGGGCACCACAGCCGACTTTCCCTGTTGAAATGGAAATCGCCGGTTCCAGCTCCCCCGGTGCCCTCGCGGCATCAAAAGAGATTTTCTTTGAAAAAGATTCTATCGCAGAAAAAGATGCTGATTCAGGGAAAGAGACTGTCCGTCATTCGGACCTGAGCATATACCTGGATATGGCCCGCTGGGAGATCCAGCTCCGCTACCGCCGCGGAATGCCCAATTACAACTGCTCGAACTCGGACGAGGACATTCTGCGCAAATTCAAGCGGGGCTATTTTATCGAGTGGAGGGTCGCTGACAGACACAAGATGCGCTGGTTTGACAGCGTCGACTACTTCATCGACACCAACCATGCCGGGGAACCAAAAATGGTCCCCGGCACTGCCATCCGCGACGCCCTCCGTCAGCTCACTTTGCAGCCTTTCCGCACAGTTCCCTACTTTGACCCCGGCGTCTGGGGCGGCCAGTGGATGAAGGAAGTCTGTGACCTCGACCGCAGCAGGCCCAATTACGCGTGGAGCTTCGACGGCGTCCCCGAGGAAAACTCCCTCCTTCTCGATTTTGGAAACGGCATTTTCGAGCTTCCCGCAATGGATCTCGTCCTCACACACCCCCGGGAACTTCTCGGAGAAAAGGTCTACGCCAGATTCGGCGCCGAATTCCCGATCCGCTTTGATTTTCTCGACACCATCGGCGGCCAGAACCTGTCCCTGCAGGTCCACCCTGTGACGGACTACATACGCCGCTGCTTTGGCATGTCCTATACACAGGACGAAAGCTATTACATCCTGGATGCCGGCGAAGGCGCCTGCGTCTACCTGGGCCTGACCGAGGACGCCGACCCGGAGGAGATGTTCGGCGAGCTTGAGCGCGCAAACCGCGGAGAATCCATTTTTGACGCCGAAAAATATGTCAACCGCTTTCCCGCCAAAAAGCACGACCACTTTCTCATCCCAGCAGGCACCTGCCACGGAGCCGGAGCCGGTACCATGGTGCTGGAGATCAGCGCGACGCCCTATATTTTCACCTTCAAGCTCTGGGACTGGGGACGGCTTGGCCTCGACGGAAAGCCCCGCCCCGTTCACCTCGAACACGGGCGCCGCGTCATCCGCGCCGACAGAAAGACCGGCTGGGTAAAAGACAATCTGGTCAACGCTTTTTACACTGTAAACGACAACAGCGCATATACCGAAGAACACACCGGCCTCCACGAGCTTGAGTTCATCGAGACCCGCCGCTACAGGATCCGCGAACGCGCAGACCTGGACACAGTCGGCAATGTCAGCATGCTCAACCTGGTGGAAGGCAGCGCGGCGCTCATAGAAAGCCCCTCTGCAGCTTTTGAACCATTCACTGTTTACTACGCGGAGACCTTCATTCTCCCTGCCTCAGCCGGTGCATTTTCCATACGCCCCCTGGAGCCCGGCGGCGCCATCGCTGTCATCCGCGCATATGTCCGCGCGTAACAATATATACGTATTTACAACATTCCCGGGGTAAATCGATCGACCCGCCTGCGCCGCATATGAAATTGTAAATAATTTAATCAGGAGATTTTATGAAAAAAACAGGTGTGATTTTCGACATGGACGGCCTTATGTTTGACACACAGTGCATTTATGATAAGGCCTTCAGAGATGTCGCTCTTCATGATTACGGACTCGTTGTTCCCGAAGAGCTTCGTCTGGCTATGATGGGACGCAGCGGGGATGACCTCTACAATACGGTCAATCAGTTCTTTCCCGATCTTGACGCAAGGGAGTTTTACCAGCGTGGAGCTGCCATGGTTGCGGAACTGGTCAAAACAGAGCTCGTCGCCCGCCCCGGTCTCTACGACCTGCTCCCCTATCTGAAAGAACAGGGATATAAACTGGGACTTTCCAGCGGCAGCAACCGCTCGATCGTCGAGAGCAATCTCCGGATCTCCGGGCTCACTGACTATTTTCCCGTCACCCTCTGCGGAGATGAAGTCACCGTCGGAAAGCCGGATCCGGAAGGTTACCTGCGGACGGCCGCCCTGATCGGCTGTGATCCGCAGGACTGCTACGTCCTCGAAGACAGCCCCAACGGCGTCATTGCCGGGCACAGGGCAGGCTGCTCCGTTCTCATGGTTCCCAACGTTGCGGAACCCGACGACGAGATGCGCCGCCTCGCCACCGGGATCTACGCATCCCTTTCGGATATCAAAGAAGCCATGGTGGCAGGGATCCTGTGATCCCCAGAACTTTCCTAATTCCTTGTCTCAAACGCCCGCGGACTGATATCCACTCCGGGGCCGTGGATCAGGCACTCCTCCCTGAGCTGATCGCAGCCTCCGAAGGCCCACGCATAAATCTTCTCAAGTCCTGCCCCGCAGACGACTTTGCGCAGATTTTTACAGTCCTTGAAGGCAAAGGGAGGAATGATCCTGAGCTGGTCCGGCAGCACGATCTCTTCGATCCCGCATCGGACAAAGGTATAGCCCCACAGTGTTTTCAATTGCTCCGGAAGCTTCAGCTGCCGGAGATTTTTACATCCGTCAAAGACGAATTCCCCCAGATCCGTCACAGTATCCGGAATACGGATGGAAGTGATCTCCTCGTGCCCGCGAAAAATCCTGTCATTCAGGATCGTAAAGACTTTGTCATCGGGAATGACGACATCTGCCTCATCCCCCTCATAGCCCGTCAGGCAAAAGGTTCCGTCTTCCACTCTTCTGTAATAAAATTCCTGCATAAAAAATTCTCTTTCTGAAAAAACATCTCAATCATCTATGCCACAGTCAACACCAAAAACCAATATTGTCTCCCTGCCGTCGCCGCCTCCGAAAAGGTCCTTACAGCTGATTTCATCCTGGAAGGAAAGGGAATCCTCCATCATCAGAAAAGAAATATATTCATCCGAAGGATAGTAAAAGAAAAGCAGGATCTCCCGCGGCTTTACATACCAGGAATCCATGATCCGCCCCAAAACATTCCGGAGAATCCTGACCGAAAAAGGGTTAAAAAAGTAGAACCTGTCCGCGTCCTCCGGAATCGTGCAGTGTTCGGCGCGGACATTTTCAAAAGCCACCTTCGCGCCCGAAACGGCCCCTTCCCGGTTCAATAAAGCGCTCTGAAAGATCCGGTCACTGTATTCCACACCGATACAGCGGCACCCCGTCTGCCAGGCCAGGAAAAAATCCGCGCGGCCTTTTCCGCATCCCATGTCCACCAGAACATTTTTCTTTGTGATCAGACCGCTCCCCGCAAGCCGCTCCAAGACAGAATAAGGCGTCGGTTCGTAGGGATAACAATGCTGGTCGGAATGAGAGTCATCTCTTCCTGTCGTTTTGATCTTCAGCAGCCTGTCCCATTCTGCTTCATTCATCGGCGGTTCCTCCTGACAGTTTCTCATCAACAGTATATCACAAAAGCCGGTGGAACAGGGGACGGTTCCTCGGTCCACAGCCCCGGAACAGGGGACGGTTCCTCGGTCCTCAGCACAGCCCATACCACCGGAACAGGGGCACGGTTCCTGCGTCCGCGGCACGGCCCACGGGTCAATGTGAAGCGGGTTGGCGCAGTACAGCCAACTGCGCCGGAACAGGAGACGGTTCCCCGGCACAGTCCACAGTTCAATGTGAAACAGGCTGATTTGTAAATCCTGTTTAAAAATTCGTTTCAGACGCGTTATCAAAAATTTAGAAATTGGAAACAGCAGGTTAAGATTCGTAGTGTATTATTACAACTGTGATCAGGAACACAGGTTGCCAAACATAGATTTCATACTCCCTCTTTTATTTAATTTCATACTCCCCCTTTTTGTTGGAAAAGTCCTTCACAATGGCACTGAAAACGCAGAACAGATCTGCATCAGAGCCATCGTGAAGGGCTTTTCTTTGTTTACTATTTGGTAGTGGAACAAGGGGACGGTTCCTCGGTCCGCCCAGGGGGAACGGGGGAACAGGGGGACGGTTCCTCGGTCCGCCTGGGGGAACAGTGGAACAGGGAACGGTTCCTCGGTCCGCCCAAGGGGAACGGGGGATAGTTCCCTTTTACTTCTTGCAGGGCATTTTGCTGAATGTTATAATAATTTTTACCGCAAAAACATTGTTCACATGACAGTTCATGTGCATCGAAGGGGATAATGGACCAAGGAACCGTCCCCTGTTCCAGCACAGGAGGATCATATGTACCGATTACTGGCACTTGACATGGACGGGACGCTGCTTAACAGTCAAAAAGGAATTTCCCCTGTCACCCTGGAAGCCCTGAAGCGGCTCGTCGGCAGGGGTATCGCAGTCGCTCTGTGTACAGGGCGGGGAATCGCCGAGCTTGACGGATACGCTTCGGAACTGTCATTTGTCCCTTATGGCATTCTGAACAGCGGCGGCTGCGTCTACGACTTTATAAAAAAAAGACCGCTCTGTCAGAAACTGCTTGATGATGAAGTCCTGCTCCAGTGCCTTCGGGCAGCGAAAGCGGTCAGGGCAATGCCTTACCTTCTTTTTACAGATGTTTCCGCAGGACAAACCGAGGATCTGCGGGACGTGTCGGTCTTCCGGATGGGGATCTATCAGTCCCTGTACGACCGCATTGCGACAGCAGTCCCTGATCTTGAAGAATACGTGAAAAGCCGTCCGGCCAGCAGCCTCAAGCTCTGTATCTTCCACAGGGATGAGGACACACGGAATATAACCCGGGCTGCTATCTCCCGTTTTGATCTGCAGCTCTCCGATGCGGAAACCACCTCCCTTGAAATATCTCCTCCGGGCGTTACAAAGGCGCTGGGCCTGCAGTTCCTGTGTGATTATCTGGACATACCGATCGAAGAGACAGTCGCCGTCGGAGACGCGGATAACGACCTGGACGTGCTGAAAGCGGCCGGCCTTTCTGTCGCGATGGGAAATGCTAACGACAGAGTAAAGCAGCTATGCGATGTCCAGGTGGCGGATAACGACCACGACGGAATCGCAGAGGTAATTGACAGGTTTTTCTGATGCGTAGAACAGGGGACGGTTCCTCATCCCGTCAGGCCGAAGACCTGGCAGGACCGGAGGGACGGTTACCCATCCCCCTGATAGACGGATACAGGAACCGCCCCCTGTTCCGCCCCGAAAATGAAAGATAGGAAATAAACGAATGAAAAAAAGAAACAGACTGGCGCTTTTTTCTCTGATGTTGTGCATGGTATTACTCACAGGCTGCGGAACCAATTCATCTTCAGCCGGATCTTCTGAAAGCAGCAATGAAAATGCGGCTGCAACCGCTTCAGAGCAGCCACTGGATCATAAACAGGATAGTGACAAAAAACAGGATATTGTCGAATCCGGCACAAATGATACTGATGAATCTGAAGCAGGTGATTCAGGAGATACCACAGAGATATCCTCCACTCTTGAGAAAGCCAGGAATGACGAGAAAGCTGCAGAAGCAATAAGCGATGAGCCGATGGAAACGGCCGATCCTTCTGAGAAATCAGATATCCAGATTGGTTCTGTAGGTACCGTTAAGATGACTGTACTTTCCGGTGATGATTCCAAAATCTTCTCCGGAAAAGAAATGACCGCCGATTCAGAATATCTGGAGCAGGCACAGTCTTCTGAAGTGTATTATTGCGAAGTTCCACTGGACAGGATCGAAGTTCATCCAATCAGACAGTGGGCAGCGGATTATTCTTCCTATACTTTTTCCGAAAAAATCCTGGGCGTGGTAAAGAGCACCGGAATAAAAGAACCATTCCGTATTTATGACGTATTCCCGGAAGGGATTCCGACGAACTGTGTTGTTTTTTATACAGAGGACGGTACATGCGGAACTTTTTCCCTGGGATATAACGGCAGCGGGGAAGAACAGTCCTGGGACAATGCGGTCTACAGAAACTATGAATCAATGGAGGCATCTCGTGAAGCGGAACAGGGGACGGTTCCCCGGTCCGCGGAGACGGAACAGGGGACGGAACAAAGGACGGTTCATCCAGAAAAGCCCCCTGCAGGCAGCAAATAAAGAAGCGGACCGCGCCTGGCCGCTGACAGTCGAAGTTCAAAAATCACTGTTCACCATAAAAGCCCATTCCAACAAGTCTTCTCTTTGTTGGAATGGGCTTTTTTTGCTTCGGTTCACATGCACACAGGAACTGATTCTATGATCCGCCGTTTTTCCTGAGACAGGTCAGGGAGACAATAAAACAAGGAACCGTCCCCCTGGTCCACCCTGGGCCGCAACGGAACAAGGAACCGTCCCCTGGTTCACGCCTTCTTTTTCTTCCTCCAGTTAAGGAGAACAAGGGCCATAGGGATGATCACGATTGCTGCCGTGGCTGCGTTGACTCCGTAGAATATCTTCTGCATACGGTTCAGGCCGCCTTCGCTCTGTTTGTTTACGGTGTAATATCCGCTGTTTCCAATGGTGTAGAGGATGTTCTTGCAGGACTGTCTCATGGCCTTGACAGCGGTCGCGCTCTTGTCGGAAAGGACGTTGGAGGCGGCGTTGTTAAAACCGAGCATCAGGTCATTGCCGTTGCGGATGCAGTGGTCTGTGATCTGGTATCCATAGGAGCCGTTGTAGTCCGTCTCGACCATTCCGACAAATCCCCATTCATCGCGGAGCACGGTGTTGAGAAGCTCTTTGTTTGCGCAGCCGGGCTCTGTGCCGATCCAGTTAAACGCGGACATGGCCGCCAGAGAAGTTCCTTCGTAGTTCTTGACCGCGATCTCGAAGGGCCTTAGGTAAATCTCGCGGAATGCCTGCTCGGGCCCGTAGGTAAGCAGGAAGGAGCAGCGGTTCGTCTCCTGGTCATTCATCGCATAGTGCTTGATATAGGGATAGACGCCCTTTGTTGACGCGCCGTTGATCTCCTGGGCCGCAATGAGGCCTGCCAGCACGCCGTCCTCGGAATAGTACTCAAAGTTTCTTCCTGCGAAAGCGCTTCTGTGCGTGTTCATTGCGGGGCCGTACCATCCGTAGTTATTTGCATCTGCGTATTCCTGTCCCATGGAGGTGCCGATCTCATATGCCATGTCTTTGCTCCATGTCATCGCCATCAGCGTCTCTGCCGGGTAGGCGCTTCCGTAAGCGCCTGTGATAAAGTTGCTAAGGCCCGCAGGACCGTCGCAGTCGGAGGTGGCCACTTTTCCGACGGATTCGATCGCCGCCGTCTGCCATCCGCCGACATTGATCATGGTGGCCATATCGTCAAAGGTGAGCTGATCGAGCAGCTGGTCCCACATCGGATCGTCATAGGACTTTCCTGTCAGATCCGCGAGCTTAACACCGTTCTTTGCGCCGGTGACAGGCATCTCATCCGCTTCGTTGTTATACTTTGTTCCATCATAAATGCCAAAGGCATATTCCTCGACCTTGGCGCGAGTGGCATCGTCCATCACAAAATCATCCGCCGAGAGCTTGCGTCCGCAGGTGGCCGCATAGTTCTTGAACCCACCTGCGCGAGACAGGACCTCGAATTTGCCGCGGGCATAGTCCTCAAACCTGTTCACGGCAACGGTCTTGTCGCTCTCGCGTCCTGTCACGCTGTAATCGACGTCCGCGTCGACGCTGAACTTCTCTTCAGCCAGTACAGTGTGGGAATCTGAACGCAGAGATATCCTGTATTCGCCGGCCTCAAGAATATATCCGCCGCCCTGGATCTTGACCCCCTCGGAATCATAAGCCGCAAGGTCTTCCTTATTGATCACAAAACTGACAGTCTGCGACTTTCCGGGCTCCAGAAGCTCTGTCTTGCCAAAGTCAATCAGGTTGACAGAAGCCTTTTCAATACCTCCGTCCGTATAAGGCGGCGTAAAGTAGACCTCGACGACATCCTTCCCTGCCCTTTCTCCGGTATTGGTCACAACGGCATCAAAGGAGACTGTCTTGTCATCCGCCTTGAAATTCTCGATCTTCTGCTCAAAGGTCGTATAACTCAGACCATAGCCGAAGGGATACTGGACCAGATCATTGTAATTGATCACGCCGTCGTCCGACGCAGTCTCATAGTACTTATAACCAACGTAAATGCCTTCCACATAGTTCACAAAACCGATATTGCCCTCATAGGCGCCGTCGTTTTTGGCGATCTGCGCTTTCAGGTCGTCCACATTGGTGTAGGACATATTTCCAATGTTGTTGATATAAGGAGTAGACATCAGATCCTTTACGAAGGTGTCGACCGTCCTGCCGGAGGGATTAATGGATCCGTTCATGATCTCGCCAAGCGCCGCAAAGCCTGTAATGCCGGAGCCGGGCGCCAGGATCACGGCGCCGATCTGGTCATAGTCGTCGACCCAGCCAAGCTCCATGGCGTTGTTTGCGTTGATGATGACAATGACCTTATCAAACTCGGAGCAAACCTTTTTCACCATATTTTCTTCCGTCACGGAAAGCTCCAGGTAGGACTCGCCGGCTTCGAAGTCGTCATAGGCGCCGTTATTGCAGGCAACGGCATTCATGTAGCCGTAGTTGGCAGGCGCCGCCGAAACGGACGCGGCAGGATTATAGGTCCCGTCCAGGACCGCTTTCATGTCCATGGGAAGGTCGGCGCCTTCTCCGCCGGAGCGGCTGATCACGATCACGGCGACATCCGAAAATTCCTTCGTGGCTTTGATCAGATTGTCGTTATAGACACTGACGGGAGGCTCCGGAACAGTCCAGTCCTGCGAAGCCATGGCGATCGTCGGACGGTCCGCGCGGTACTGCACATACATGCCGCTCAGACCTTCGTTTGTCTCAAAGCCGGCATTCTGCAAAGACCCGAGGATGCTGACCGCGTCCGCCGAGCTGGAGGAACCGGAACCGGTCCCGCCGTAGATCGGATTCGTCGATCCCCATCCGAAAACATTCAGTTTTTTAACATCAGAACCCAGGGGCAGAAGCCCCTTGTTCTTTAAAAGCACGATTCCTTCTTCTCCGACCTTCTGTACAGTCGCGCGGCTCTGCGCCACGGTCTCATCGGAAAGTTCGACCTTGGAAGCGTTCAGATAACCGGATACGGTAGAATACATGGGTCCGAAGCATACTGCATTGACAATACCCACGATCAGGGCAATCGCGCCCATACCCGCTGCCCAGCGGATCACATGGCGGTTCCCTTTTTTTGCTTTTTGTGCCGCGATCATGATCACGATCATGGCGACCAGCACTGCAATGGCAGCCCATACATACCCCTGCAGCTGGGTCAGATAGGAATTAAGATCTGCCTCGCTGACTCCCATGGGCGAAAGGATCGGAGACAGCAGTGAAGTCAGAATACCAATCATAATTTCCTCCTTTTTCTGAGGCGCGTCAGCGCATATTTATACGGTATTTCTTCCGGCATCCGCGAAAAAGATCCGCCTCATTCAGCCGGTGCCGTCTTCAGCCTGTCACCGAAATCATGACTCTGCACTTTCGTGAGAGGTTCGGCCGAATACTTCTGCGTGCGCTCGTCACTGATCACTCCCGACCAGTTGAGACCGAAAGCGAAATCATAGGTATTTCCTGCTGCATCCACATAGCATTCCAGATCACGGGGAACATCGTCGACCTGTGCTTCCACAGCTTCCATGGAGGCGGGCTGCTGGAATACCAGAAGGCCGCTCGGCTCCGCTTCACCAAGGATAAACTTCGCCACAGCCTCGGGCTTCTGCGAATTGTAGCACACAAAGATTGCGTCACAGAGAGGCTCGACCTCTGTCCAGACCATTCCTCTCTCCATGGATACGGAAGCGATGACGGGAATCTCTCCGGCGACTTCCTTCGCGTACTGCAACGCTTCCAGATGTCCGTAGTTTGCGTCCGCGGGAGCGGTGACTCCCTTGTAGGAACGGTTTTCCTTCTTACCATCCACTGTGTTTCCGGAAATGGAGGGCTCGCGGGCGGTGTCAGCCGTATATTCCGCATACTGCAGCGAAGGAGGATAATAGACCTCGTCGCCTTCGACTTCGGTCGGCGCGGCAAAGGCGCCCTGCAGCCAGGAGCTGTAGGAAGGACTGTAGGCCCCGGTCATTCCGACCAGGATATAATCACAGTCTGCGATCTCCTCTGCCGTCGCGCGGGTGATGTCGTCCTTCGTATAATTTTTATTTCCGTCTTCTCCGGCCTCTCCCGTAGGTTCCCCGACCTTATCTGTCACGATATCAAAATACTGGCCAAGCTTGTCAAGATCCATACCAGGAGCCCAGGAAGGCGTTCCCTTGCTGATGCCGCTCATCCAGCTGACGGAGGCGCCGGTGCTGTACACATAGGGCACATAGACCTTGGGCTTGTCCGTTTTTGCCTCTCCGGTGAGCACGCCGTCATTCTTGATCATGACGACCGATTTCTGCTGAGTCTCCAGTCCGTAGGCGTTCGCGGAATCGCTGAAAATGATGGAATCCGCATAAGCGCTGTCATTGTAGGGCTGCTCGAACATCTTAAGATTCATCATGACTACGAAGTAGTTATAGGCAGCCTTTGTGAGAATGGCGTTGGCCTCTTCCTCGCCGATCTGTTTTGCCAGTTCCTCATAGCCTTCGGCGCACTTTCCTACCTCACCGTAGCCGCCATAGCCGCCCAGAATATTCACTCCGCGCTGGAAACCGAGAGCAAGACGCTCCTGCTCGCTCATTTCCTCGGTTCCCCACAGGCCGCCGGTCTTGTCTCCGAGTCCTCCGAAGACGCCCCAGTCTGTAATCTTGAGACTGTCATAGCCGACTTCGTCAAGGAGACTGTACATAAACTCATTGTAAGCGCCGGCCCATTCGCCGCCGAAGGGTTTGCCGTCCTTGTCGACATTGATGGCATACTCGGTCATGATCCCGGAGCTCTTTGTCTTTCCGGGAAGATTAAATACGCCGTCAAAATATGTGATCAGGTGGGCTTCCAGATTTTCTCCCGGGAAAACAGTATATCTTCCGGCGTAGGTATGGTCGTCACGGCCTCCCTCCGTCGAGCCGGCGCCGCCGAAATGCTTTGTGAAGCAGTAGACGGACTCGGCACCCCAGCCAAGGTCCTCACCCTTCTCATCATAAGTGGACTGCATGGCATTGACATAGGCAGTCGCCACATCCAGCGTGAGCCTGGGATCTTCGCCGTATGTACCGCCGGAACGGCTCATGACCGGGGACGAAATATCGACCTGAGGTCCTAAAAGAGCTGTGATACCCGCCGCGCGGTACTGTTTTGCAGTCTGTTTTCCGATTTCCGCTGCCAGTTCGGGATCCATGGTGGAGCCCAGGGAAACGCTCTCGATCAGGCCGGAAATATTGCTGGGGTCAATGGAGATCATGGCCGGAATGCCGTACAGGCAGCTCTCAGCCACCTCCTGAAGGGCATTCGTCCACTTCGCATGTGCGCCGCCGCCCCTGGAGATCGCGCGGGAAACGCCCCCGCGTCCACCTGCGCGAAGATACACGGCAGAAGCGTCATCCGCCGCAAGGGGCTCCGTGGTGAAATCGCCGTCCCAGCCGCCGTGTGCCAGCATAAGGGCTTTCTCAGCGCCCTTCATCTGCCCGGCAAGATCCTGCGCGCGCTCCTCCACAGGCTTTCTCCAGTCTTCATAGACATCCAGGCTTCCGTTCTGATTGAGATCCTTAAAGGCAAATCCGTCCTCTTCAATGATCTTGACGCCCGATGTCTGGGAGAGGCCCAGAGTCTCTCCTCCCTCATTCTCGATCTTCACCCAGTTGTCCGGCGTGACGGTAACTGTGTATTTGGCTCCTTCGCCGGGCTCAGGAATATACTTTTCCACTTCTGCTGCAACAGCAGCCGCCCCGGTTCCTTCGGTCCCTGCCGCTTCCGCAGCGCCGCCGGTTCCCTTGTAGGGGTCGCCTGTATCAGAGCCCCCGCCGGTGCCCTTGTAAGGATCGCCCGTGGCAGCGCCGCCCTTATAGGGATCGCCCGTGTTGGAGCCGCCCCCCTTGTAGGGGTCGCTGGTGTCGGAGCCGCCTCCCTTATAGGGATCACTTGTGTCGGAGCCGCCTCCTTTGTAAGGATCGCTGGTGTCGGCAGCGTTATCACCGCTCTCTGCCTGCTGTGTCCCTGCGGAATCCGTCGAGGCAGCCTGCTCCCCGCTCTGCGCGCGGGATCCCGAGGAAGGCTTGGGCTCTTCCGTCAGGATCAGCTTGTAGGGGTCATCATCCGACCCCTCCGATGCCTGAACAGGAACTGCCATGCCCGACATCGAGGCAGCCGTCAAAGCGACTGCCAAAAACAGTGCCAGTTTTTTTCTCATGCCATCTTCCCTCCCTTTTACAATCCTGTATAAATTATCAGCCTGTTTTCTTTTTTCCAAACTCCGGCGCAAAGATCGTCTTGTCGACTGCAAAGATGATCACCATTGCGACGCCGCCGGTAGCGATCGTCGTCACGATATTGCGGACTGCGTCCGGAATCCCGAAAGCCGCCGTGATGGGATTCCAGATACAGGTAAACAGATTCATGACCAGCATGACGCCGATTGTGCCAAGGGCATGAAAACCGATCTGCGGCAGCAAAGGGCCATGGCTCCTGAACGTCACATTCCGCTGCAGCGGAAAGTTGATGCATTCGCCCAGCAGGATCGATGTATAATTGGCCAGCGTGAAGGCAAGTCCTCCGTCCGCAAGGCTGTTGCCGATAATCGCCAGCGTGAACGGTACGCCGAACAACTGAGTCCGGATTCCCGGCCACACCCATTCCACATCGCCCACTATGCCTTTATAAAAACCGGGCAGAAAGGTCAGAAGGAGATACTTGATAAAAGTGACGACGTAACTGAAAATGATGAACAGCCCGCCCTCGCGGATCCACTGTGCCGCCTTCGGATGCTTCTGCGCAAAACCGTCGAAAAATTTCATAGCTTCACTTTTCTCCCTTCAGCAGCTTATCGTATTTCTTAAATTTCATCGTCTCACTTATCTCCCTTCAGCAGCTTCTCATATTTTTTATTCTCCCGGCCATTCGAGAAATAGCCTCCGACCACCTTCCCGATTCCTCCGAGGAAATGCCCGTTCACGATTTCAACCATGCCTTCCACCATCCTGCTGTCGACAGTACCTCCTGTCATCTTGCCGATCGCCCGAAACGGCATGTTGTAAATAAACAGGACGTTCAGATCCGGCTTTCCGGCAGCCTCTGCCGCCTTTTTCTTCTTCTCGAGCTGCCTGTAGATAAATCTGGCCAGCCCGCTTTTGGCATTTACCAGCTGGCAGATCGCATCGTTTTCATTCAGATTGCCCGTCCAGCTTCCGTCAGGGATCGGGCCGCCCAAAAGCTCGGCAAACGCCTCATCCGGAATGTTCAGGATCTGTCCCTTTTTGTAGGCGGCAAGCTTTCCGTCATCATAAGGCACAGGAGCTTCCTCCCCTTTTATGGCAATGTCCCCGGTCAGGCGGATATCCGCCGCGGAGCTGCCCACGCTGATCCTGTAAGATCCCGTCTCCACAGCCCAGCCCTTCTTTTTTACATTCCAGTAGCGGAAGGTGTATTTGTCAAAGGGGATCGTGACCTCCCTGGATTCGCCTGCTGCCAGGAAAATCTTTGCAAAGCCCTTGAGTTCCTTCTTAGGGCGAAGTATCCTGCTGTCAGGAAGCCCCACGTACAGCTGGGCCACTTCCGCCCCGTCGACAGTGCCCGCATTCCTGACCGTAAACGCCGCGCCATTCTCCGTGACCTTCAGATCCGAGTACTCAAACGTCGTATAGGACAGGCCAAAGCCGAAAGGATAACGGACCTTTTTGTCAAAAGTATCAAAATAGCGATATCCGACGAACACGGCCTCTCTGTACTCGGAATTTCTCTCCTTTGCAGGGTAATAAGGGGAGGACGGAACGCTGGCATATACAAGGGGATAGGTCTCGGTAAGTTTTCCGGAAGGATTGACGCGGCCGGTGATCAGATCGAGCATGGCGCCTGCGCCTGCCTGGCCGGTCAGATAACAGTGTAGGATGGCTTTGAGGGAATCCTCCCATTCCATCTCGATCGAAGAGCCTGCACTGATCAGGCCGACGATGTTCGGATTGACCTCCGCCATCGCGCGCAGCACATCGATCTGGACCTGGGGGATGCGCATGTGGGTGCGGTCCAGCCCCTCCGACTCACTCATCTCGTCAAGTCCGAAGAAATACAGCACGACGTCCGCTCCTGCCGCCGCCTTGACCGCTTCGGAAAGCAGTGCGCTGTCCGCCTGCCCGTTCCGCTGGTAGCCTCGGCACATGTCAGTCACGGTCAGGCCCTTCTCCCCGGCGATCATTTTCTCGATCGTCTCCACCTTCGTGCAGTTGACCATGGAGGAGCCGGCTCCCTGATATCTTGGCTCAAAGGCAAAATCACCGACGACCGCGGCCTTTACCCCCTCTTTCAGGGGCAGGATCCCGCCTTCGTTCTTTAGCAGGACCGCGCACTGCGCCGCCGCCCTCCTGGCGAGCGCATGGTGTCCCTCAATATCAAACTGTCCGCCTTTGCCCTTTGCAGCTTCCGCCGTCGTCAGGACCGCGTCCAGTAGCTCGTCCACGCGGGCATCAAGATCCTCCATGGAGAGACTTCCGTTCTTTACCGCACTGACCAGCTCCCTCGCAGAACAAAGACCTGGCGCGGGCATCTCCAGGTCGGAGCCGGCTTTCACAGCCTGCACGTGATCGTTGGCGCCGCCCCAGTCGGAGACCACGAATCCGTCAAAGCCCCACTCGCCGCGGAGGATCTCCTTGAGCAGATGCATGCTCTCATTGGCATATTCACCATTGACCTGGTTGTAGGAAGTCATGATGGAGCCCGGCTTCGACTCCTCGATCGCCATCTCAAATCCCGTCAGATAGATCTCCCTCAGAGTGCGCTCGTCCACGACAGCGTTCATGGCCATACGGCGCTCCTCCTGGGAATTCACCGCAAAGTGCTTGAGACAGGAAAAGACTCCCTTACTCTGGATACCCTTCACATAAGCCGCCGCCATCCTGCCCGCAACGTAAGGATCCTCCGAGAAATATTCGAAATTCCGTCCACAAAGAGGACTTCTCTTTATATTCATGCCGGGACCCAGCAGGATATTGACGCCCATCGCCCCGGCCTCTTCACCGAGCGCAGCGCCGACCTCCCTGCCAAGATCCATATCCCAGCTGTTCGCCATTGTCGCAGCTGTCGGAAAGCAGGTCGCCGGAAGTGATGCATTCAAGCCCAGATGATCCCCCGCGCCGGCCTGCCTTCTGAGTCCATGCGGTCCATCAGACATGATCATCGAAGGAATATTCAGCCTCGGAATATCTCTGGAATCCCATTCCCCCTTTCCGCCAAGCAATGCAGCCTTCTCCTCCAGAGTAAGCTGCTCAATCAAATCCCTGTGCTTCACTGACCCTCCTTTCCGCATCACTGCTCCCGTGGCATCCCGTGAAGAAATCACACTAAAGATTTTCTTCACGTTCTTCCATACCAATGCCATAAAAAGGTTCTCCATTTTTGTATAAATATACTATATAATCATAACAACAGAGTGAAATTTTGTAAACTACGAACAATTCGCATGAATGATATTTTATCAACAATTTGCTTGGACGACATTTTTTATTAATACGTATATTTGCGTATCAATATATATCAACACGTTCTTTGCCGGTTTTTTGATAAAATCGGACTAAAGGTTAATCAAAATTCTATGAGGTATTCGATATGTACATACGAAGAGCTGCAATAAACGACGCAGAGCGTCTGCTTGAAATCTACTCCTATTATGTTGAAAACACGGCGATTTCATTCGAGTACACTGTTCCGTCGCCGGACGAATTTCGAAAGCGCATTACCGATACACTTGCCAAATACCCCTATCTTGTTTTGGAAAAAGACGGCAGCATAAAAGGATACGCCTATGCAGGCCCCTTCAAAGCCAGAGCAGCTTACCAGTACTCCTGCGAAATGACAATCTACCTGGATCATGCCGAAAAAGGAAAAGGCTATGGCCGTCTGCTCTATGAAGCGCTGGAAAAAGAGCTGAAAGCCATGGGCATCCGCAACCTCTACGCCTGCATCGGAGACCCCATAACCCCGGACGAATACCTGACAAGAAACAGTGAATTTTTCCACCGCCGCATGGGATATGACAAGGTCGGAACATTCCACAAATGCGGCTATAAATTCAGCCGCTGGTATAACATGATCTGGATGGAAAAGATTATCGATTCGGACCGGGAAAGCTCCATTTGATCCACATAAAAAAGGACCGGGGAAGTGTCCCCCGGTCCGTCTTATTCCAGTATCTTAAGAGGCTTCCACCTCAGATAATCCCCTGACACCAGATGATACATCCGGCCGCGATATTCTCCATGAATGCTGTCCTGAAATCTGCTTTCTCCATGACAGTGGGCGTAAATCACCTGCTCCGCGCCGTACTCTTCCGCCATATCGGTAAAGCCGCTTCTACTCTCCAGAATATCTGTAGGTGGATAGTGCAAAAACATGATATATTTTCGGTATCCGTCCGATTTTGCCAGCTCAAAAGACTTCCTGAGCCGCTGCAGCTCTCTTTCGACAAGCTTTTTTGCATGGATTTTTGCTTCTTCATCCCATCCCATGATCCGTCCGCGTCGATCCAGATAAAAGGGCCCTTCAAAAGTGAATCCTTTTGTCCCGACAAGAGCATAGTCCCGGTACGTCTCATAGCTGTCCTGCATAAATGTCAGGCGGGGCTGAAACAGCTCATTCAGATGCTTCGTCTTTTTCGCATCCCAGAACATATCGTGGTTGCCCCTTGTCAGGATCTTCCGGCCGGGCAGATCGCAGATGTACTGCAGATCCAGTTCACATTCCGAAAGATTTTTTCCCCAGCTGTGATCGCCCGCCAGGACGAGAGTATCCTCGTCTGCAATCAGTTTTTCACAGTTTTTCCGGAATTTCTCTTCATGGTTTTTCCAGACCCGGCCATGCAGCTGCCCCGGTGCTTTCAATACAGATTGATAGTGCAGATGCAGGTCACCGATTGCATACAGACTCATCCCAGTTCTCCAAGCATCTGCGCCGGATTATCAGCGGCCTTCACCTTATCAAAAGCCTTTATGATGATTCCCTTCTCATCGATCAAATAGGTCGTCCGGACGACACCCATGCTGATCTTTCCGTAATTCTTCTTCTCCTTCCAGGCATCATAAGCCTGGATCACTTCCTTTTCCGGATCGGAAAGAATCGTAAAGGGCAGGCCGTATTTTTCCTCAAACCTCTTATGGGAAGCAACACTGTCCTTGCTCACACCGAGGATGACAGCTCCCTTCTCCCGAAACTGCGGATACAGCTCTCCAAACGCACAGGCCTGCTTAGTGCATCCGGCCGTCATGTCCTTGGGATAAAAATACAAAATCACCTTCTGTCCCTGATAATCCTCAAGGCTTCTCATTTCTCCATTCTGATCCGGCAGAGTAAATGCCGGAGCTTTCGTTCCGATTTCCAACATATCTCTTCACCTCATTTTGACAATATTGATAAAAATGCAACTGCGCATGACACGCAGGGAACAGAGGAATCGTCCTCCCGGCCACAAAAAAGCGGAACAGGGAACCGTCCCCCGGTCCACCTATCTGACAACGCTTTTCCGTCTCTTTGTCTTGGCAATATACAGTTCCTGATCTGCGCGCTCAATGATCTGAAGCAGGTTTTTCAGATCATCGGAATCAAATTTCTGATACCCGATGGATACATTCACATAGTAGGGCTTTTTTGCTGTATTGTTGAAATCCTCGCAGTAACTCCGGATCTTTCCTAAGGCCTCTTCAAGCTGATCCGGATTATTGATTCGAATGACCCCCATAAATTCATCCCCGCCGTTGCGGCCGATCGGGCTGCCTTTGGGTAAAGCGAAGCGGAGCGCATCGGCCACCTGGCGGATGGCGACATCGCCTTCATTGTGGCCAAAGGTATCATTTATCTGCTTGAGATGATCAAGATCCGCCATAATAAGCGCGAATTGATCTCCTTCCGGATATGTGGCTTTCACCAGCTCCACAGACAGCTCAAAAGATTTGAAAGTGCTGACCCATTCATCTGATTTCGTGGAAGTTTCAAACTCGTCCAGTATTTCCCTGTTGGGAATAAATACTTCGCTTGTCTCCTGGTCAAATCCCAAATAACCCAGGTGAATCAGAAGAGAAAAGACATCATCCCTCCCGGTAAAGGTTGTCATATCATTCTGATATGTGGATGTATCTATTGCAAGACGCCCGCCATCCATCAGAAGCGCTACCGCATCCTTTAAGCCGCCATAATCCTTCCTGATGTACTCCGCAAGCGCCTCATAGGATTCCGTTTTATTCCAATAATCTCTGATAACCCCTGTGGTCATCGCTTCCACCACAGACAGAGGACTATATAAAGAATATCTGGCCGCCTTCTGCGGTTTTCCTGTTCTCTTAAATTCCTGATGCCCCGGATCCGGAGGTATTATATCGCTCACACAATACCCGTCATACCAGTCTTTGATCCTTTCATATTCACGCCCATACTGACTGCACAGAAAACTCACTTCTTCTTCTGTAAATCCGGCATACTGCGCAAACTGCCTTGGAAACATCATAGAATACTCTGTGAACATATTGAGAGCAGAGTGTTTTCCATATTTTTTAATCGGCAGGATCCCTGTCATATATGCCAGTGCTATATAAGACCTCCCCTTCATCCAGTCCCTTAAAAAATCGAGATACTTGACCTGACCTGCCTTATCCTCTTTATATTCTCGAAATACAACGTCCCATTCGTCGATGATAATGACAAAAGGAGTCCTACTTTCCTTATAGAACTTGTCCATGCTGAAAAAAAGATCGTTTGGATCATATTTTACACTGGGATATTCTTCATTCAATTCATTGAGGATTCTTTCGGTTATCAGTTTTATGCCTTCCACCGCACTCCTGTCAGAATTAATAAAATCAGTCATCACCAGATAAATGACGTCAAATTTTCCAAGATATGAGTCCCAGAATAATTCCTTATTTCCTCTTTTAATTGGCTCTGTTGCAGCAAGCTTACTATGCTCAAACAGCCCACGGCTGTCAGCTTCTCTATCATAATAAGCACAGATCATATCTGCCGCCATAGATTTGCCAAACCTGCGAGGACGTGAAACGCTGACATATTTCTGCTTAGTTTTCACAACAGCATTCAGATATTTGATCATATCCGTCTTATCAACGAAAATATCTGAATTGACAGCTTCTTCAAACGAATCCTTGCCTGGGTTCAGATATGTTCCCATTTTGTTCTCCTCAAGTGTGCTTCTTTACGGTCTCCGCCCATTGAGCCTGTAAAAAGGGCTGCAAAAAAGGACAATTTCATTATACATGAAATTGCCCTCCTCCACATTATCTTTTTACGGTACAGGCTGTTCTGCCGCTTTCATCTTATCCTGATATCCCGATTCCGGATTTAGTTCCCCACCTGGTATCCTGCGTCCGCAAGGACCTTCAGCGCTTTATCAAAGTTCTCCTCTTTTGTGAGGATGTAATCTGTGTTGTATGTCGAAATGGCAAAGATGCCGATTGCATTGTCTGCCAGTATCTTTGAGATTCCGGCAAGGATGCCGATGAGTGAGAAGTCAAGCTCACCGCAAATGCGAAAAGCCCTCCAGCCATCGTCCCGGACAAGGGCGTTATCAGGAACGGTGTCTGTCGGGCAGACAAGGGATTTCTCCTGGTCGGTCCGTCCCGTGAATACGAATGGCTGGTCAATATCTATTCCCGAATAGTCCGTCACTTTACACACGGAAAAGGGAATCTTCAGGGGTTCCAGAATGACTCCGGCTGCCGTCTCCTGCTTCAGCATCTTCCTTCACCTATTAACAATGCCCTTTCTGGCAGTATTCATTTCTCTAAAATCAGTATTCATTTCTCTAAAATAAAGAAAGAATTAAACTGTTCCGATTATTAAAGTGTACCACCTATTCACCAACAATACTATGAACATGTAAAGATTTTTTGTAATAAATATACAATTCATCAAGCATCCTTCCATATATCATTCTCCTATTATGTTTTGAAATTGATTCAGTATGAGATCAGATGATATAATAAGGACACTAATATTTTCAAAGGAGGAACATATTATGGGCGAAGAAAGAAGGGTTTTGACCGATATGGAGCGCATTGAGCGCAATCGAAGAATTGCAATGGCATATTATTCAGCCTACGATAAACATGCCGTGAAAGATGGCGCGACCTATGACGACTGGGTCTATGCCAGTCATGCGGATTACTGGTCCCCCTATTTTGGCAACGGGACCATTGATCTTGAGACAGTTCCCATCTCCGTTGAGGATTCGGCCACAATGGAGGCACTGTCCTATTCCATTGAGTTTTCTGACTGGGGTCCTGTGGACTTTGAGTGCTTCCCGTCAATTGAAGGTGTAGCCTGGAAAACACACTTCGGCGGTCACCGGAGAAAAGACGGAGTGTTTATGGACTTTTTCGCCTACAGCTATATCCGCACAAACGAGTACGGCGAGATCACCCACTGGGAAACGCATGTCAACAGCGATTACAATGATTTTCTGGATGTCGCCATTGGAGAGCATGGTCCCTACCGCAACGGATCAGATGCCTATATGGAAGCAGTGACCAGAAAGCTGAAGAGTGCGGGCATTGATCTTGCCGCTCTGGCACACAAACGATAACTGAAAAAGGGAGTGAATCAAGGAGGATTTTAAAGTTCATTTAAGTATGAGGTGTTATTATCATACAAACATGTGTCGTGCAGCAATAAGCGTAAGACCAGACACAAATCATTTTCACAAATCATTTTAAACAGGAGGTCATCATGAAGAAAGGATTTGTATTTGTTGCGGCTGTACTTATGTGTATTGTATTGACCGGGGGCACTGTTTTTGCCGCAGGGCCGGGAGAAAGAACGGGCGGCCCCGGCGGCGGCCGCGGCGGTCAGGGAGGCATGACGGATAAGTCCTCCGACACCGAACTGCAGAAGATGATTTCTGAAGTCATGCCGAAATTTCAGCTTCTGACTTATGAGGATGAAGAGAGCGGGACCTCTCTGCAGTACCAGCTCTTCGTTCCGGATGATTACGACAAAAATAAATCCTACCCCCTGATCCAGTTTATTCCGGATTCCAGTGTGGTAGGAAAGGGCACGGATGCAGTCCTGTCCCAGGGCTGGGGCGGTCTCATCTGGGCGACAGAGGATGAGCAGAAAAAGCACCCGTCTTTCGTGGTCGTGCCTGTCTTTACAGAGACAATTGTAGATGATAATTTCAACCACTCAGAGCAGATCGATGTGGCGGTGCGTCTGATACAGAAACTGACGAAGGACTACAACATCGACCAGAAGCGTCTGTACACCACAGGACAGTCCATGGGAGGCATGACTTCTTTTTATCTGAACACTGCCTACCCTGATCTCTTCGCCGCCTCTCTTTTTGTCGGCAGCCAGTGGGATACCAGCACCCTGAATGTCCTTGAAGATAAGAAATTTTTCTATATCGTTTCTGCCGGTGATCCGAAAGCCTCCGCGGGACAGACGGATCTGCTGGCACTATTCGATTCTGACAAGGCTTCCTACAGCCATAAAGAGTGGAGCGCGCAGGATGACGCAGATACCCAGAATGCAGCTGTCGCCGCAATGCTTGCAGAAGGGAATAATGCAAATTTCATCACCTTCAAAGAAGGGACAACTCTTGCTGAAGGACAAAGCGCAGGCGGCGGTGCCGGGGAACACATGACGTCCTTCGATTACGCCTATAAAATCGGGGCAGTCAGGGACTGGCTGTTTCAGCAGAGCAAATAAATAGCAGAACTGCCACTCCGGCCAACGGGCAGCAGCACCGAAAACCGCCTGCTCCCTTACGGACCTGATCATTCGACAATCACAGCCCCTGCATCAACGCTGCTGATTCGTTTATCCTGAATTTCCCTGTATTCCTGCGAATGAAAGCAGAATGAAACAGGCTGTTCAGCTTCCGGAGGAGGAATCGGACGACGAGGCGGCAGAAGCAGCTTCCCTGTCTCGTATTATATGCTGAAGTGTGACAAGGATCGCGACAATTGTCTTTTCATACTCAGGACGATAAATATCTATACAGTACTTGTCGTGGATAGAGAGCATCTTCTGCCCGATCACTGCAATAATTGAACCGCCTGAATCATACAGTTCAAAATTCAGTCCCAGAATATTGCCGCGCAGCTGCCATCCCAATCCCTCTATATTAGTGATGTCTTTGATCAGGTGGAAGAGCTCATTGGAGAGCTCGAAAGATGTGCCGTCCGCCATATTCACAAAATGCCGGGCATGGAGACTCAGGAGCTTTCTCTCAATGTGCGCCACCTGCCTTCCTGCACTGTCTGTTATATCTGTCTTGTCATGAAGTGAAAACGGCTTTGAATCCGAATGATACACGATCTGTCCGTCAGCATCAGTTATGTCGATATGATGATGTATTGTCAGCACCTTTGTAGATGTAAACAGCGATTTGACAGGTTCTCCGAACTGCTCCACATTGTTGACGTTGGCGGATTCCCCCGCATCACGATAGCGGTAAATTTTTGAAAATACTCCCATTGCTTTCTCCTTCCCGGGCAGACTGTTTTTTATTGGTGAACCAGGGGACGGTTCC
>DEPS01000161.1:2767-5047 GCA_002358875.1 Lachnospiraceae bacterium UBA3386 | reverse complement strand
ATCTTGCCCAGGCCCTTGCACCACTCGATCCCCTCCTCCGTGTTCTTATCCGTGGGCGCAACAATATAGTTTGCGCCGCGGAAAATGCCGTCGTCCGCGTTTTCGACTCCGCTGACTTCCAGACCGGCCATGGGATGGGCGGGGACATACTCCACATCCTCCCTGAGGATCCTCTGAATGTCATAGACGACACAGCTCTTGACACCCGTCACATCCGTGATCAGAAGTCCGTATTTAAAAAGATGCTGGTAATCTTCGATCCACTTCTTTAAAATACCCGGATACAGGGCAAAAATGATCACATCTGCTTTGCGGATTGCCATTTCGTCAGGACAGGCATAGCCTTTGTCAATGATGCCGTTCTTTTCGGCAAAATCGATCGATTCCTGCCTCTGATCGATGGCCTCCACCTTAAAGCCCAGACGTTTTAATCCTTTTGCGCAGCTTCCGCCCATCAGGCCCAGCCCGACGACGAGTATATTATTCCTGCTGATCCAGTTCATCAATAGTCACCCCTATTCCAAGTAATTTCAGTCTTTCAAAATAATCCGGCAGGCTCTTTGACACCGCCTGCGCCCCTCTGATCCTGCCGCCTGTCAGTGTAAGCAAAAGGCTGAGCGCCATAACAATCCTGTGATCATTATGCCCTTCCAACATCTGCTCAGGGCGGAATACGCCCGGTTCGATAAGGATCTCATTTTCCGACCGCTTCATTCGGACGTGAAATTTTTCCAACTCTTCCTGCATGGCGGCGCCCCGGTCGCTCTCCTTGATCTTAAGCCTTGCTGTCCCGGTAAGCCGCGCGCCGTGTAAGGCAGCCGCAAGGGCCATCAGGACCGGTCCAAGGTCGGGACAGTCGGACAGGTCGATATCGGCATATCCAGCCCGCAGCTCTTCAAAATACCGGCGGTAGACTCTGTCCCCCTGCAGGCTCTTTTCATCCAGCCCGTATAATTGTACATCGCCGTCAAACAGGTTAAAAGCCTCAAAAAAGGCAGAATTGGAGTAATCCCCCTCTACGCGCAGATCCTGCTGCGGACAGTATTTTTGTCCGCCCGGAATATGGATCGTGCAGTGATCCGTCCATGAGGCCCTGACCCCGAATATCTTCAGGGCCTGTATGGTCATGTCGATATAGGGCCGGCTCTCCACCGGTGGGATCATGCGGATCGTGCTGTCTTCTTCCAGAAGAGGGAGAACGAAAAGCAGGCCGCTTATAAACTGACTGCTGATATTGCCGGCAACAGTATATCGTCCCGCTAAAAGCCTTCCCGCAACAGACAAACGGTTCCCTTCCTTCTCAAATGTCAGTCCCTGTTCTTTGCAGATGTCTTCAAAAACAGTGAGAGGTCTTGAAAAAAGCCTGTCGCTCCCCTTTAGTTCGTTCTTTTGCCCGCTCATCAGGCAGACCGGAATCATAAAACGCAGTGTGCTGCCGCACTCCCCGCAGTCCAGCCGCGAGGGCTCCCCACAGGCGCGGATATCTATGCCCCGGACAGTCACGGATCTGTTTTCGTAAACCGCCTGTGCGCCCAGTGCCCGAAGACAGTCCAGCGTCGCCCTGATATCTTCGGACAGGTCGATATTGGAGATCACACTTGTCCCTCCGGCGCAGCCTGCACAGATGAGCAGCCTGTGGGCCATGCTCTTTGAAGGGGGCGCCTCCATGCAGCCGTGTGCTGTTGACGGTGAAATCATCACTCTCATATAATCAACTGCAGCCTCCCTGTTCCATTCACAAATCCTGTATGGCAGCTATCTGAATTAATACAGTAAAAAACCTCTTCACTGTTCTTTTGCTCCCAGATAATCTGTTCCAAATCTCTGTGCCAGCATATCACATAATACCAGTGCCGTAACACAGTCGACGACGATCCTCGCCCTGTGCACGATGGCAGGATCATGCCTTCCCCTGATCACGATTTTTCTTTCTGTGCGCTCGAAAAAATCTACAGTATCCTGTTCTTTATATATAGAAGGAGTCGGTTTGACCGCGCATCTGAAAATGACGGGCATGCCGTTGCTGATCCCCCCGTTGATACCGCCGTTATGATTCGTTTTCGTTACGACCTTTCCGTCCTGTATGGAAAAGCTGTCATTGGCCTGGCTTCCCCTCATATCCGACATGGCAAAGCCGTCGCCGAACTCGACACCCTTTACTGCGGGGACGCTGAACAGGGCATGGGAAAGAACGCTCTCCAGCGAATCAAACCAGGGCTCACCGATTCCTGCCGGCAGTCCTGTGACCCCTGTCTCCAGGACGCCTCCCACACTGTCGCC
>DEPS01000161.1:0-2701 GCA_002358875.1 Lachnospiraceae bacterium UBA3386 | reverse complement strand
GTCCAGTACCGCAAAACTGCTTTCGGACAGCATCTGTATATCCTGCCGCAGGTCCGCAAAGCTCCGGTCCGGGATCCCGGCGCACCTGGCGATATGCGTTCCAATGAAAATCCCTTTTTCCTCCAGAGCTGAGAGCGCGACGGCTCCTGCGGCGACAAGGGGGGCTGTAATGCGGCCGCTGAAATGCCCTCCTCCCCTATAGTCCTCGTAGCCGTGGTACTTGCAGTAGGCAGTATAGTCCGCATGCCCGGGACGCGCCAGCTGGCGCGTGGCGGAGTAATCCCTGCTCTTTGTATTTTCATTGGGGATCAGGATGCAGACCGGCGTACCTGTCGTATATCCGTTAAATACGCCGCTCACGATGCGGAAATGATCCGGCTCGACCCTCTTTGTGGAAATATTGCCGGAAGGCCTGCGAAGACTGAGCTTTTTTGCGATATACTCTTCATCCACCTTTATTCCCGGCGCAAGCCCGTCCAGCACTGCGCCAATTTCACTGCCGTGGCTTTCGCCAAAAAGGGTCACTGAGATGCTCTTTCCAAAAGTATTTTTCATACCAGCTTCCAATCCAATCCGCTTTGCGCGGTAAATATCGGTCAACTACTGCAGCATATATTTTGATGCCGGAGACAAAAATTCTTTGACGAAGCGAGCCCGGAAAACCGCCCTTTGACCCTGACATCATATTTTTTATTGTACCGTCTTCACGGAACAAGTCAAATGCGCGGCTGCAGAAGCCGCGCACACTTTCACTTTAAGACTGCCGCGAAACTCGAAATTTTTTTCATATGCGCAGCATATGTTATTTTTTCTTAGCACCAGGACCCGGGCTGAGCGGCGAAAATCCCGGCGGGTAAGCGGATAAAGCCCTGCTTATGCCAACCGGGGATTTTCGCAGTTTACTGTCAGGCCCTCGGGAAGGTTTTACAAAAAGGTCAGAGAAGCTCTGCAGTTTCCCGGATCAGACGCTCTGTCTTCTCCCATCCCAGACATCCATCAGTGATGGATTTTCCATAGCATCCGCCATTGATCTCCTGCCTTCCGTCCTCAATATAGCTTTCCACCATGAAACCCTTGACGATCTTGTTGATCCGCTCATTGTTCTTGCGGCTCTCCATAACCTCCCTGAGGATCCTGGGCTGCTGCAGCGGGTCCTTCCCCGAATTCTCGTGATTTGTATCGACGATCACCGAAGGATTTTTTAGGTCGGGTCTGGCGTCATAGGCGTCACACAGCCTCACAATGTCTTCAAAATGATAGTTTGAAAAATGCGCTCCCGTCCGGTCCGTATAGCCGCGGAGAATTGCGTGGGCGAAGGGATTTCCCTGTGAGACGGCCTCCCACCCCCTGTAGATAAAGGTGTGTTTATTCTGCGCGGCATGGATGGAATTCATCATGACCGAAAAATCTCCGCTGGTAGGATTTTTCATCCCCGCGGGAACATCCATTCCGCTGGCGGTGAGCCTGTGCTGCTGATCCTCGACGGATCTGGCTCCGATCGCCATATAGGATACAAGGTCGTCGATATACTTGTAGTTCTCAGGATAGAGCATTTCATCCGCGCTGGTCAGACCTACATCGCGGATCACCCGCATATGCAGCTTCCTTGTCGCGATGATCCCCTTGAACATGTCGGGGGCTTCCTCGGGATCCGGCTGGTGAAGGAGACCCTTGTAGCCGTCTCCGGTCGTGCGGGGCTTACTGGTGTAAACACGGGGTATGATCAGGATTTTGTCTTTTACTTCCTCCTGAATCTTCGCCAGCCTTTCCAGATAGTCCATGACACTGTCTTCGTTGTCAGCCGAACAGGGACCGATGATAAGGAGGAGTCTGTCGCTCTCACCCGAGAAAATCTTTTTGATCTCATCGTCCCGCTCTTCTTTGATCCTTTTCATCTCTTTGGTCAGAGGATACATCTCCTTGACCTCCATGGGGATCGTAAGTTTTTTCTTGAAATCTATATTCATACCAATCTCCATTCCGGACCGCTCCGGGCGGCAGGCGCATTCAGGCGATCTGCAGTGCGGCCAGGATCTTCTCGATTCCTTTCTCCGGTGTCAGGTCATTGCTGATCGACTCGTCACAGGTGGATTTGTAGATCGGATAGCGCTTCTTCAGAAGTGCCGCGACCTTTTCCTTTGTATTTGCCAGCGGTCTGTCATCGGCAGGCAGGATCTGGTCGAAGGGGCGGTCCAGGAAGATGATGCAGCCGTTCTTCTTAAGGGCATCAACATTCTCTTTGCGGAGGATCGCGCCGCCGCCGGTGGCTATGACAAGTCCCGTCTGAGATGCCAGTTCCCGGCACATCTCTGTCTCCAGATCACGGAAATAGCCTTCGCCGTCTTTGGCGAAAATATCCGTGATAGTCCGCTGCTCCTTGCGGATGATCATCTGGTCAGTGTCCTCCAGGGTCCGGTCGAGCTTATCGGAGAGGATGGTTCCAAGAGTGGTCTTGCCCGCCAGAGACATTCCTGTGAGGACAATGTTCCTCTTGGAGTTAAGGATCTGGGTGAATACCTCATTGCTCTTTTCGCTGGCGATCTTCATGTCCGCGAAGTATTCCGCCGCATAGACCGCCTGAATGACCAGCATGTACAGGCCTCCTTCAGCCGGGATGCCGCGCTTCTGAGCTTCCAGGATCAGCACAGTCCTAAGAGGATTGTAAATCGCGTCCACGACACCGGAGAGGTTTGTGAAACGT
>DEPS01000082.1 GCA_002358875.1 Lachnospiraceae bacterium UBA3386 | reverse complement strand
GGATAAAAAAATAATGCGGATAAAATGCGGCCTTTGGACTCTGGATCAGCCCCGTGGCACAGGAAGATGCTGAACCCGGTGGCATTCAGATAGCTCTGGAAGCCTTCTGTATAGATGATGTCGCCGTGGTTCTCGCTGACAGCCAGCACCTTGTCCTGGTCATAGACGATCTCCTGCGGCCTGCCGCCAAAGAAAGCGAATGCTTTGATATGTGCCTGCACGAAATCGGCGGTCGTCCACGGGCGGGTCTGCCACAGGATGTATTTCTGCCGGGAGTTGGAGAGCACCATCCCAAAGCCGTAAACCTTTTTGCGCCGCCCGGACGGAGTCTCCAGGCTGATCTCTCCCATATCCACCTGGGCCTGTTTCCCCATCGGCGGGTCATCGACGGCTTCGTACTGCCGTGCCGTATCCGGCTTTGGAATTCCATACTCTTCGCGTATGGCTGTGACATAGTTGCGGAAGGAACGCTGCCGGAACGGCAGCTTTTTCAGGCCGGTCCTTTCCTTAATCCAGTCATAGACCTGGGCGGCTGTCATATCCGGGTAATTCTGCAGGCATCCAACGATAAACTCTTTATAGGTGTCCGCCTTCCGCTTCCGTCTTTGCGCCCGGTTTCTGCATTGCGAGAATTCATCCGGCGGCATGTCCCAGTATTTGGCCACAGTCTTGTAGTCAATGTGCAGACGCCTGCTGATCTGGGATTTGTTCAGATGGTTCCGTTTCAGTTCTTGAATTTTCTCATAGGTCATCCAATTTTTCACCTTTCTTTATCACCTCCGGATAGCAGTATATCCGAAGGGTGGACCTATGGAAAATAAAATGCCGTTATTAGGGAAAATTAATTGCCTGAATCTCTGGAAAATAGTTTACCACTTACACACCCATGCAGTTCAGGAACCTGCCCGGGCAGAAAACCCGTACGGCTTCTGCTGTCGCAGGGCTTCTGGCTGTCTGCGCCATCCTTTCAGGCGCGATCATCAAAAGAAGGGCATTTATCCATAGCCTTTAAAAACATAAACCCCTGAAAAAGAATGCCGGCCTGAATGGTCAGGGCACGCATGCGCCCAAACTATCCAGACCGGTATGCTGACCATCCGAATCAGAAGGAAGAAAAAATGACCACGCGAAAAAGAAGAAGCTCCAGGCGCAGACACATGCTTTACAGAAACAGCCGGGAGGAATCGAATCCCATGGAGTCCCTGTTAAACCTGTCGGACATCATGCTCGTTCTCGCGGTAGGCATCATGCTGGCCCTCGTCCTTCACTGGAATGTCCCCCTGGTATCGGCAGGAGACGGGAGCGAAAATGGAGGCATCGGCCAGTCCGCCAAATCAGACAGTGACGCCGGTTCCAATCAGCCATCCGAAGCCGCTGGAGATACAGTTCCCGATGCCATTTTGCTAAACAAGGACGATCTTTTGGAAACAAGCCGCATCCCCGATGGTTCCATGAAGATCGGGAGCGTCTACTACGATGAAAAAACCGGGTATTATTACATTCTGCAGGAATAGGCAGCTGTAGCGTACTCTCAGGCAGCTAATCGTTTACTATTTCTTCTTTTTAATCGTAACCGCCTTCAAAGCGCTCCAGGGCGAGTAATACTTCGTTTTTCCAGATACCATATATGTCCGGATCCGAACATAGTATTTCTTTCCCGGCGTGAGGCCTGTCAGAGTCTTCGACTTATCAGTCTTCTTCGCCGAAGCTTTTTTGGCCCCGCTGAAATTATTCTTCAGGCAATACTCAATCTCGTAAGCGGCCGCTTTTTCATTCTTTTTCCATGTCACGGAAGCCTTGCCGGCTTCAGTGCTCTTAACAGAATTAAGAACAGGTGCTGTAACATAAAAGACCGTCAGGGACCTGGAAAGGGTACTGCTGCCAGTGGATGCCGTAGCTAATACTTTGTAGGTGTATTTTTTGCCGTTATTTTTGGTGCCGATTTTTTTATCCGTAAAGGTGACCGTCGCTCCGCTCTTAATGGTCGCGATCTTACTGTTCCCACGGTAGACAAGGTAGCCTGTCGCTCCAGTTACCTTCTTCCATGCCAGACTGATCCCGTCAGCCTTGTTTTCGGCAGTGAAGGAACCTGTTGCCCCGGGAACAACCTTAATCGTAACAATCGTTGAAGCCTCATTGTAGTTTGTAGTTCCCGCCGCTGTCGCGGTAATCCTGACTGTTCCGACCTTTTTTGCAGTCACAACCCCGGTGGACGCATTTACGCTGGCAACAGCAGTATCGCCGGATTTGAAGGTAACTTTTCCCTTTGCACCGAAAGTTGACACCTTCACATTTTTTCCTGCAGCGACGAGCGCTGCCGAGGATTTTACCGTGATGCTCTGTGCGCTCTTCGCAACTGTCACGATGACCTCTTTCGTCGCAGCTTTATAATTTTCCGTCGCAGCTGCACTGATGCGGATCTTTGCTGTGCCCGGGCCTTTGGCTGTGACTACACCTGAGGAATTCACAGTAGCGACGGCAGTATTCAGGCTCGTGTAAGACAGCGCGCCCCGATTGCCGGATGACGTAATTTTACCACTGTTGGGATAGGTTAGGGATATGTTGGAAGCCTTTAAAGACTGTGCTGCTTTGGCAATCGTAAAGTTCTCCGTGATGCTTCCAGTATAATCGTTGATTCCTGTGACCGTCACTACAGCTGTTCCCGCGTTTTTATTATTGGTATAGGAGACCGTATAATCCGTGCCAGCGGTCAGCGCTATTCCCTCTACCGTGACAGAAACTGCCGGAGTAAGTGCTTTTCCCGTATAGGTTTGTGTTGGAATAGTGATCGTTCCGCCAATAATAGATTTTGCGTTGGAGTCAATAAAAGGAATACTCTTTTCATCTGCATATTCTTCTGCATATGATCCCCGGGTGCCGCAGATTGTCAAATCTTTCAATGGCCCCCATTCATCCAGGTCAGAATCAGATTCAAATGCAGAATATCCGATCTCGGTCACGGTCTCCGGTATGGTTATGCTCTTAAGACTGTGGCAAGCACTGAATGCATAATTCCCTATCCATGATACTCCACTCGAAATGATTACCTTTTCCAGGCTGCCGCAGCCATAGAAAGCAGCTTCTCTTATCCCTTCTACGCCATCCGAAATTGTAATCTCAGTGAGGATTTCGTCATTTATATAGAGATCCCCTCTAATTTTTCCCTCTGTGTCAATTTTTAACCACGCATCTGTACTCGGAATATGCTTCTCTTTCAGATTTGAACATCCATAAAATGCACTGTACCCAATGCTGGACATATTTTCCGAAATCGTTATACTTCTGAGTTTTTCACAATCTTCAAAAGCGTAAGACTCTATGCTGGAGACTTCTGTCGGAAAGGTCACCTCTTCCAGGCTTTTGCAGCCATAAAATGCATAACCTCTGATTTTTTGTATTCCATCAGGAATCGTTATTTCCGTAAGCAACACATCATTTAGAAATAGGTCTCCGCCAATCCCGTCTTGATCGTTAATGTTTAACCAGGATTCCAGATCGGAGATGTGCTTTTCCTGAATGTTGCAGTAATTAAAAGCATACCCCCCCACGTTTTGAAGGCTCGCCGGAATTGCAACACGATTTAAGGCTTCACATTCATAAAAAGCCCTCCAGCCGATATCTGTCACCCCGTCGGGAATAATGATCTCAGACAAACTAGCACACCCTTGAAAAGCTTCGTTTCCAATCACCTGCACACTTCCCGGGATCGTCACATTTGTCAGTCGCTTACAATCCGAGAACGCTCCACTGCCAATGCTGGTCACGCCATCTTCCATGACGATCTTCTCAATATCGTAAAAAGACCAGAGAACTTTCAATTCATTATCATTATACATTTCTCCTGTGCCGCTGACAGTAAGTGTTTTGCTGTTTTCATCAAAGTTCCATGTGAGATCATTTCCACAGCTCCCGCTGTTTTCCAGATCAACAGTTCCAATGGAGATGAATTTTAAATTGTTTTTCTCAGCATGCAGTTGCGCAGCGGTATTCGAATAGCCATACAGGATAATGCCACTTATATCATAAAAAACATCATTACCCATGTAGGTGACACTCGCCGGGATTGTAATCTCAGAAAGCTTGTAGCAGCTCCTGAATACTTCCCCGCCGATCATGGAAACGCCTTCCGGAATTGTCACTTCAGTAAGCGCGGAGCAGTTGCTAAAAGCACTGTCACCAACACTGAGCACGCTATTCGGGATCGTTATGTTTGTCAGACCAGTACCGGAAAAGGCTGATCTGCCTATGGTGAGCAAACCATCCGGCAAAGCGATATCTGTCAGGCTTTTACAGTCATTGAATGTGTATGTTCCAAGGCTTGTCACTCCTGCAGGGATCAGAACACTCGACAATTTTTCACATCCCCAAAACATGGAATCCCGGATGCTTTCTACGCCTTCTTCAAATTCCACATTTTCCAGCTGTTCACATTCACCAAATGCGAATTCTCCGACGTCAGATACACTTCCCGGAATTGTAACTGAGCTTATTCTCTTGCAGAATCTGAAAGCTCCTGTGCCAATAGTGGTCAATCCTGCAGGAAACGATATATTGTTCAGCAGTATACACTCCTGGAATGCGTGCCCGCCAATACTGGTTATAGTATCCGGAAGAGTGATGCTCTGCAAAGATTTATATTTATAAAAGGTATAACTGCCCACCCCGGTTACGCCGTTTTCAATGACTACATTCTTGATCTTGCTCTTTACCGAAGACCAGGGTGGCAGAATACCATCATCTTCGTCATAGTCGTACATCGCGCCTGTTCCGCTGACGGTCAGAGTATTGGCACCATCATATGACCATTCCAGATTCTCCCCACACTTTGTCTCTCGCGGATCTTGCTCTGCCTCCCCGATAGAAACGAAAGCTATACCTCTCCTCTTCGCGTATTTCTCAGCATAAGAATCCGTATACCCATATATGGTTATCCCGGTGCTTTCTCCAAATGCATAGTCGTCGATATATGATACGCTTGCAGGGATCGTCACATTCTCAAGCTGATCACAGGCAAAAAAAGCAAGGTTCCCTATTCTTTCAACTCCCTCCGGGACCACAATGCTGGGCAATGCGTCACAATCCTCGAAAGCACTGTCATCTATTTTCTTCACACTTCCGGCAATTGTCACTTCCGTCATATTCTTGCAACCATAGAATGCACCCCATCCTATTTCGGTGATGCCGTCTTCAATGATCACTTTTTTAATTGAATCAATTGTAATGCCAAGTTCTTCATCGATAAAGTCATTCCACGTCGGACCCGTACCGCTGACAATGAGGGTTCCATCCTCGCTCAATGTCCAGGTGATATCCCCATAGACTCCTGAAAGCGCACCTTCCAAGGAAGGATCCTGACTGAAGGTTTCTGTCGCTACAGCCTCTTCTGTTACGTCTGCCCCGTCAAAAACAGAAGTATTCTCTGCCGGACTTAAACCAGCCTCTTCAGACCGGCCTTCGCCCTCTGTTTCTTCCATAGTCTCCGATTCTGGCGCCGCTCCCGTGTTCGCAGCATCTTCCTCCGCGTCTTCCGCAGGATCTGTCGCGAGATCTTCAGCGGCTGTGTCTGGTTGTTCAGTGGCAAAGACCTCTTCCGTCTCATCCTCTTCGAGAGCATTCCTCTCTTCAGGCTCCGCATCCTCTTCAGACGCAGCTTTCCCTTCCGACGCGGCCTCTTCTTCCGCCACAGCCTCTTCCTCTACGGCTTCTCCGAATGTCCCTGCTTCATCCACAGCCACATCCTCAGAGATTTTCTCCATTACCTCGTCCAGTTCCGGTGCCTCTGCCGCAGCAGCCTGCAACTGCAGCGATCCCGCCGCAAGCATTGCTGAAATCATGAATGCTAAAAATCGTTTTCTCTTACTGTTTCTCATATTGGCTTTCTCCTGTTATCAGTTCCATTAAAATCGGGCGCATGCAGACAAATTTCCGTATCAGGTGTGTCTCCTGGATGCTTCAGGTGACACACCAATTTACTTGAGAACAACATAAATATATCTAACTGTACGGTTTGAGCGCTTTCGCGCTCAACCGTACAGGTCGAAATATATAAATTTCTGAAAGCGTCTTCCCTCTCGGCTTCTGAAGACTCACTTCTGGCTCAATTCTTTTCCTGCTGCTTCATCTACGATACACCGATCAGAACTGCCCATCCTGTTTCATCTACTGGTTCACTTTTTGACCTTCACTGTCTTCGCGGCGCTCCAGGCGCTGTAGTACTTTTTGCCTCCAACCGTCTTGAAGGTCCGGATCCTGACGTACAAGGTCTTTCCTTTCGTCAGTCCGGTAATAGTTTTGGAGACCGTGGATGCGCCTGTCGCCGTTGCTGTTTTGTTTCCGGACGCAAAGGTCTTGCTGGTGCTGTACTGGATCTGATAACCTGTGGCTTTGGCGTTGCTGCTCCACTTGACGGTCATCTTTCCCGCTTTGGCGCTTGCCGCAGAGGAGATACCCGGGCGAGCCACACGATAAGCGGCCACCGTCTTTGACAGGGTGCTTGCGCCAGTAGAGGCTGTGGCGACGACCTTATAGGTATACTTCGTGCCGTTTGTGTTGGCTTTGGTATCCGTGCAGGTGACTGTGGAGCCCTTGGTAATCGTCTTAATCAGGGTCTTGTCGCGGTAGACCTTGTATCCCGTGGCACCGGCGACCTTCTTCCAGCTCAGCCTGATGCCGGTGGCGAGGTTTTCGGCGGTCAGGGAGTCGGTGGCGGCCGGGACGACGCTGATCTTCACGGCCTTCGACGTCTTCTCGTAATTCGCGGTGGCTGCCGCAGTCACCGTGATGGTCGCGGTTCCGACCTTCTTTGCTGTGACCTTGCCCGTGGAGGCGTTCACCGCCGCAACGGCCGTATTGGAGCTCTTGAAGGTGCAGGAGGCTTTTTCCTTCACGCCTGCGGCGGAAGCCGCCACGGTTTTTCCGACCGCCACAGAAGAGGCGGAGGCCTTCGCCGTCATCGGCTGGGCCGCCTTCGCGACGGTCACGGTGACGCTCTTCGACGCTTCTTTATAGTTGGCCGTCGCAGCCGCCTTCACTGTGATCTTCGCCGTGCCCGCGCCCTTTGCCGTGACATTGCCGGAAGCGTCTACGACAGCGACTTTCTCGTTCGAGCTTGCGTAAGTCACCTTTCCTTTCGCCCCGGAGACGGATACTTTGCCGCTCTTGGGATACGTCAGGGAAAGGTCGGGAGCGTTGATGACCTGCGCCGCTTTTGCAATCTTGAAGTTCGTTGTGACGCTTCCCGTATAATTGTTGATTCCCGTTACTGTCACGGAGGCCGTTCCCGCGTTTTTATTATTGGTATAGGAGACCGTATAATCCGTACCAGCTACCAGTGTTTTTCCGTTTACTGTAACTTTTGGTGCAGGAGTGAGCGTTTCGCCCGTATAAGTCTGTGAAGATACAGTTACGACAGCATCGGTGATGGATAGTGAACCGCTTGATACAAAAGTAAAACCGTATTTGGATGCATATTGTTCCACATAGGAACCGGGAGTTCCATGCAGTACCAGCTTATGGTCAAAAGTATCTTCTGCAATGCTCGTCACGCTGTCTGGAATTGTCAATTCTCTCAGATTTTCACAAAACGTAAACGCCCTCTCCTGAATCGTCGTAACGTTGTCCGGAATGCCCACCTCTGTCAGGCTGCTGCAGCTGTCAAAAGCATAGGTCCCGATGCTTGTCACGCCTTCCGGAATGGTCACGCCTGTAAGACTGTAGCAATGCCAGCAGAAGTCTCTTTGTATGCTTGTCGGTCCAGGCGCGATCACAAGGCTCGCAAGATTTGAGCAGCCGCTGAAAGTGCCTTTCCCAAGGTTCGTTACACCCGCCGGAATGGAGATTTCCGCCAAACCTGTGCAGCCTTCAAAGGCAAAGTCTCCTATTTTTTTCAATCCTTCCGGCAAAGAAATGCTCGTGAGCTTTCCACAATCTGAAAATGCATAGGTACCGATACTCGTTACGCCTTTTTCAATGACCACTTTTACAGGATACCAGGGACTGGTATTGGTCTCGTAATAATCGGGGATTTCAGGATCATTATACGAATAATCCGTCATTTCTCCCTCGCCTCTGATCGTCAAAGTCCTGTCTCCGTCCATGGTCCATATCAGGTTTTCGCCGCAGGTGCCATAATCTTCAAGGCCTGCCGCAGCCAGCCATGCAGTACCCCTGAATGCGCCGCCTCCAATGTTCTTCACGCTGGACGGAATCGAAACATCCGCCAGATTGCTACAGCCGGAAAACGCCGATCTGCCGATTTCTGTCGTGCCATCCGGAATCACCACACTGGAAAGGCCAGTACAGCCTTCAAATGCTGATCCTCCAATGCTCGTCACGCCCTCTGGAATCGTCACGCTTGTCAGGCTTTCACAATTATAAAAAGCATAGTCCCTGATCTTTGTGATTGCATTCGGGACAACGACCTCTGTCAGCAGCTCATTGTTTAAATAAAGATCCCCACCCAGATAAGCAAGCCTTGCATCGATAGACAGCCATGCGCCTAAATCTGAGA
>DEPS01000005.1 GCA_002358875.1 Lachnospiraceae bacterium UBA3386 | reverse complement strand
TTCCACATTGCCGTCACGAAGGCGTCCACATTTCCGGCATCCAGGGTCTTTTCAAACCTTGCGACCACCGCGTCCCGGAAAATTCCTGCGATTTCGGCATTCGGTATGCGGAGCTTTACCCTTCCTCTTGATACGGACTTATCTGCCTTTGAAACATAGCCTGTCATGAGCATGACGCTCCAAAGGTTTTTCTCCGACTCAGCGATCCGGTCGTAGGTCAGCTCCTCGCAGACATCCTCGGTGATCGTGCCCCCGTTCAGGAGGGTTTCAAATTTCTCAGACGCGTCAAACCTGCTGTGGTTCACGAAGTCGTCCAGGATGGCGTTCGAGCTCGTGTTCGCCCAGAAGTTCTGCGGTTCTTCGTCCTCATCATAGAGGACGGCGGACAGGTAGCTGACGACATCCCAGGGGCAGAAGACCTCCGTGTTCCCGAAGATATATCCATCGTACCACTCCCTGATCAGATCCATCTTGCCGGACATGCCAAAGGCATCCAGCATCTGAATGACTTCCTCCTGAGTAAATCCGAAATACTGGCTGAACTTCCTGCTTGTGACGGAGTAGCAGGCGAAATTGTTGACGCCTGTAAAAATGCTTTCCTTGGAGATCCTAAGGCACCCGGTCACGACCGAGAACTTCAGGTATTCGTTCGTTTTCAGCGAAATGCTCATAATGCCCCGAATGACATCGAGCATTTTCGCGTAGTAGTCTTTGTTTTTGCTTTCCGCCGCCTTAGAGAGCGGCACGTCATATTCATCGATCAGGAGGATGACAGGCTTCCCATAGACGGCGTTCATCATGCGCATAAGGGTTTTAAGAGAGTTCTGAATATCGCTTTCTTCTCCCTTTTCAGCTTTTAATCGTCTGAACTTTTCCACGTCATCCTGATCAGCTTTGTCACTGTTTTCCAGGTATGCATGCTTTTTGCACATGTCGGCGATAACAGTCTTCAACTTGTCATAAGCCACATCAAAGCTGCGCCCTTCCACGTCTTTAAACGTAAGGAACAGAACAGGATACTGGTTCATCCATTCCCTGCAGAAATCCGGGTGGTCCATCAGTATCTTCCGTCCCTCAAACAGATCCCTGCTGTCCCGCCGGATATCAAAAAAGCTCTCCATCATGCTCATGGTCAGCGTTTTCCCGAAGCGCCGGGGACGGGTAAACAGGGTGACTTTATTTCTGCTCCCGGCTACAAGCTCATAAATCAGCTCTGTCTTGTCCACATAGTAGCCATCATCCCTGATGAAGTCATCAAAAATATCATTCCCGACTACAACCATTTTCTCCATTGGATTGCCTCCCCGCAGGCTTCTGGCACACAGTTGTATTGCATCTTTCTTATGTTTATTGTGGGTCATGGGGGCATTTTTGTCAACAAGCACGGCGGCGTCCGTTGATGAGCACGGCGTCGTACGCTGATGAGCACATACTTTTCCAGTATACTATGGGCAGGAAAAACGAAAGCAAAATACATGAAATCTGCGAGAAAATTCTCCTCTCAGAAATCCACCAGGTAGATCCCAATACCGATCTGGTAAAAAGATCCCCGCTTATCTATCTTGTGGATTTTTGCCATCAGCAGCTTCCCTGCGTCCATCAGGCGGGCGAAAACTACGTTGTCCTTCTCCGGCACATAACCAAGTTTCTTTTTGTCCTCTGTCAATATAAGAATGGCATTGTCGTCAAACTTGTTTTCCTCTCTTTGGAGGCTGAGCTTATCACCGGTTTTGATCTGCTCGAGGATGGACTTGTCTTTCAGGTGAGTTGTTCCGGCCACAAAAGTATCAAAGAGGTGTATCTCCTTGATCAGGGGTTTTAGCATCTCGCCAAGCCCCTGCTGGTCTATCGTCCGAACCAGTTCCCCGGTCCGCTGTGTGCTCAATTCATTCGCCATTGTATTGTGATCCCTCCGCTGGTAATGATCTGGTGAATCGCTTCTCCTAACTCTTTGCGGTACTTTTTATAGGTATCGAGTTCATCCTGCAGTTCTGTCTTTTTCTTCCGAATGGCTTCGTCATCTTCCAGGAGCGCTTTATAGGTATAAGGATCTGTGTGCAGGATATTGTGGATCTCTTCTTTCAGTGCATCGATCTTCTCTCCTATATCCGGGATATCAATTTTAATCTCTTTGTCGCCCGCTTCCTTCAGCGCCCTGCGGACCAGGACTTCCAGTTCAGACAGAGACTTTACGTCGTTGCGGCTGTATGCTGTCAGAATGCGCTGCCACAGTTCCCTGAGCGTTTCATTCCTGTCCGTTTCCGGGAAAATATCGGGATGGATCAGCTTCGCCAGCCGCCGGTACAAAGTTCTGGAGCGCTGCACTTCATAGGTGGTGGAGTTCCCGGCATTTTTGCATTTTTTGTAATCATCCTGCATGTGCGCAAGGTTCATGTAATAGGAAGCCATCTCCTGTTCAAGGTACTGCTGCATGGCTTCCTGATCTATGGTCCCGCCGTGGTTCAGGGCCCGCTGGTAATAGGCAATCGTCTTCCTGCATTTAATGCATTCAATCTTTTCCTCATAGACATCGGCAATCAGTTTCCCGAACGTCTGAATATACACCGTCCAGATCTGGCCGGCCTCTTTCTGAAGCTGGTCACGCTCGAGAAGGAGTGTTTCATATTCTTCGTACTGCGTTTGACCGCTTTTTATAAGTTCCATGGCTGCACCTCCTCGTCCTCTTTCCTCTCCCGCGTGATGCACTTACTGTTCGCATCCCGTTCATGCCCTATTTCCTCTCCCGCGTGATATACAGCACTTACTGCCCGCGTCCCGTTTATGCCCTATTTCCTCTCCCGCGTGATATACAGCACTTACTGTTGGCATCCCGTTCATGCTTCATGCTATGATCTCAAAATCAAACAGTTCTTCATAGAGACTTGTCAGCAGCTCACCATCAATCTCCGCCTTTTTGAAGAAATCATCGACTGTCCGATACCATTTTTTATCAAATCGGACCGCGATCTGTCCGTCCTCCTTCACAGATTCAGCTTCATGGGCACTTCCCTCATAAGTAAACCGCACTTTTGCCGGAGCGGCAAGTACGTGATACAGGTCATACAGATTCATGAATGCAGGATCAAATTCCCTCAGCCCATAAATGTCGGTGATCATCCATTTCATGATATTCAAATTGCCGAAGAAGGGATGGTTCCGGATGCGCTGAGAGAGAAAATCCCGGGCAATATCATAAAGGCGCAGTGCCTCCTCCGCATTTCCTTCTTCTGACCGGATCTTTGCAAGCCTGGTAAACACTTCTGGGAGCGGATCCTCCAGAAAACGCGCATCTGCCAACTGAGGATAGAGTTCTTCGATAATCTCCTTGTATTTTTCGTAATCCTGCTGAACATAGAACCCGTTCTTATACATATCCGCCACCTTGTAGGCGGCGATCAGGTCACCCATCTGACGCGCTTTATCAAAATAGTAGAAAGCCTTTTTATAATCCTTTTCCCCTGTCCGCCCATAATACCAGATGTAACCCAGATCTGAGACAGCATACAAATTGTCGTATTCCGCAGCCATTTCGTAATATTTCAGGGCGAGGTCAAAACGGCGCTGCTCATAATACAGACCTCCGAGCTCCACCATATAATTGGAGTCCTTCGTTTCCTTGATCAGGTAATCCAGTGCCTCAGCAAACAGGAATCGGTCTTCCTCCCCGGGATTTGTGAGATTATAGTAGTTTTTGCAGATTTTTTTCGCTTCAATAATAGTCATGTAATCACCTCCCTCAGATAAGTCTGCAGGACAGGGTATTCCATCTGATGGTGTAAGAATCCGTAGTCAGGACAGGATTCATCGCCGCAGGTTTGCCTGTCTGTTATTTTCCTTTCATTTAAGCCCTCTTATGATTTCTATATTCTCATTGTCCCGAAAACAGTGTCCTTCTGCACGGACAGTAACAAACTTTTCTGCGGGATTTTTTTGATTAACCATGACCATGTTAATCCGGCGCGCGAAAAGAAAAAGCACCGCCGGAGCGATGCTTGTTTCCCTGTCTGCAGGAACCGGGAGACGGTTCTCTCCCTGCTCTCTGATGTGAGCTATTTTCCCTGCTCAACACTCTTTATCTCATCCTTGGAGGCGCCCTTTAAGGCGTAGGTATCAAAGGCCGGCTCGTTTGGCAGCGCAATCTCAATATTCGAGATCTTGTCAATGTATGCCGTTCCCTCTTCCATTAACAGATCAAAAACATGGCCGCCCTTCTTTCTGTCTTCGGAAATGAAGTGCAGGTGCCAGCCAGTGGCGTTGATTCCATCCATATAGTCGGGGAAATAAACACATACCAGCGTGCCTTTAATATCATCAAAGAAGATATCCCTCTGTGGGGGACGGGAGCTCTGCGCATGCAGCTGTAAAAAGCCTGGTTTAATGCACCCGGGATTATTTGCAGGGAAGCTCGGCAGGGGCTTCTCCCTCCGCCTTCAGATATCCCTGTTTTTCCGTGTACTCAATCTCGGAAGCGATCTCAGCGGCATCCAGGCGGGTAAGGGAAATCTGGAAATCCTTCAGCATTGCTGCCAGTGCGGTATCATTTTTCTCCTGGGCTATCAGTAACAGGGCTGTTTCCCCGTCTACAAGGCACTCACAGGCCTTTGCCAGCATCTCACAGTTGTCTTCCAGCTCATCCATGTCCATGGAATCGCCGATCAGCGAGCCAACGGTGCCGCCGAGCAGAACGCCGAGAGGACCGGCGAGTACGCCCACCAGACTTCCGATCAGGCTGCCGGTCCAGCCCGAAGACTCTACCGGGTCGCCGGCGATAAAGCCGTCTTTCAGTAAAAACTGTCCGGACTCCTTCTTCACAACAGCCGCCTGAGAAATCGCAAAGCTTTTGTTGTTAAGATTCTGCCGCAGTATACTCAATATCTGATAAGCTTCACTCGGCACCTTACAGTTTACAATGATGATTTTTTCTTTCATAGTCAGTAATTCCTTTCTTTGTCTGCTTTCATGTCTTGTCCATTTGTTGCTGCAGTTTTACTTAATTCCATAATCATGATTATAACAAATAAGCCGGCCTGAACAAGCAGAGTTTCCAGATTGTCAAATCAGGATTATTTCTGCGCTTCACCGGATCTGACAGACAGGGGACTTCGGATGTTTCAAAAATGTCTCCCCATTCAGCTGCATGTCTCATGTGCTGCACCAGTCCGGATAAGCAGCTCACGGTTATGCCAGTATAGCCTGAAGGTTTTCCAAGAAACTGACGGAGACGTTCAATATAGGCAAGTTTCCCGTCGTGAAGAAGTGAATTAAAGCGCTCGACTTCCGAAAAAGATAAATTATCGTAACAGGGGAAAAGATCTGAGACAGCATTTCAGGGAAATGCTCTGATGAACTGTCCTTTTTCAATCCCCGCTGTTCTGGCCGTAAAAGATTTGCGACATCGCCTCGTCTCAGTCAGGGTTCATGTCTGTTTCTTTCTCTGCTTAGAACAACTTACGGAACCTTTCGGTCAGGAATACGCTTCGCCTAAATATTTCTCCATACAAACAGGAATGCAGGTTTCAAACAGCCGGATGCTTTTCTCCGGCACAGGAGTTTCAGGCTCGCTCAATGCCCGCTCAACATAGCTGATGAGGCCCCCGACGTAAAAGGAAACGGCGCTCTCCAGCTCTTCCGTGACGGAATCTCCATACACATCCTGAATGAGGTTCATACAGCGCCGGGTCAGAGGCTGGTGCAGGGATATTCTCATGCTGTTCTGGCCGCTGTACTGGATGAATTTTTGCAGCATGAGACGGTGCTCCCATGTCGTTTCCGTAATTAATGCAAGCCATTTGCGAAAGGTCATATCCTCACGGTTATTCTCGTAATAGTCATCTATCACGTGCAGGTATGACCACTCCATCAGCTCGTGCTTGTCCTTGAAGTGATTGTAAAAGGTGCGTTGGGAGATCCCGCAGTTTTTGACGATTGCTGAGACCGTGATCTTTTCGTAGGGCTTCTCCTGAAGCAGGTCGTATAGGGAACTCAGGATCAAATCTTTTGTCGTTTTTCGTTCTATCACAGCTATTCACCTCGCTTTGCACTATTTTATCATTTTGTTTCCTTTTTCACAATATTGTGGAATTGTGAATGCACTCCCTGTCTGCAATACACTACAATGAAGTCATCATCAATACGAAGGAGGGACCGCCATGTTTTCCGATTTTCCCGTATGTGAAACCATCCAAAAGCGCCGCAGCGTCAGAACCTTTGATGCCATACCGATCCGGGAGCAGGACCTGGAAAAGCTGACAGAGTACGCCAAAACCCTTCCCGCACCCTTTGGAATTCCCGTTAAGATACACCTGCTGGAAACAGGCGACACTTCCGCCAAGAAGCTGGGAACCTACGGAGTCATCAAGGGGACGAAAACCTTCCTCGGTGTCACTGTGCCGAAGGGAGCTCTCTCTCTTGAGTCGGTGGGATACGCCTTTGAGCAGCTGGTGTTGTACGCAACACACCTGGGCATCGGCACCTGCTGGCTGGCGGCCACCTTTGACCGAAAGGCCTTTACCGGTGCTATGAACGTCTCAGATGATGAGTGGATGCCCGTGATTTCCCCCATCGGTTACCCGGCAAAGAAACGGGCCATCAGCGACAGCCTTATGCGGGCAGGCATGAAATCTGATCAGCGAAAGGATTGGAAAGAGCTGTTCTTCAGCGGAGACTTCAATACGCCTATGGAGCGCTCTGAGGCAGGCGCATATGAACAGCCCCTGGAAATGCTGCGCCTTGCTCCCTCCGCCACCAATGCCCAGCCCTGGCGTGTGCTGCGTCAGGACGGAGCATTTCATTTCTACGCAAAAACCGCTGAGGGCAAGGGCGAAGCTGATTCTCCAATCATTCAGCGGGTTGATGTGGGGATTTGTGCCAGCCACTTCTGTCTGACCGCCCGGGAGCTGGGACTTTCCGGAGCGCTGGAGGTCACAAATGCCCAGGACTATAGTCAGTTAAACTATCGATACTTATTCAGTTGGATGGAGGAATGATTCCATGAGAGCTGCATGGCTGGAACACTATAGTAAAGGCGAAGCACAGTTAAAGATAAAGGAAAGCCCTATTCCAGCGCCCGGTGCAGCGGACGTGCTGCTGCGTGTCACTGTCGCCGCAGTCAATCCTCTGGACAACATGATTGCGCTCGGCGAGGTCAAGGCAATTGTTCCCTATAAGTATCTGTAATTAAATAACA
>DEPS01000028.1 GCA_002358875.1 Lachnospiraceae bacterium UBA3386 | reverse complement strand
AGGTCGCTTTGTTCATCAGAATGATCAGGTATGCGATCGTTATTTTTCTGATAATGGGCGTATATCCTTTTGTGTTCCCTCTGTTTGAGCGAGTGGGAAAGAAACAAGAATTGTCAAGGGAGTGAATAAAGCAAAGTACAACTTTGACCACGGCTGGAACATCCACCTGAAAGAGTGGGGGAAAATGTATATTATCATTTATGACTTTGGAACCAGCAGCGTAAAAACATGTCTGTTTAAGATCGATACCGGTATACAGCTTGTGGTAAGTGCTACAGCGGGGTATGGTCTTTACATTTCCGAAGACGGAGGCGCGGAGCAGGATACAGAGGAATGGTGGGAGGCGCTGTGCTCGACCACGCACGAGCTGTTTGACAAATCGGATGTTGAGCCTGCCAAGATCGGGGGTATGGCCTTCTGCTCGCAGATGCAGGGGTCTGTATTTGTGGATGAGAACGGCAATGCCCTGAGACGTCCGATGAACTATTTGGATCAGAAGGGCGTCAGAGAGTTTAAGGAATGCATGGGATCCGGTTTAATCAGGGTTTCCGGCTGCAGCCTTTATAAGCTTGCGCGGAACCTGGTCGTGAATTATGCCGCATCCACCAGCGCCAAGGATCCGGTCTGGAAGTACAAGTGGGTGGAAAACAATGAGCCGGATGTTTTCAGGAGGATCTATAAATGGCTGGATGTCGGGGACTATCTCACTTCCCGCTGCACAGGCAGGATCGTAAGGACTGCGGATTCCGCATTCGCAACCATCCTGTATGATACACGAAAGGGGAAAGAGGGATGGAATAAAGGCCTTCTTAAAATGTACAAGGTGCACCCCGAACATATGCCTGAGATCATTGACTGCACGGACATGGCCGGAAGGCTGACGAAGAAGGCGGCGTCAGAGCTGGGGCTTATTGAGGGGATCCCTGTTTTCGGAGGAGGCGGTGATACGAGCTTTGTCAATATTGGTGCCGGATGCGTGGATCCCGGAGATACGCATATCTATGTCGGGACATCGGGATGGGTGTCAACCTTCCTGGATCACCAGACAGTTGATTTAAAGGCGTTGATCACAGGCGTATTATCCGCAGAAAAAGGATATTATAATTATTATGCGCAGCTGGAAACAACAGGCAAGTGCTTTGAATGGGTCATGGAGCATCTTGCGCTGGACGAGATAGGCGCTTATCTGGAGCAGACTAAGATTACAGATACAGAAAGCAGATATATAAGTCTTTACGACTACCTTTCCGAGGAAGTTAGTAAAGTTCCTCCGGGTGCAAACGGCGTGATCTTTACCCCGTGGCTCCATGGGAACCGCTGTCCGTTTGAAGATTCAAAGGCGGGAGGGATGTTCTTCAACTTAAGGATTGAAAATGGAAAGCGGGATATGATCCGTGCGGTGCTTGAAGGTATTTGCTATCATCTGCGGTGGCTTCTGGAAAGCGAAATGCGTAAGGTAAAAACCTCCGAAACCATCCGATTTGTCGGCGGAGGTGCCTTGTCGCCGGTCACCTGCCAGATGCTGGCGGATATTACCGGAAGAAGGATAGAGACGATAAATAATACACAGGAGGTTGGCGCGATCGGCACCGCTCTTGTTGTGGCAGCAGGAATCAAAGGAACCGATGTATTCACGCTTTCGCGCCGGCTTGTCAAAACCAATCATGTATATGTTCCCGACTCCGGAAACAAAGAGGTATATGAGCGGAATTACAGGGTGTTCAAAAGGCTCTATAAGAACAATTCCAGGAACTTCAGGGAACTGAATACTTGAAAAAGAGAAACGGGAGGGGTGTGACAGCCTCTCCCGTTTTTTGAATCTTATAGTTCTTCCGGCCTTTTCTTTCGTTCGGCAATGTCAGGAATCGACACCGTGACTTTTGTTCCACGACCCTCACCAGGCGAGATAGTCATACTCCCGCCGCACATCATTTCAAGTCTCTGCCGGATGTTTTCAAGTGCGGTATGAGGCTTGCTCTTGTCGGAGGCGTCAAAGCCCGGACCGGTGTCTTCCACGATGATCTCAGTTCTGTGATCCGTATGCCGTGTCTGAATGGAGATACGCAGCGGCCCTGAATACGGGTTCATGCCGTGTTTGACGGCGTTTTCCACAATGGGCTGCAGGGTCAGCGGCGGCAGGCGAAAATGAGTAAACGGCGTATCCCAATTCACGACAAGCATATCGTCATACTGTGCCTGTTCTACGGCCAGATAGGCGCGGGCGTGCTCCAGTTCCGTAGAGAAGGGGATGTTGATGTCGCTGGCGACGGCGTTGAAATTCCTGCGCAGGTAGTTGGTGAAATCCATCGTAATCTTCTGAGCCTTCAGGGGGTCGAGCCTGCACAGGCTGTGGATGCTCATAAGGGTATTATAGATAAAATGAGGCCGCATCTGCAGAACCATGACGCTGGTCCGCTCCTGGGCGATCTCCCGCTGCTGTCGGGCGATTTTCCGCTGCTGTCGGGCGATTTCCCTCTGTTGGCCGGCAATTTCCTGCTGCTGTCTGATGATTTCCTGTTGGCGGAGGCGGTCCTGCTCAATCTGATCGGACAGGATGAGGCTGTACATTGCCAGTGCGGAGACGACGTAGCTGATATCGACAAGTGGAAAAGCATCAATGAACAGCTGCACAGCCAGTGAGACCGCAATTGGCAGTATGGCCATGAGAAAAGCGAGAAAGGTTTTTCGGGAAAGCCGCGCCCGGCGCCGCACCGTGCCTGCAAAAGTGAGCAGCAGGGCTGCGATGATCGGCACCAGAGGAAGCGGGTAGAGAAAACCGCGTATATACAGATTTCTTGGAGTAATATGGATGAAACCTTCGATGAAAGGGACGCTCACAAGCAGGAGAAAAAACGCTGTCCACAGTCCAAGCACGGTGTGAAGGAGTTTGCTTGAGCGCAGGTTTTCACCGCAGCAGTGCAGCAGATAAACTGTCACCATGGGCAGAGGCAGCGAGAGCAGAAGGGATTCCAAAAGGAGCAGGAAAAGAAACACCGCTTTCGGCACGAAATAATACTGGAAGACTACCTCGACGATGCAGGACAGGCAGCTCAAAAGAAAAACGATAAAATAGCTTATGAAAAAGCGTCTGCTCCAACGGTCGATTCCGGGAATGACGAGGGCGAACCACAGACCTATCGCGATAAGCAGCAGCGCAGCGCCGGGCAGGGAAAAGTTAAAGAAGTCGATCCAGCTGTTCACTCGTCCACACCTCCTACAGGAAACGAATAGTGCAGCTTTTTCAGCTGCCTGCGGACGGCTTCCGGGGTCAGCGGCTTGACCATGAAGCCGCAGGCGGATGTGTCCCATGCATCGAGGGAATAGTCTGGATAGGCAGTCAGAAAGACCACATTGGTGAAGGGGTTGATTTTATGCAGCACACGGCAGAGGTCAAAGCCGCTTGCTGTTCCCAGCTCGATATCCAGGATGGCCAGGTCGACCCGGTTTGCTTTCGAATATTCAATCGCCTCCTGCGGCAGGTTAAAGCCCGCGATCATAGCGTTTGGCACGACCTCCTCCAAAATCAGCAGATAGTAGGAGAGGATGGCCTTGTTGTCGTCCACCAGGATAATGACGGGCGATTCGTCGTTCTCGACGGCGGTGGAAAGCAGTGTATTCACATCCGTCCCCAGGACTCTGGCGAGACGGGTGATCATGGCGGCATCCGGCAGGCGGCTGCCGTTTTCCCATTTTGAAATCGTGGCTTTGTTGACAAACATCAGCCTTGCAAGCTGAATCTGAGTAAGGCCCTTTTTCGTTCTCAGTTTTCTTAAAGCATCCGCAAACAGGGTGTTCATAGTATCAATTCGCCCCTTTCATATCATTATAAGATAAGCCAGTGCAATCACAAAAGCAAGTAAGTAGAAATATGGGAGGTTGGCATTCCGGCAACTCCCCTTGAATTGCATCGGGGAAAAAGGATAATAAAGTCAATCAGGATGGAGCAATAACCGTAAGGTAATATTCTGAATCCCATGATAGTCTAAAGTAATAGATGAATGATGAATGCGGGGACGCTGGAGAGATCCTCGAATCTCTGCGAAAGAAAGGAGAAATTGATGAAGAGGCATTTTTTGGCTATGGTACTGATCTGTGTTATAGCTTTTAGTCTGATGGCCTGTTCCGGCAGTCCGGCAGAGAACGAAAACGCCGGGGGCGCGCCCGACTATTCTAAGGAGGATTGTTGGTTACAGCTTCCGGAGATCACCAAAGATGTCGATACGTTCTACATCTATTCGACCTTATATGTCGAGTCGAGCTTTGAGAAGGGGGCTCCCGATTATGCGACGCTTGAAACCCCCGAGATGGTCATGGGAGCGATGGGCGAATACGTGACGAATGCAAGCGTGTACGAGGATTCTACCAACGTTTTCGTGCCCTACTACCGTCAGGCTGGTATGCGGTACGCGGGGGAAGTCGCGGAGAAGACCGGAGACATCGACGCGGCGCTCTCCGGCATATCCTACGAGGATATAAAAGCCGCGCTGGACTACTACTTTGAGAATTACAACAACGGGCGCCCCTTCATTATCGCCGGACACAGTCAGGGCTCTGCCATGGTAAAGTATGTTCTGAAAAACTACTTCAAGGAGCATTCAGATTACTACGAGCGCATGATCGCCGCCTATGCCATTGGCTACTCCATTACAAAGGAGGATCTTGAGGAATATCCGTATTTTAAATTTGCCACTGGTGAAAGTGACACGGGCGTCATCGTGAGCTGGAACACCGAGGGCCCCAGGAACGTGGAGGAGAATGCCCATAATGTCGTGGTACTTCCCAACGCCATCAGCATCAACCCGCTGAACTGGAAGCTGGACGATACCTACGCGCCGGCGAGCGAGAACCTTGGCTCGTTAATGCTGAACAAAGAAACTGATGATTATGAGATCACCGATGTCGGCGCGGACGCCCAGGTGGTCCCTGACCGCGGCGTGATCGTGACGAACACCTCCTACGACCAATACGCTGCAGCTGAATTCTTCGGACCGCAGAGCTTCCACGAGGACGACTACACTCTGTATTATAACAACATCAAGGAAAACGTGGCTAAGCGTATTGCGGCTTATAAGCCGGTCACAGAGGGCGCCCCCGATTACTCCCGGGCGTCCTGCTGGTACCAGATTCCGGAGATTACAAAGGATGTCGACACGTTCTTTGTCTACCCGACGGAATACCTGGCGTCCAACGAAGACGATCCGGATTATGCTGCGCTCGACAATGCCGAAATGCTGTACGGTGTTGAAAACCTCGACCACAGGTTATTGGCAAGCGTGTACGAGGATTCCACCAATGTGTTCATGCCCTATTATCGTCAAGCCAGTATGCGGATTCAGGTAGATGCAAGGAAAAAGACCGGAGACGCGCGCAACGCACTCAAAGACGCCTCTCCCTATGCCGATATAACCGCAGCTTTGAATTACTACTTTGAGAACTACAATAATGACCGTCCCTTTATTCTCGCCGCTCACAGCCAGGGCTCAGCCATCTGCACTCTCGTGCTGGAGAATTACTTTAAGGAGCATCCCGATTACTATCAACGCATGGTTGCGGCCTATATCATAGGCTTTTCCGTTACAAGGGACGAGCTCGAAGCCAACCCGCACATGAAGTTTGCGGCCGGCGAGAGTGACACGGGCGTCATCGTCAGCTGGAACACCGAGGGCCCGAAAAACATAGAGGAAAACGCTGAGAACGTTGCAGTGATGCCGAACGCCATCTGCATCAATCCGCTCAACTGGAAGCTCGATGATACTTATGCGCCGGCAAGTGAGAACCTGGGCTCACTCGTGCTGAATGAGGAAACCGGCGAGACCAGTATCAGCGACATCGGCGCGGATGCTCAGATCGTTCCAGAACGCGGCGTGATCGTGACGAACGCCAATCATGAGCCCATGACGGGAATGGACGATGTATTCGGCCCCCAGAGCTTCCACAACGGTGATTACACATTCTATTACAATAACATCAAGGATAATGTGGCAAAGAGAATCGCCGCTTATCTGAGCGGCGCAAAGTAAAAGTCATTTGTTTCGACCCACAGCGTCTCTTCTTCGGAAGAGGCGCTTGTTTTCTGTCTTATTTTCCCAACAAGCAAACGATTCTCCTTGACCAATGACACGATGTACCCGGACACAGCCGCCCGGGTGCATCGTGTTATCAGATTCAATTATGAGAAGCAAAGCGAACATCCGGTACATGCTGCGAATGTCTTTATGGCAGATCAGGATATGGAACTGACAGCGGTTTCCGCCAGGACTGTTCATGACAACAGCCGGGTCAGGTTTAGAATTGTGAAGCTGAACGAAAACGCAAAGAATCCGGAGGATGGAGAGGAACTGGAGCAGTTCTCAAAAACGTTCCGGTATTTTGGCTATCACCGGACAGATCTGTTGACTCCCATCGCTTTAAAGAAAGGTGACCGGTTCAGTGTGATCACCACGACCGATTATACAGACGATGATGGGAAAAGGATTTCATATTATTCAGTCCCCTATAATTTTGAATCACCCGATACGGAAACAGTCGGTCAGACATATGCCAAACCCGGGGAAAGCTTTGTGATGGAAAGCGGGGAGTGGCAGGACTGGACAAAAGCAGAGAAGCCGGAAGAAGAGGATTCAGAGGAGTATGATGAGTCTTTTCCCATAGATCCACTAATCAAAGTGTATGATAATTTTTGCATCAAGGTATTTTTCAGAAAGCAGCAGTGAGACCCTTCTCCTGCTGCCCGGGCTGATGATACTGGAAGAGATTTCCGCACCCGCTTTGATCGTTACTGTCACGCCCTCTTGAGGGCGTGCAGTAACTTGCGAAAATCCCACACCACAAAGCGCAGCTTTGTGGTGTGGGATTTTCGCCGTTCAACTCGGGCTTTTGTGCTTAGAAAAGCGCAAAAATACCTCGAGTTTCGCGGATGTCTGAACTGTAACCTTTGATCCAATAAATCCCGGCCAAAAGAAGGACAAAATTGACAGTAATCAAAATACAAAATATAATTAGATAGAATTTAGTTGCTGAAGACATGTCAATGCCGCGTTTTATGTCGAAAAAATGGAGGTGATGAAGTAATCATATAACCGGTTATTCATGCAGATTACATTTTACCGGAAAAGATGGATTCCAGAAAAGAAGAGGAGGCCTCTATTATGTTTTCTGAAAACCAGACTGGCTCAAATGAAAACCCGGGAGCGGACCTGCAGGGAAAAAGAATTTAAAGATTCCGCTGATAGCAGCTGCTGTAGTTGTCATTGTGGCTGCGGGACTGTTCATGCTTCACAGCCATAATGAAA
>DEPS01000060.1:16845-17812 GCA_002358875.1 Lachnospiraceae bacterium UBA3386 | reverse complement strand
TTTAATGACAGCATTCCCTGACCGCTTGATAGTTTCCATCGCATACCTTGCAGTTTCATCCTGTTTTGCATAAGGCGAATGTTACCGCTTTCAATTGCTCCGCTGCCGACAAAGTAACCTTTACTCTTATACAGAGGATAGTTCATACATTCCCTGTGGTTTTCCACATACCTGTAGAAGTTTATCACACCGGGAGAAAGCTTCTCATCCTTGTAGGGTTCAAGCTCTTTCAGGAGCTCCTGTATATTACCCTTATCAATAAGGCTGCAAAGCTTATCGGCATACTCTTTCTTTTGATTTTTGCCCCGCTTCACAGCCTGGGCAAACTTACCTGCGTTCTCTTTTGCATGGTAAAGATCAAGGATATGCGTAGCTTTAGGGAGCAGTTCCCTGACAAGATCCCGGATCCAAAGGGCTCCGTCGCTTATTACTACAAGCTCGCTGCAAAAATCACAGTCATTCCTCTTTGCGAGTGCATAGAAGTGATACTTGAAATCTTCAGCGGATCCTATGTATCCGGTGAAATCCCTGTTCACAATACGATGGCCGGTAATCTTTCCATCGTCGGATTTGTAATAGCGTATATCGGATGAGTTGAAGGCGATTGCGTGCTTGCTTTCCATCCACCCGTCGCCGTCTTTCTTGTCCCTTACATGAACCATTGCGCCATCCAGTTCGAGGTAAAGAATATCATTCTTTCTGCGTCTGCGGCGGCGGCCATCAACCTTTTGGCGCGAGAGGCCTTTAGCCTTTTCCGCCTCCTGCGTCTGAGACTGGAAAACAAGCGCACCAATAAAGTCCGTGACTTTTTCGACCTGGACAGAGCTCATTTTTACATGGTATTTTTCATTGATGTTTGTGCTCGCGTCGGAGTACGACCTTGCGCGGACTGCTTCCTTTGCAACAGCGCACATCATCTGGCATGAAATTTTAAAAGGAAGAACATCAACACCAAGTGCACAGTCCA